>NZ_JBQKEV010000020.1:0-490 GCF_052121135.1 Bifidobacterium sp. LCP19S3_E9 | reverse complement strand
CAGATCATCAACACTCTGCGATCACAAAACGATCAAACAAACAACCAGACCCCCAACAAAGGGGACCCGGTCGAAATACATCAGTACAAGCAGACCACGACCAGCCACCCCCACAGGGGCGGCCACGCGGTCCGCTCGCGTCCACTCTCCAGTTCTCAAACCACCACGCCACACCACACACCCCCACCCGGAACACCCGGGAAGGAACCCATGGCGGGCACCCGAACGCCAACCCCCACACAAGGAGGCCGTGGCGGCCAGGGAACCCAACAGCATGCCCATACCCGCCCCCGCAAGGAGACGCAACGATCCTTCCACGCCAGCACGCCCGGCACCCACGGGGACGACCCCCGCGACACCATGCCAGGCAAACAATAAGATTCTCCGTAGAAAGGAGGTGATCCAGCCGCACCTTCCGGTACGGCTACCTTGTTACGACTTAGTCCCAATCACGAGCCTCACCTTAGACGGCTCCCCCCAGCAGAACTGG
>NZ_JBQKEV010000019.1:0-1342 GCF_052121135.1 Bifidobacterium sp. LCP19S3_E9 | reverse complement strand
GGAACTAAACGTGGTGTTTTAGACTTCCATTTTTGGTTAGTGGACGTGTCCTTTGCGGATGTAGAATCCAGGTTCGTTCGTCGGATCGTCGTGGTTGTTCGCCTGGATTCCATCACCGTATCCGTCGTCGTTCCCGTCCGTCGGCTCCCGGTCCTGTGTGCCGGCGGCCTGTTCCAGTCCCGCGATCAGGGCATATGGGTCCGGCGCGTGGCTGCGCATGTAGCACCTCCATTCGCATGCGCGCCTCATGTGTTCCTCGGGCAGGCCGTGGTGTTCGAGGAGGGTGCGTTTGACCAGCGAGTTGATCCCGCCCTCCAGCAGGTTGCTGGTACGCGGCACGGGACCGCCCGCCAGCAGCCCGGGGTCCAGGAACGCGAAGAGCTTGCCCTCCCTGAACAATCGCTCGAGCCGGCGGTAGCAGCGGCGCAGTTCCCCGTGCGTCCACCACCATTCCTGCCTGGAGGCCTTGGGATTGGCGGGATCGTCCTTCGCCCAGGTGCGTTCGGCGATGAAATCCCTCCACCGCCCGTGCCACGCGTTCAGCGCACCCGCCCATTGCGCGGCCTGCCCGGCCGTCCGGACGGAGGTCAGGGCATCGGACAGTTCCTTGAGCTCCCTGCCCGCCTGGAGCCTGGGCCTGGACGTCAGGTCGGCGCGGGTGTTGCGCTGCACGTGCACCAGGCAGCGTTGGATCCTCGTGCGCGGCCAGGCCTGGGCGCAGGCCCTCTCGATGCCGCGGAGCCCGTCCGAGACGAGGACGTCGGGCGCCGGTATCCGCGAGAACAGCGCGGCGTACGCGGCGGTGGACTCGTGCCCGCACCATTGGAATGCCACGGGTTCGCCGGTCAGCCCGTCGATGGCTATGAGCAGACACCAGCCATGGGCCATGTACGTGCCGTCGGCCATGATGACGTGGCGGACGACGCCGTCCGGCGGTATGGCCGGGCGGAGGCGCCAGCACCAGCCGACGCGCTTGCGGAACGCCCGCCCGTCCGCCCCGTCCATGTCCCACTGGCGTTTGCCGGACAGCAGCCAGTCGAGGAATTCCCCCAGCTGCGCGCGCCTGCGCCCGTCACGTCTCGGCGCCGTCGTGGAAAGCGCGCATCCCGGGCATTTCCATCGCTGCGCCCCCGCCTTGGTCCTGCCGTTCTTCCTCATCGGCCCGCCGCATACCGGGCACAGGCGCGCCCTTTTCGATTTCGTCCGCATGGCACCATGCAACCGCAGGGACCGGCACTCGGACGGCCTTTTTAACGACACGTCACGTTAAACGCACGCCGACACGCCTACAGCCACTTGGCCTGACCGGCATCATAAACACCACGTTTAGTTCCTATAGGCC
>NZ_JBQKEV010000018.1:0-1780 GCF_052121135.1 Bifidobacterium sp. LCP19S3_E9 | reverse complement strand
ATTCTCCGTAGAAAGGAGGTGATCCAGCCGCACCTTCCGGTACGGCTACCTTGTTACGACTTAGTCCCAATCACGAGCCTCACCTTAGACGGCTCCCCCCAGCAGAACTGGTCAGGCCACCGGCTTCGGGTGCTGCCCACTTTCATGACTTGACGGGCGGTGTGTACAAGGCCCGGGAACGCATTCACCGCGGCGTTGCTGATCCGCGATTACTAGCGACTCCGCCTTCACGGAGCCGGGTTGCAGGCTCCGATCCGAACTGAGACCGGTTTTCAGGGATCCGCTCCATGTCACCATGTCGCATCCCGCTGTACCGGCCATTGTAGCATGCGTGAAGCCCTGGACGTAAGGGGCATGATGATCTGACGTCATCCCCACCTTCCTCCGGGTTAACCCCGGCGGTCCCCCGTGAGTTCCCGCCATGACGCGCTGGCAACACGGGGCGAGGGTTGCGCTCGTTGCGGGACTTGACCCAACATCTCACGACACGAGCTGACGACGACCATGCACCACCTGTGAACCCGCCCCGAAGGGAAACGACATCTCTGCCGTCGTCGGGAACATGTCAAGCCCAGGTAAGGTTCTTCGCGTTGCATCGAATTAATCCGCATGCTCCGCCGCTTGTGCGGGCCCCCGTCAATTTCTTTGAGTTTTAGCCTTGCGGCCGTACTCCCCAGGCGGGATGCTTAACGCGTTGGCTCCGACACGGGACCCGTGGAAGGGCCCCACATCCAGCATCCACCGTTTACGGCGTGGACTACCAGGGTATCTAATCCTGTTCGCTCCCCACGCTTTCGCTCCTCAGCGTCAGTAACGGCCCAGAGACCTGCCTTCGCCATTGGTGTTCTTCCCGATATCTACACATTCCACCGTTACACCGGGAATTCCAGTCTCCCCTACCGCACTCCAGCCCGCCCGTACCCGGCGCAGATCCACCGTTAGGCGATGGACTTTCACACCGGACGCGACGAACCGCCTACGAGCCCTTTACGCCCAATAAATCCGGATAACGCTCGCACCCTACGTATTACCGCGGCTGCTGGCACGTAGTTAGCCGGTGCTTATTCGAAAGGTACACTCACCCCGAAGGGCTTGCTCCCAAACAAAAGCGGTTTACAACCCGAAGGCCTCCATCCCGCACGCGGCGTCGCTGCATCAGGCTTGCGCCCATTGTGCAATATTCCCCACTGCTGCCTCCCGTAGGAGTCTGGGCCGTATCTCAGTCCCAATGTGGCCGGTCGCCCTCTCAGGCCGGCTACCCGTCGAAGCCTTGGTGGGCCCTCACCCCGCCAACAAGCTGATAGGACGCGACCCCATCCCACGCCGCCAGAGCTTTCCCGGACCCCCATGCAGGAGCCCGGCACATCCGGCATTACCACCCGTTTCCAGGAGCTATTCCGGAGCATGGGGCAGGTTGGTCACGCATTACTCACCCGTTCGCCACTCTCACCCGCAAGCAAGCTTGCAGGATCCCGTTCGACTTGCATGTGTTAAGCACGCCGCCAGCGTTCATCCTGAGCCAGAATCGAACCCTCCACAAAAAAACAATGCGGAAAGCCAATAACAGACTCTCACAAAATAATTGACGGTCGCCTAATAAGGAAAGGCGACTCGCACGAAAACCCCGACCCCCATCAACCGCCCTCGCGGACTCCCACGCAGGACAATCAAACACCCCGCACGGAAGCGGGGACCGGACTGGCAATCATTGACTATAAAGAAGTAGTACAGACACGCTCTTGAGTTCTCAAACCACCACCACACACCCGACAAAACCAAC
>NZ_JBQKEV010000017.1:0-3108 GCF_052121135.1 Bifidobacterium sp. LCP19S3_E9 | reverse complement strand
GGGGTCACGGAATCCTGATCTCGGAGCAGGCTTCCCGCTTAGATGCTTTCAGCGGTTATCCCTCCCGAACGTAGCCAACCGGCCGCGCCACTGGCGTGACGACCGGCATACCAGAGGTTCGTCCACCCAGGTCCTCTCGTACTATGGGCAGGCCTCCTCAGGATTCCAACGAGCGCAGAGGATAGAGACCAAACTGTCTCACGACGTTCTGAACCCAGCTCGCGTGCCGCTTTGATCGGCGAACAGCCGAACCCTTGGGACCTGCTCCAGCCCCAGGATGCGACGAGCCGACATCGAGGTGCCAAACCATCCCGTCGATATGGACTCTTGGGAATGATCAGCCTGTTATCCCCGGGGTACCTTTTATCCGTTGAGCGATGCCGCGCCCGTGCGCCGGCACCGGATCACTATCTCCGACTTTCGTCCCTGCTCGACCCGCCGGTCTCGCAGTCAAGCCCCCTTGTGCGATTGCACTCGACACCCGGTTGCCAACCGGGCTGAGGGGACCTTTGAGCGCCTCCGTTACTCTTTGGGAGGCAACCGCCCCAGTTGAACTACCCGCCAGGCACTGTCCCTGAAGAGGATGACTCTTCGAGGTTAGACGCCAGGTGTGGACAGAGCGGTATTTCACCTTCCGGCTCCCCGCGGGCTGGCGCCCGCGGCTCACAGCCTCCCGCCTATGCTACACAATCCAGACCTGACGACAATACCAAGGTATAGTAAAGGTCCCGGGGTCTTTTCGTCCTTCTGCGCTTAACGAGCATCTTTACTCGTACTGCAATTTCGCCGAGCTCCTGGTCGAGACAGCGGGGAAGTCGTTACGCCATTCGTGCAGGTCGGAACTTGCCCGACAAGGAATTTCGCTACCTTAGGATGGTTATAGTTACCACCGCCGTTTACCGGGGCTTGAATTCACCGCTTCACCCAAACGGGTTGACGGATCCTCTTAACCTTCCGGCACCGGGCAGGCGTCAGTGCATATACAGCGGCTTGCGCCTTCGCATGCACCTGTGTTTTTGGTAAACAGTCGCTACCCCCTGGCCTGTGCCACCCCCCAAGGCTCCGCCCGTAAAAGGACATCACCCCAAGGGGTCTCCCTTATACCGAAGGCACGGGAGTGGTTTGCCGAGTTCCTTGACCAGGATTCGCTCGATCGCTTTGGTATACTCTACCAGACCACCAGTGTCGGTTTCGGGTACGGGCGGCATGGGGCCCTGGCGCCGAAGCTTTTCTCGGCAGAAGGGATCACCGGATTCGCCCCCTAGGGGGCCCATCATCACGCCTCGGCCTTATGCCCCGCGGATTTGCCTGCGGGACGGCCTGCACGCTTGACCACGGAAAACCACCTCCGCGGCCGGCTACCTGACTGCGTCACTCCTGCGTCGGCCTACCACACGCGGGATCCCAACACCACCCGCGTCCACGCCCCGAAAGGCGCTTCCACGGGAAGCGGAGGTTAGCGCACGCGCTTCGGCTTTGACGGTCCCCAGCCGGTACGGGAATATCAACCCGTTCATCCATTCGACTACGCCTGTCGGCCTCGCCTTAGGACCCGACTGACCCGGGGACGACGAACGTGGCCCCGGAACCCTTGGTCATCCAGCGGACGGGATCCTCACCCGTCTTTCGCTACTCATGTCTGCATTCTCACTCCCCCACGGTCCACGACACGCTCACGCGGCCGCTTCGCCCCATGGGGGACGCTCTCCTACCCAGCAGGAAACCTGCTGGCGCGTCTTCGGTGGTGTGCTTGAGCCCCGCTACATTGTCGGCGCGGGACCACTAGACCAGTGAGCTGTTACGCACTCTTTCAAGGATGGCTGCTTCTGAGCCAACCTCCTGGCTGTCTATGCGGCCCCACATCCTTTCCCACTTAGCACACGCTTCGGGACCTTAAACGACGCTCTGGGCTGTCTCCCTCTCGACGACGGAGCTTATCCCCCGCCGACTCACTGCCGCGCCACACCTCACGGGTATTCGGAGTTCGGCTGCTGTCGGTACCCGAACCGGGCCCTCAAGCATCCGGTAGCTCTACCCCCCGGAGGCGACACGCGACGCTGCACCTAAATGCATTTCGGAGAGAACCAGCTATCACGGAATTTGATTGGCCTTTCACCCCTAGCCCCAGGTCATCCCCCCGGTTTTCAACCCAGGTGGGTGCGGTCCTCCACGCGGTCTTACCCACGCTTCAACCTGCCCAGGGCTAGATCATCCCGCTTCGGGTCCAGGACACGCGACAAACGCCTTTTAAGACTCGCCTTCGCTACGCATACGCCACACGGCTTATGCACGCCACATGCCACTGACTCGCAGACTCATTTTTCGATAGGCACGCCGTCACCCCACATGGAGGCTCCGACGGATCGTAGGCGCACGGTTTCAGGAACTCTTTCACTCCCCTCCCGGGGTGCTTTTCACCTTTCCCTCACGGTACTGGTACACTATCGGTCAGACGGGAATACTTAGGCTCACCCCACGGTCGGGGCTGATTCACACGGGATTCCACGAGGCCCGTGCTACTTGGGCAAACTGTGATACCGAGACGACACGCATACGGCTACGGGGCCATCACCCTCTACGGCCAGGCATTCAATCCTGCTCGCCTCACACGTCGTTTTATCACTCGGCCCGGCCCCGTCGGAGACCGGACACACAGGCCCGCAACACCCCACGCGCAACCCCCGACGGGTATCACACGCGCAAGGTTTGGCCTGGTCCGCTTTCGCTCGCCACTACTCACGGAATATCCTTTCCTGCAGGTACTGAGATGTTTCACTTCCCTGCGTACCCCCCGCAAAAACTGCGGTGACAGCCCATGACGGCTGCCGGGTCACCCCATTCAGAAACCCTCGGATCAAAGCCAGCTCGGCGGCTCCCCGAGGCATATCGCTGCCCGCCACGTCTTTCATCGGTCCCGTCTGCCAAGGCATCCACCATACGCCCTTGCAGGCAACCCCACACACGGGGAACCCGCAAGACCAAACGAACACCGGACGACAGATCATCAACACTCTGCGATCACAAAACGATCAAACAAACAACCAGACCCCCAACAAAGGGGACCCGGTCGAAATACATCAGTACAAGCAGACCACGACCAGCCACCCC
>NZ_JBQKEV010000016.1:0-18178 GCF_052121135.1 Bifidobacterium sp. LCP19S3_E9 | reverse complement strand
CGAACAACCACGACGATCCGACGAACGAACCTGGATTCTACATCCGCAAAGGACACGTCCACTAACCAAAAATGGAAGTCTAAAACACCACGTTTAGTTCCTATAGCCCAGGAATTGTCTGCCGGGAATGCCGGAGTGAACGGTCGAGGACTGTTCTGGTCGTCGTGCTCCATGGCGTGTGTGCTCCTTTATCGCAGACCGTCGGCCCGGTGTTGGATAGGTTTGCAGCATGGTCGGCTGGACTGTTGCTGCTTCGGCACCGGCAGCGTTGGCAACGTTTGCATCCGTTGGCATCATCCTAACTCCCGCACGGGGCCGATTGCCGGGTTGGTACTGTCCCACAGGCGGAAGTTGGTACCAATTCCTCATGCGTTCACCTGTGATTCATCTTGCCGGATGTTGCGCGGGGAGGAGCGGGAGAACACCGCGGGATGCGGGTTTTCGTGATGAACTCCCGCAGGAACACGTGGCCCTGTTTCGACCGTCACTCTACAAACTGGTTACGCTGGCGACTCTCCCGGCGTAGGCAGTTTGCGGAATGGGAAGTCGGACAAGCATGTCGGCCTATCGACCGAAAAAAGAAAGGCCAAACCACGGGGATTCCAATGATTTGGCCTTTGATGGTCGGGCTGGCGGGATTTGAACCCGCGGCCTCTTCGTCCCGAACGAAGCGCGCTACCAAGCTGCGCTACAGCCCGTTTTGGCAACGTCCGTTACTATACAGCAATTGCAGAACAATGCCAAATCGGTGTGTCGCGTTGTGTATTGGCACTTCGATACACTGGGGTGCATGACGAACCCTGAACAATCCGCGGAAGACGCCGCGGAACAGCATACCCAGCATACTGAAGACGCGCCGGTCATGACGACCGTCGAACACGCAGAACTTCTGCTGGAGCAGGACAAGAAGATCCGCTCCAATATCGATGAAGGCAAGAGCCTTGACGAGGCAATTGACCCGAGTAACAAGGAATTCGGCCCGCTCGCACATCCCGAGCAGGTTCAGATGCGTGTCGCCAAGCGCGCGCTCATGCTCAAGGAAGGTGTGCAGCCGTACCCGGTCCATGTCGATGTGACCGCCACCATCGGCGAGGTACGTGCCAAGTATGACGGCAAGCTCAATGCCGGTGACGAGACGCAGGACGTCGTCGGCATCGCCGGTCGCGTGCTTTTCCTGCGCAACGGCGGCGGCCTGTGCTTCGTCAAGCTCGCCCAAGGCGACGGCACCGCCATCCAAGGTATGATCTCCAAGAAGGAGATCGGCGCGGATTCCTTGAAACAGTTCAAGCAGATGGTCGATTTGGGTGACCACCTGTTCCTCAAGGGCCGTGTCATCGCTTCGAAGACCGGCGAACTGTCCGTCTTCGCCAGCGAATGGCGTATCGCGGCGAAGGCCCTGCAGCCGTTGCCCGCGCTGCATAAGGAGCTGAGCGACGACACGCGCACCCGCAAGCCGTACATCGGCATGATCGCCGACGAACGCATTCGCGATATGGTGCGTAAGCGTTCCGCCGTGGTTTCCTCGTTGCGCCACACCTTCGAAGGCCATGACTTCCTCGAGGTAGAAACGCCAATGCTGCAGACCGTGCACGGCGGCGCCGCGGCACGCCCGTTCACGACGCATATGAACGCCTTCGATATCGACCTGTATCTGCGCATCGCCCCGGAACTGTTCCTCAAGCGCTGTCTCGTGGGCGGTATCGACCGTGTGTTCGAAATCAACCGCGATTTCCGTAACGAAGGTGTCGACGCCACGCACGCCCCCGAGTTCACCATGCTCGAGGCCTATCAGGCGTACGGCAATTACGACACGATCGCCGCGCTGGTCAAGGAGCTCATCGTCAAGTCCGCGCTTGACGCCTTCGGCAGCACGAAGGTCACGCTGCTCAACGGTGAGGAATACGATTTCGGTGGCGAATGGAAGACCATCAGCATGTACGATTCGCTCTCCGAGGCGCTGGGCGAGGAAATCGTTCCGAACGGCGGGCCGGACAATCCGGGCACGTCAGTCGAGCACCTGGGCAAGATCGCCGACAAGCTCGGTGTGGAACGCGACGACGTGGAGAATCACGGCAAGCTGGTTGAGCACCTGTGGGAGCACTTCTACGAGGACAAGCTGTACGAGCCGACCTTCGTACGCGACTTCCCGGTGGAGACCAGCCCGCTGGTCAAGTCCCACCGTTCAAAGCCCGGCGTGGTGGAGAAGTGGGATTTGTACGTGCGCGGCTTCGAGTTGGCGACTGGCTACTCCGAGCTCAACGATCCCGTGGTCCAGCGCGAACGGTTCGTCGCCCAGGCCAAAGACGCGCTCGCCGGCGATGTCGAGGCCATGGATATCGACGAGGACTTCCTCGAGGCGCTCGGTGTGGGTATGCCGCCGGCCGGCGGTACCGGTATGGGCATCGACCGTCTGCTCATCGCGCTGACCGGCGCGACCATCCGTGAAACGATCACCTTCCCGCTGACCAAGCCGCTGAACCTTCAGTAAGTCATTTAAGTAAGTCATCCGGGTTCCCGAACCCCAGGTTTGGCGGGTTTCCGGGTTTCCAAGCATCGGTGCCGGCTCAGGATTCTTGAGGATTCTCGAGGATTCTGAACCGGCACCAATGTGTCGATTGCTGGGCATTGCCCAGATTCCCAAATTGGTTATGCCGACGATGGGCTTAGCGTCACCAGTTTGGGAACAACAATGTTGTTGTCTTTACGGGAAATTGAATCCACAGCGTTGGAAAATGACTGGTGATTGCAATGCTGCGGATGCGATTTTCGTCTGATTAATACTCGTGAGTATCTTATTCTCGTCAGGGAGTCAGGGCGACTGCTGATTTGCAATACAGGGTTGTCGGCCGGTCGTCTGACGGCTGATTCCAAGGGTTCATGGTGTAAGCCGATCCTCACAAAACTCGGCATGCGGGTGCTGAGGACGCTTGGTTCGGCAAGACAAGGTGCCGTTGTGTGAGTGAATCCTCGCACGGCGGCGGGTGTTGGGACTGGCGGCGTGTGATTTTCGCGTTCGAGCCCTCACTGTGTGAGTGAATCCTCGCATGGTGACGGTCTGTCGTGCCGATTGCCTCAGGCGCCGCTCATCAAGGTGCCGTTGTGTGAGCGGATTCTCACACAATGCGTGCTGTTTTCGTGGCTTGCACCATTGCCTCGTGCGGCCGCAACGGATATAGTTGATGGCCTGTTGATCGGCGATTTCGTCAGAGCAGAGGAGTAGGGAGGAGGTATGAGAGAGATGAGATTCGCGGATTGGATTCGTGGAGCCCGGCCGAAAACGCTGCCATTGGCGGTGGCTCCGGTCATCACCGGCGCCGCTGTCGCCAGTGTGTCCGGCGCGCCGTATGATCCGCGGTTCCTTGCGGTGATGCTGTTGTGCATGGGTGTGGCGTTGTTCCTGCAGATTGCGGCGAATTTCGCGAATGATTACTCGGATGGCATCCGCGGTACCGATGAGCACCGGGATGCCGCAGGTGCGGCTGGACATGCGGCCGATGAGCAAGCTGCGGTGCGTGCGCCAACCCGCCTAGTCGCTTCCGGCGTTGTTCCCAGACACGTGTTGTTCGCTGCAGGCGTGAACGCGGCGCTCGCTTGTATCTGCGGCCTTGTGATATGCGCGCTGACCGGGTACTGGTGGTTCATCGCGGTCGGCGCGGCGTCACTGATTGCCGGCTGGTGTTACGTGGGGGGAAGTCACCCGTACGGGTATCACTATCTGGGTGAGGTCTTCGTCTTTGTGTTCTTTGGGCTCGTGGCGGCATGCGGGACGATGTTTGCGCTGTCCGGCCGCGTCACGGCGGGCGCCTTGTGCGCGGGAACCGCGAACGGACTGGTCGCGGTCGCCGTATTGTGCGTGAATAATCTGCGCGATATCGAATCCGACCGCGCGCATAGCAAACATACATGGATGACCGCGCTTGGCCGCACGTGGGGTACGGTGTTCGCCGATGCGCTGTTGGTTGCGGCCTCGATTCTTGCGATTGCCCAAGTCGCCGGATGGTTCGTGTCGGTTCCTGTCATCACTGCAGTGTGCGTGTTCATGTGCATCGTCCAGATAGCCGCCTGCGATGCGATTAGCCGCGTCGACTACCGACGTGCCCTGCCCCTGTGCACGCTTGGTTCCCTGTCGGTCTCGCTGGTCTTTGCAGCGGCTGCGTTTCTGGTGTAACCCACGCGCTGGAGCATGGTCGCGCAGCGGATGAGGGCGGCCGTGTCCGCACTTCGCGCAAGAGGGCCGCATTTGGGAGGCCGAGGCGCTAGACTGGGACCATGACTTACAAACTAGTACTGCTCCGACATGGTCAGAGCGCATGGAACAAGACCAATCAGTTCACCGGCTGGGTGGATGTCCCGCTGACCGAGCAGGGCGTCGAGGAAGCCAAGCGCGGTGGCCAGCTGCTCAAGGAGAAGAACGTCCTTCCGGACATCGTGTTCACCTCCCTGCTGCGCCGCGCCATCAACACTGCGAATTACGCGCTTGACGAAGCCGATCGCCTGTGGATTCCTGTCCAGCGCAGCTGGCGCCTGAACGAGCGTCACTACGGTGCGCTCCAGGGCAAGAACAAGAAGGCTATCCGCGAGGAATACGGCGACGAGAAGTTCATGCTGTGGCGCCGCTCCTATGCCACCCCGCCGCCAGAGATCGATCCGAACGACGAGTATGCGCAGAACCATGATCCGCGCTACACCGGCGATCCGGTTCCGGAAGCCGAGTGCCTGGCCGATGTCGTCAAGCGCGTCGAGCCGTATTTCAAGTCCGCCATCGAGCCCGAGCTCAAGGCTGGCAAGACGGTTCTGATTGCTGCTCACGGCAACTCTCTGCGCGCCATCGTCAAGATGCTCGACGGCCTGTCGGAAGAAGAGATCGCCAAGGTCAACATCCCGACCGCCATCCCGCTGCTGTACGAGCTGGACGAGAACTTCAAGCCGATTAAGCCGCGTGGCGAGTACCTCGATCCTGAGGCTGCCGCTGCCGGTGCCGCCGCTGTCGCCAACCAGGGCAAGTAGTCCGGTTTGCAGGCATAGGCCTGAATTCTTTTGCAAGTGCCCGCGTCGCCTATATCAGGCGGCGCGGGCACTTGCATTCCGCTGGGGCGACGGTAGGAGACGGTAGCGGGGAAAGATACCAACAAAGCTATACGTGCGTGGCTGTACGTATGCGCAGCCACGCAAAAAATAACAGGCGGGCCCGCGCCCCCATATGAGACGCAGGCCCGCCTGTTTCAGAATCTGATTGACGGCACCCGCTGTTCAGCGGTTTCGGTCACAGGCCAACGACGGGCGTGTCTTCGTCGCGGCCGGGGTCCTTGCTCGGATCGAAGCCGGACACGATGTACACCACGCGCCGCGCAGCGGACACCGCGTGATCGCCGAGCCGCTCGAGGAAGCGACCGATCAGCACCACATCGATGAGCTGCTGCTTCGTGCCGTTCCACTGATCAGAGAGCACCAGTTCAAAGGTCTGATGGTGCAGTTGGTCAAGCTTGTCGTCATCGAGGATGATGTTCTCCGCGATCTTCGTATCCCTGTCCGCGAGCATGTCCACAATGCGGTCAGCCGTGTTGCGTAGGAACGCAACCATCTGCGTGAAGATCTCACGGGACTCCTCTGGCAACGCATTCTGCGGATAGGCGCGACGGGCAGCCTCCGCGATATGCCGGGCCAAATCGCCCATGCGCTCGAAAGTCGAAGCCAAACGCAAGGTGGAGACGACGACTCTCAAATCGGTCGCCACCGGGTTTTGCTTGGCCAGCAGCCTCACGCACTGGTCAAGGATGCTGGACTCCAAAGCATCGATCTCGATATCGCCGTCAATAACCGCCTGAGCCTTGTCGATATCCGCGTTCATCAGCGCATCCCCAGCGCCGTTGATCGCCTTGCGGACGTCTTGCGCCATACGATCGAGATCGTCGGCGACGGCTTTCATCTCCTCATTGAAAATAACGCGCATTGCTCTGCCTTTCCGGGATTATTCCATTCGCTGCGTGAGCGGTCGCGCACGCTTCCTTATTGCTCATCGGATGCTGTTGCCGCAGTCGCCACTCCTCCCAGTCTATTCGCAACACGTGCGGAATGCCACATCAGCTGGACGTAGTTGACGATGGTTCGTGCAGAATTCATGTAACCGTTCATCTGCGGTTCATCTTAGTGCCGTCTCGGTGTGGCATCGCCACAGCAAACTGTGCGACAATGGCCGCATGGGTTCATGTTGGACTGTATGGTATTGCGTGGTCGCGGTGACGATCGCCGCCTGTGCGGCTGCCGTCATCGCCGTGACGTTGAACGATATTCATCATGGGATCAATCCGTTGCGGCGGCTCACCTCCCACCCACAAGGCGGTTTTCTGGGGCTGGGACATCGCACGGACCAGCGGCAGAGGCGGCAAGACGCGGAAGACCTTGAGGATTCCACGCAAGCGCTTTTGGCGATGATTCCGGTTGCATCTGCCGTGGTAGACGACCACGATGACGTCATTAGGGCGAGCTCCGCCGCGTATACGCTCGGTGTGGTACGGGACGAGTCGTTGTGCAACGAAGATATCCTCGCGGCAGTCCATGAAGTGCGCAGCGCCGGCGGGCGCAAACAGCTGGATATCACCACACAGACCGTCCCACAGCGTATCGTCGGACCGAAAGGGGAGTCGGCACAGGAGGCTGGATTGCAACAGGTCCGGGTCATCAACGGCGTATCGCGTCCGAATTGGCTGAAAGTCACCGTCGGCAGAATCAACTCGCGTTTCGTCGTCGTACTGCTGGATGACGTCAGTGAATCAATCCGGTTCAGCCAAGTCCGCGAATCCTTCATCCAGAACGTTTCTGAACAGCTCATCGAGCCTTCGCAAGCGTTGGAGCGTCTTGCGGATTCGCTGGAGCATGATGATCTTGACCGTGAGTCGGTCAAGCGGCAGGCCGTCGAAGTGAGACGCGCGTGCAAACACATGGAGCATATGGTTTCCGATTTGCTGCTGCTCATCCGCTCGCAGGAACCCGTCACCCCTTCGAGCCATAACCGGATCAATGTCATGGACCAGCTGCGCGATGTCGTGCAATCCCATCTCGGGCAGGCGCGGCAAGCCGGAGTGCAGCTCGAGCTGTCCGGAGACGACAGTCTTGATATCAACGGCGAATCCGATCAGATCAAGGCCGCGGTAGGCAAGCTCATCGAAAACGCTATCGGGTATTCCCCTCAAGGCTCGACGGTCGCGGTCTCAGTCAAGCGCTCGCAGGATGGCGGGAACGCGTCTGTCAGCGTCATCGACCGCGGGTGTGGCATACCGAAGGCCGAACAAGAGCGCGTGTTCGAGCGCTTCTATCGTGGCAGCGAGCAGAACGAGCGAACCGAGCATGGCATCGGTCTGGGGCTTGCGATCGTCAAACATGTGGCGCTGACCCATCACGGCAACGTGACGGTATGGAGCGTTCCCGGGCAGGGGAGCACGTTTACGATGTCGCTGCCGCTTGCGCAGGACATAGTGACAGCCTGAATCTGCGAACCTGACCCAAGCGGGCAGGCCAGGCGCCGTAATCTGTAGATGCTCAAGGCACCCGGGTACCAGTGATGTTCGTGATACGTGAATTTTCTGCGCCGTTGGTTACCGATTCGAGTCAGCGCCGCTGCAACAGCGGGAAGGTGGCGCAGCAGCTATTTTCCGAGCCTGCGATAATCCCAACGGTCGAAATGCTCCCAGACAAGCAGGATGATTCCGACGAACACGCCGGCGACGCATACGACCAGCTCCTTGAGTGCGGGCACATGCAAGGCGAGGAGCATAGCGCACACAATCAATGCCGCCATCCACACCGCCGTACCAATGAGGAACACTTTTCTCAGGTCGACACGCACGGGCTTGGGCGACGGCCTACGGGCCGCCGGATCAAAAATCGGAGCCAACTTCATACCATTACCATAACGTGCGGGGTAACCTTATAAGATGTTGTTCGCCGGAAGAAAGGATTGCCACAGCCGTGTATGTGATACGTCCAGTCCCAAAGCGCTATGCGTGGGGATCCTACAGCCGTCTGCAAACCCTGTTCGCCGACGAGCTTCCTGCGCAGATGCTGGACGACGGCCAGCCGCTCGCCGAAATGTGGTTCAGCGGGCACCCGCAGTCGCCCTCGCGGCTTGAAGCCCCGGACGGTTCGTGCACCACGGTGCCGCAGGCGATTCGAGACCATCCTGAAGCAATGGTCGGGCGGCGCGTATCCGAGCAGTTCGGCCCGGAACTGCCCTTCCTGTTCAAAATCATCGCCGCGCGCATCCCCCTGTCGTTGCAGGTGCATCCCGTGGATTTTGAAGCGCGCGCAGGGTTCAACGCTCAAAACGCGCAAGGTATAGCGATGGACGCCCCGGAACGCTCGTTCCATGACGCCGAAGCGAAAAGCGAGATGGTCGTCGCCCTAGAGCCGTTCCACGCTTCCGTCGGCTTCGGCACCATCCGCTTCATGTTGCGTAATCTCAGCATGGTCGGCCATCCGCTCGCATCGCGCATGGTCGAAGCGTTGACCGAACGGACCATGCGCATCGGGCAGACACCGGAGGGATTCGAGCAGGCCGATGCGATGATGCCGGTGTCCTCGATGGTCTGGCCTGATTCACGTCGACGCATTTTCCGTGCCTTCTATACAGCGATTACCGCTCCGCCGACGGACGACCTGCAAGCGCAGTTGCGATATGCCTCGCTGCGTGTCAGCGATCCTGTCTCCCGACTCGCGTTCCGGCATGCGCTCGCCGCCGCCGAGGCGTTTCCCGCAGATCCCAGCGTGCTGACATTGCTGATGCTCAATCCGGTCTCGCTTCAGGAGGGTGAATCCGTGTTCATCCCTGCTGGGACCCCGCACGCGTACATCCATGGCACGGCCGCTGAAATCATGAACAATTCAGACAACGTGCTCAGGGCGGGAATGACCGTGAAACATAAGGACATTCCACGGTTGCTGCATACGCTCAACTGTCAGCCCGGAGCCCCGGTGGATCCTGCCGATGCGCAGTTCGGGGACATGGCGACGCGTGATGGCAACCTCATTGTGTACCGGCCGCATATCGATCAGTTCATGCTGGCGTACGGCACCACCGGTCCGCACACCCAGGCGTGGCCGGTGATGGACAGGGTTCATCGGCGCTATGGCGCGTTGTTGCGGCAGCTGACCTTGGGACGTGTGAATCAGGGGCGCAACAAGCCGCGTATCGTGTTGTGTACCCATGGGATGGTGCGATGCTCCAGCGAACAGGAATCCCGCGTACTTTCCGCCGGGCAGGCGGTGTTCGTGCCCGCCTGCGAAGGGTGGGTCACTGTGGAATCCGCCGGGGATGAAGGCGAAAGCGTGGCCGGTCGAGATGGCCAAGCTGGTCGGGATGGCCTGGTCGGCGGTTCCTTCCTCATGGCGACGACGCAGGTGTGACGCGTCTTGTGGTGCTGTCGTCGGCTGCCAGACAGAGGAAATCTGAAAATCTCGACGACAGCGTGGAATTGTCGAGATTTTCAGAGAAAAGTCTCATAATCTCTTTTAACGCCGCGATATCGAGATTTTTTCAGATTCCGTATGTGCCGTTTCCGTTGGGCAGCTGCCGTAAAACGTTGAAATTCCAGGCTTTGAAAGCGCTGTGGCATGTGCGGGGTGCGTTGTGAAATCTCAAAGTCTCTCGATATTTGCGAAACCGCGAGTTATTCAGATGTTTTTCTCAATATCTCGCCGCATCGGCGTATTTTGCGAGATATTGAGATTCCGGTACGACGTTCCGGTTTCGTTTTCTGGTTTCGTGTTTCGGTTCCTGCTATATCCCGATTCCATGAAAAACAAAACTGCCTACGCCCGCACCACGGCAGACGTAGGCAGTCAGGGGCATCGGATGAATCACCGATTACAGGTGCTCGACGATGTAGTCGACGCACTTGGTGAGCGCCACGATATCGGACGGTTCGACCGACGGGAAGACGCCGATGCGCAGCTGGTTGCGTCCGAGCTTGCGGTATCCGCCGGTATCGACGATTCCGTTGTCGCGAAGCGCTTGGATGACCTGCTTGGCGCTGATTGCGTCATCCAGATCGATGGTCACGGTCGCGGTGGACCGGGCGGATTCGTCCTCGACGAAGGGGCGTGCGTATTCGCTGCGTTCCGCCCACTGGTACAGCAGCGACGCGGATTTCGCGCACCGGGCGTGGGCCCATGCCAGCCCGCCGTTGTCGTTGAGCCAACGGATCTGGTTTTCCAGCATGATCAGGTTGGCCACGGACGGCGTGTTGAGCGTCTGGTCCTTGCGGGAGTTGTCGATTGCGGATTTCAGGGACAGGAAGGCGGGAACCCAGCGCCGCGCGCCCTCGAGCTTCGTGCTTTCCTCCAGCGCATACGCGCGTTCGATGGCAGCGGGGGAGAGGATGGCGATCCACAGGCCGCCGTCGGAGCCGAACGCTTTCTGGGGGGAGAAGTAATAGGCATCGGTCTGGGAGATGTCGACCGGCAGGACGCCGGCACCGCTGGTTGCGTCCACCAAGGTGATGGCGCCCTGTTCAACGCTGCCGGGGATCCGCTTGACCGGTGTGGCCACGCCTGTTGAGGTTTCGTTATGAGCCCAGCAGTAGGTGTCCACGTACTCGGTGAGCTCGGGGAGTCGATAGGTTCCCGGTTCCGAGCGGAAAATCTCCGGCTTCTCAAGGAACGGGGTCTTGTCGGCCTCGATGGCGAACTTCTCGCTGAAAGAGCCGTATACGCCGAAGGCCGCCTTGCGGGTGATGAGCGAAGCACACGCCATATCCCAGAACGCGGTCGCGCCGCCGTTGCCAAGAACGACTTCATACCCGTCGGGGATGGTGAAGAACTGAGCAAGACCCTCGCGAATGGACCCGACGAGCTGCTTGACCGGCGCCTGGCGGTGGGAGGTGCCGAGCAGCTTGGTGGCGCCGGCGTCGAGAGCCTGCACCTGCTCAGGGCGGATTTTGCTCGGACCGGAGCCGAACCGACCGTCCCGTGGAAGCATGGATTCGGGAATTGTTACTGTATTGCTCATGCTTGCTAGGGTAGCCAATCGGGTGGATTGCCGACATCCCCCGTACATATCGTGGTCATTGCCATGGATGCCCCCGATGGCTGCCGGCTACTGCTTGCCAGTCGGGGCGAGCAACGGGATTCGTGATTGTAGGACACGCCGATGCGGTCGTGCATATCGACTGAAATCCGTTGTGTCCCGGTGGCTATCGCGGTTTGGGCGGGCCGAGTGCAACGTTTGACGTGTTGCCATGTGGGCAGGAGGGGTTGTAAGGTAGGGCAGTAATTGATTACACCGGTCGCCTCCCGCCGCGTACGCGGCACAGGAAGCGGCGGGTTGGTTCCGGCCTGCGGTTTCCCACGGGCTTTCAGGATGACGACGCAAGGAGTACTCGAGTATGAAGCATGCGGCACGAAAGACGACGCGAACGGGTCGTCATTTCCGCGTAGCCGATGTACTTGCGCCATCCCCCCGCGGTTCCCATGCGGCGCATGCCGTGCGTGGTGTGCGTGCCATGCGCGCCGATGGTGCCGAACAGACGCTGGGTCTTGATCCGGCGCTTGCGGCGAAGCTCGAGGAAATGGCGCCGCTGACCCGGCGTGCGATTCGTGAATCTGCTCGTGCGGCCCGCCGCAAGTCACGGTTCATGGCTTCAGGCTCCATGGTCGCGTTGGCGGGTGCGGCTGCGGCGGCTTTCAGCTTGAGCAATATGAATGCCACTACGTCGCTCGCTTCATCTGAAACGGGTGCCACCACGGTCCAGGCCACCAAGTCGGCGACGGGCAGTTCGGTGTCCCGTTCGCAAGAGCGTACGTCTCTCGGTTCTTCCGCCTCCGACGGCACGACGAGCTCAGGCAACTGGTCCCTAGGTGCTTCGAACTCCGAGCTTGACGTTGCACAGATGTCGCAGACGGCTGTGTCGAATCCGGCGGTTGCGGTGCTGTACGAGGCCGATAAGAGCATTCTTCCCTCCGGTTTCGATCCCAATCATGATTCGGGTGATTCCGGTAACCAGTATTCGTTCAGCCAGTGCACATGGTGGGCGTATGTTCGCCGTCACCAGCTTGGGTTACCGGTCGGTTCCCATCTCGGCGATGGGGCCCAATGGGCAGCATCCGCGAAGAAGCTGGGCTATTGGGTCGATTCCACTCCGCGCCATGTCGGCGATGTCATTGTGTTCCAGCGCGGGCAGTTCGGTGCGAGTGCGGTGTACGGCCATGTCGCCATCGTCGAGCAGATCAACGCCGACGGTTCGATTGTGACCTCGGAATGCGGCGCGTCGCTCAATGGCAAAACGGTTTCCCGTACTTTCAGCGCGGACCAGGCTTCGCAATTGCAGTTCATCCATTACTGATTTTCCCTTGATGTTTTCGCTGATTGCAGCTGATTGCTGACGGGGATGCTCGAGCGGATTTCAGTCGTGTCGTCGTGCATGATGATTGCGTTATCAGCGTTGCGATTGACGGCTTTTTCGGCGTGTCCTGTAGTATTGCGCGGGTGCGGCGCATAGGTCTCAGATTTCTGTAAGTCTGGCATGCTACTGTGTTGTACTGATGATGAAACTAGGTAGATCTCTTACAGCGATGGTCGCAGTTGCAGCCGCGTGTATATCGTTGGCGGCGATTGCCCCTTCAGCGTCCGCGCAGTCCACGACGACCGACGAAGCGGTTACATCGTCGCGTTCGTTCCCCAAGACCACAACCGTCAAGAAGAATCTGCTCGACGAATCGACGTCGACCAGCGTGGATTCCTCCTCGAACTGGGGTGGCATTGAATCGTTGAATCCGCCGCAGACCAAGTCCACGGCAGAAAAGGAAGCCGAGGCCAAGGCCGCAGCGGAACAGGCTGCAGCACAGGCAGCGGCGCAGGCGGCCGCCCAGGCTGCGGCCCAGGCCCAGCAGCAGGCGGCGAGCCGTTCGCAAAGCCGCAGCAGCTTGAGTGCTTCTACATCAAGCCCGAGCAGTACTGCGACGGTCAACCCGCCTGACAGTGCATCGGCCAGCGCTCTGGTCGCCTACGCTGCGCAGTTTGTGGGCGTGGTTCCGTATGTCTCAGGCGGCAATACTCCTGCCGGCTGGGATTGCTCCGGCTTCGTGCAGTATGTGTTCGCGCAGATGGGCATCAGCCTGCCCCATTATTCCGGTGCCCAGGCGGCTGTCGGTACGGCGGTGCCTTCTTTGGCCGAGGCACAGCCCGGCGATATCATCGCCAATGGTGCGCATTCGGGCATCTACGTCGGCAACGGCATGGTGGTCAACGCATTGAACCCGAAGGCTGGAACCGTGTACACACCGGTCGCGTACGCGTACAGCGGGTCCTACTCCATCCGTCGGTTGCTCTAGCGGCGGTTCTGACTCGCGGCCAGTGGCCGTATTCGCTGGTAAGGCGCCCCAGTCGGGCGCCTTATCTGTTTTCCGGGGTCTCAATCGCAGCTGTACCAATTTCCAGGTTTTTTTCTTGCGACACTTTCCCGGAAGACCCACAATGGTGGAGTAAGGTGAAAGTAGTGGTGGCGTACCGCTGCGCCGCCAATGAATGAAGGAGGTCGTCATGATTAACGACAAGGCAATCCTCGTTGGCGTGGATGGATCCCATGCAAGTTACAAGGCCACATGGTGGGCTGCGAACTATGCGAAGCATGCGGGACTGACCCTGCAGATCGTGTGCGCGTACTCGCTGCCGAGTTATGCCGCCGTATCATTCGATGCCACATACACTGCGATGGGCGACGACAACGCCGCGCACAATGATGCACAGGAAATCCTGTCAAAGGCGAAGGCCATCGCCGACGAGCAGGGTGTCAAAGCGGCGACACTGATTGTTACGGGCGATCCTGCATCGGTGTTCGTCGAGCTGTCGCGCAATTACAACCTCATCGTCATCGGAAACCGGGGCAAGGGCGGTCTTGCCGAGCGGCTGCTGGGCACCACGAGCTCCTCGCTGCCCGCATACGCGTACTGCCCGATCGTCGTTGTGCCGTACACCGATGACGAAGGCAACCTCATGCACTTGAACAACAAGATCACGCGCGTCGCCGTCGGCTCCGACGAATCCAAGTGGGGCCTCAAGGCGCTTGAGATCGCTGCTGATTTCGCGTCAAGCTGGAAGGCTCAGCTCGATGTAATCTCCGCTGTGCCGAATGTCAAGGGCGCCGCAGAAGACAAGGGCGTCATGGATTCGTACATGGATGACCTTGCCGTGCGCATCAAGCCGATTGAGCAGGCTCATCCCGACCTTGAGATCCACAAGGAGATTGTGCCAGGCAATGCGGTCGAAACGCTCACCAAGGCGAGTTATGACCATGACGTCGTGGTAGTCGGCTCGCGCGGTCGCGGTGGATTCACCGGCCTGCTGCTTGGTTCCACCAGCCAGGGGCTGCTTCAGCATGCGGTCAGCCCGGTGTATGTGGTGCCGCGCAAGTACGTGGAAGCGGCGGAATCCCAGCTCGACACCGTACCGAGCTCCCCGGCGGATGTCCCGACCAAGCCGATCGACGATATTTCCGGTGTCGAGGCCGTTCAGGTGCCCACCGCCGGCGCCGAGCAGGCCAGCGCCATCGATTCGAAGATCGACCCGGAGCATAAGTAGGGATTTGGGCGTCCGGCGGCTTGCCTGACGCACTCTCAATACATTGATGCCGCCATCTGCAACACCTGCGGATGGCGGCATCAGCATATATAACCGGCTGGTTACTTGCGCACCGTGACGTTCACGCGCACCGGCGTTTCCTGGCGGTACGTATGGGCGACCGTGCAACCCTTTTCGATGTGACGGGCGACACGCTCCTTGAGCTTGGCTGCATCTTCCTCGCTCAGATCGGCGGAAGTTGCGTCCACGTTCACCTGCTCCTCGAAGGACAGGTAGGAATCGCTTTCCGGGTCATAGGTGCCGTCAACGACGATTTTTGCGCCCGAGCCCTCACCCAGCGTGTTCTCGACCGGGAACTGGCTGGACAGCGCCGCGCAGCCCGCTAGCGCGACCTTCATGAGGTCGCCGGGGGTGAACAGGCCCTTGCCCTTGCCGAACTTGAGATGCGCGCCGTCCTCGCTGAACGCGTCCCATGAACCGTCCTTGTTGCGTTCTACCCAGAGCCTTTTGCCCATGTTGTGCCTCCTGGAGTTGCTGGCGCGCTTCTCGCGCCGATGCTTACAGATTAGCCCAAGCACCTGCCCGATATCCGCTCACAGCGGGATTCGTGGACTCGACCGCGTCTGCAGCGATGTCACGCCCGGTATCACACGCCGGTGTTTGGGCTGATACAGAGTCGTTTGCAGGATGGCTGCCGGCGTAAATCGGCGGGTCACTGCTACCATAGGGTCATGCCTTTGACCGCCGAACAGCTTGCTGATATTCGCACCCGTATTCCGGAACGCCCGCAGACGGACATTCCCATGCCCTACGAGGACTTGGTCCGCAAGATCCTCAAGGAGGGGACGCTGAAATCAGACCGCACTGGTACCGGTACGATTTCGCTGTTCGGTCAGCAGATGCGCTTCGATCTGAGCAAATATTTCCCGCTGCTCACCACCAAGACCGTGTTCTTCCGCGGCATCGCTTACGAACTGCTGTGGTTCCTGAAGGGTTCCACCAACGTGCGTTGGCTTCAGGAGAATAACGTGCATATCTGGGATGAGTGGGCCGACGAGAACGGCGATTTGGGCCCTGTGTACGGCGCACAATGGCGTAGCTGGCCGGCGCCGACGCCCGAGGACCCCAACCGCACCATCGACCAGATTTCCAATGTGCTTGATTTGATCCGCAACCATCCCGATTCCCGCCGTATGGTCGTCAGCGCTTGGAATCCCGCGGAAGTCGAGCATATGGCCCTGCCGCCGTGCCATGCGCTGTTCCAGTTCTATGTGGCGGACGGCAAGCTGTCATGCCAGCTGTATCAGCGCAGTTGCGATATGTTCCTCGGCGTACCGTTCAATATCGCGTCCTATTCGCTGCTCACCATGATGATCGCGCAACAGACCGATTTGGAACCCGGTGAGTTCGTGTGGACCGGCGGAGACTGCCATGTGTACGACAATCATATCGACCAGGTGCTCGAGCAGCTCTCCCGCACCCCGTACCCATACCCGCAGATGGAGATCCGCAAGGCGGATTCGCTGTTCGATTACACGTATGACGACTTCAAAGTGATCGACTATCAGCATCATCCGACCATCAAGGCACCGGTTGCCGTCTGAAGCATCGTCTACACTAATCCCAGTCCATTGAGTTCAAGGAGTTTATGAAATGGGGTATGACAGTAGCCAAAGCGGCTATCACGAACGCAAGCCCGGTATGGCCGGGCTGGACGACACCGAGGATTGGGGTGATGATTATCCCAAGACCTTTACGGTGAATTTGATTTGGGCACAGGCGCGCGACAATGAGGGACGCGAAGGTGCCATCGGTTTCCAAGGCGGCATGCCGTGGCACTTGGCCGAAGATATGAAGCGGTTCAAGGAACTGACCGTCTCGCATCCGGTCATCATGGGACGCAAGACCTGGGAATCGCTCGACCCGAAGTTCCGCCCGTTGCCGAACCGCGACAACATCGTCGTATCGCGCAACAGCGGCTATCAGGCGCCTGGGGCGACGGTAGTCGAGAACCTTGACGACGCCTTCGATCTGGCACGCCAGGAAGCGATTCCCGATGACGGGCTCGACCGCAGCGAAATCTGGGTGATCGGCGGTGCACAGATATTCCGTGAGGCCTTGCCGTTCGCCAAGCAGGTATTCGTCACGCGTATCCGTGCAACGGTGGACGCAGACACGTATGCGCCGGATATGGAGGAGCTCGTCTCCACCGGGTTGTGGAAACTTGTCGACGTCACGCCGTGGATGCTGCCGAAGCATCCGGAGAACGGCATCCGCGAATACCGCTTCGAAACGTACCGTAAGACCGACGGCGAGACGGAAGACGACGAAGAAACTTTGTGATGCACGGCCGCGGACTGTTGTGT
The DNA here is from genome assembly GCF_052121135.1 of Bifidobacterium sp. LCP19S3_E9. NCBI lineage: Bacteria > Bacillati > Actinomycetota > Actinomycetes > Bifidobacteriales > Bifidobacteriaceae > Bifidobacterium > Bifidobacterium sp. LCP19S3_E9. Next base: position 1,243 of record NZ_JBQKEV010000016.1, on the reverse strand, counting down.
GCAGTCCGCGGCAATCCGTCTTGTCGATCCCGCATCCATCAATCGTACATCCATCAATCGTGAAAGGGGCTGCTGCATGGCCGCTACGCAATCATCCCATGACCCACGCTATACGGTGATGACCGTGTGCACCGGCAATATCTGCCGGTCGCCGATGGCGGAGATCATCCTGCGTGAACGGTTCAACGAGCGTGGGCTCTCCGACCGGGTGCGGGTCATGTCCAGCGGTGTCAGCGACGAGGAGTATGGGCATCCAATCGACCCCCGCGCGGTCGTGGTGCTGCGTGAGCGCGGCTATGAGATTCCGGCGCACCATTTTGCGCATCGCATCACACGTCAGGAAATCAACGACAGTGACCTGTTCCTGCCAATGACCGCCTCGCATATGCGTGCGCTGGTCAGGCTGCTGCCGCCGGCCAAGCGCGCCGAAGTACATATGTATCGCAGTTTCGACCCGAATCTGCCGAAGCCGCCTGCCGGGCGTGAGGATCAGATTGACCTGGTCGACCCGTGGTATGGCGGTCCTGAGGATTTCAACATCGCCATCGATCAGATTGAACAGGTTGCCCCGTACATCGTCGACTGGGTGAGCGAGCAGATCGGTCAGTGAATCCGCGTCGCGCGCTCTGCGGGCGATGCCGTGTCGGCGCGGAGCCGTTGCGGCGCAAGACTCATGAACGGGTCGAATGCGCTGCGCCGCGTATGCCATGGCATACGTCATACACCAGATGCAAGTTGTCCTGCCCTACCCGGCAGTCGGAATGTCGAGTTATGTATGCCGGGATATACGGTGCATGCAGGATGGAAGTTGTTCTGCCCTAACTGGGAACCGTAATGTCAGTTTGCGCATGCAGGGATATACGTCGCATGCCGGAATGGGAGACATTTCGCCCTGTGCGGGAGCTGTTATGCAAGATGCATATGTCCGGACATGCGCAAACCGCAGAACATTGCCGGCGCTGATTGAAAACCGCCTTGGCTGAATCGGTGCTGACCAGCTGAACCCGTGCCAACCGGCCGAACCGGCCATTCATCCGGGTTCTGTTGATGCCGTCAAACCGGCTCTCTCTTCCCAAACTGGTTATGCTGGGAGCCCCCGGCGTAACCAGTTTGGGCTACCGCGGGGAAGCAGACGAGGCCTATAGGAACTAAACGTGGTGTTTATGATGCCGGTCAGGCCAAGTGGCTGTAGGCGTGTCGGCGTGCGTTTAACGTGACGTGTCGTTAAAAAGGCCGTCCGAGT
>NZ_JBQKEV010000015.1:0-39294 GCF_052121135.1 Bifidobacterium sp. LCP19S3_E9 | reverse complement strand
GTCCGCGCGTGGCGAGGAGGGGGAGGCCGTCGGGGCCCCATGCCCGGCCGCCCCCCCCCCCCCCCCCCCCCCCCCCCCCCCCACAACCATATCTTGACGTTTCTTGATGCGGTTGATGCGACCATCGTCCGATTCTACGTGCCGTGAGGCATGTCAGGCACGCGTCTGATAGGTCGGAAGCTCACACAGCGGCGTGAAATACGCCGGCCGGCAGCGTCACCGCAGATTACAGATCACCATGTAGATTGCCACCATATGGCAGGCGTACCCTGCGATGGTGCCGAGATGGAAGATCTCGTGGAATCCGAACACTTTCGGCCACGGGTCGGGTTTGCGTAGGGCGTACACAATCGCGCCGAGAATGTAGCACAGCCCGCCGGAGGCAATCAATACCACGACTGCAGGACCCGCCGCCGGGGAAATCCAGAACAAGCCCATGTAAGCTACCCCGGAGACTCCGAAGATGATGTATACGAGCACATACAGCCAACGTGGCGCGTTAATCCAGATGACATGGATGATCATGACAATCGCCGTGCACACCCACATGCTCACAATGATGAGGTCACGCATACGTGGTTGTAAGGCGAAGGACACCGGGGTGTAGGTGCCGGCGATGAGCAGGAAGATGTTGACGTGGTCGATGCGTCTGAGCACGTTGGTCACTTTGGGTGACCAATCGCCCAGATGGTAGACCGCCGAATTCGTGAACAGCGCGAGGGAACAGGTCATGAACACGGCACACGCCCATTTCAGGCCGGTGCCGTGCGCCAGACAGATCAGGACGATCCCGGCGGCCAAGGACAGTGGGGAAGCGAAGGCGTGCAGCCAGCCGCGCATCAGCGGTTTCGGCCTGCCGTGGACGTCCAGGCGCACCTTCTTTGCGATTTGCGGAACGCTGACTCCTTCGAGTTTGGCGGCCTTCGCCTCGGCCTTGGCGAGCTTGTGTTCGGCCTTTGCGTCCGCTTTGCTGCGGATACGGTCCGCCTTCGCCTGCGCCTTGGCGCGGATCGCCTTTGCTTTCGCGTGCATTTCGCGTTGTCTGGCCTGCGCGACCGTATCGCGCTGCTGCGACTGATTCGTTTCGATGGCGGCTTCCTCTGGTGTTGTCATCTGCCTCACATCCTCGGTTACGCTAACGTAACCTACGTTACCGTAAGCGAAGTATTTGTCAATCTGACACCGCCGGGATGTGCATGGTGCGTATTATGGGAGCATGGCAGTATTCACGCAAATCCTCGCGATGCGCCCGGACTTCACCGGCGCCGATCGCGAATGGCTTCACCAGCTCGTCACTGATTGGCAGGTTATCGCCGACCTGAGTTTCGCCGACCTGCTGCTGATATTACCGATGCCGGACGGCCGCTATGTCGTCGCCGACCAGTGCCGTCCATCCACGGTGATGACCTTGCGCAGCGAGGATGTTGTCGGCAAGGAAGTCGACCGTGAACTTGACGGCGAGCTGGACGCCGCGATGCGCGCGACGTCGATTTTCCGCTCGACCGTGATGCGCAGCATCGGCAAATCGACGGTGTGCAATGTGTACGCTCCGGTCCGCTACGAGGGCAAGACCTTGGGCCTGGTTGTGCGCGAGACCAATATGGCGACGCGTGAATCCAACGGCCGTTATGAGTCCGAAAGCATCAACGCCGGCAAACAGCTGTACGAGATGATTCCGCGCGGGCAGTTCCCGTATCATGACCCGGTGATGAACCAGCGGCACAACGCCCGTGTCGCCGACGGGTTCATCATTCTTACCGTCGACGGCATCGTGCGATACGCTTCGCCCAACGCGGTGAGCTGCTTCCGCCGTCTCGGCTCGCTGACCACTATGCAGGGCCAGTATCTGAGCGAGGTCGGTACACAGCTGCTGCATACGAACGACACAGTCCCTGAAAGCCTGCCGTTGGTTTTGAGCGGCAAGGCGGCGGTCGATTCCGAGCTTGAAGCCAATCGTTCCGCGGTGTCCATGCGGTCGCTGCCGCTGTACGACGCCAACGGCCGGACGGGCGCCATCGTGCTGTGCCGTGATGTCACCGAGCTGCGCCGTCGGGACGTTGAACTGCAGACCAAAGACGCGACGATCTCCGAAATCCATCACAGGGTGAAGAACAATCTGCAATCCATCTCTGCGTTGCTCAGGTTGCAGGCGCGCAAGACCCAATCGCAGGAGGTCAAGAAGGAACTTGCGGAGGCGCAGCGCCGTGTGCAGACCATCGCCATGGTCCACGAAGGCCTCAGCCAGACAGCGGACGAGATGGTCGACTTCGATAAGGTGATTTCGAAGCTGTTGAAGATGAGCATCGATCTGGCCACCATGAGCGACCAACGTATCGACATTGATTTCGACGGTTCGTTCGGGCTTATGCCCGCGCAGGATGCGACCCCGCTGTCCCTGGTGCTGACCGAACTGGTCACCAACGCGGTGGAGCACGGGTTCGAGGGCCGCCAGCAAGGTCATATCCTGATTCGCGCGAAGCGAACGGGCACGCATCTTGATATCGCGGTTGAAGATGACGGTTCTGGCATTGAAGCCGAGGAGGAACACGGGATGGCGAAATCCTCGGGGTCCGGGCTCGGCACGCAGATCATCAATACCTTTGTTACCAACGACTTCGCCGGCAGCGTCCACTGGGAGCCGGGCGAGCAGGGTGGCACCAAGGTCATTGTGAGCATCAATCTCAGGGCGGCCCAAGCCGAGCAGAATTAATCTTGTGCCGTGTTGGTGTTTCGGCTACCTGACGTTCAGGTGTTTTGGCCTCAGACGCTGGCACTCTGACGTTCTGAGGCCGGGATGCGGTACCAAAAGCCCAGTCCGGGAGATTGCCGCACAGCCAGCTGGATTGGCGCAATTCCCGTGGATGTGTGGGAGTTTTTTCGGCGCTTGGTTCTTTCGGTGTAATCTGCCGGTTTCGCCGGGAGTTTGCCGAATCCGGGGTTTCGGACGGTAACCTCCCGGATTGGGTTTTAAGGCTGAATCGCAGAACCGCGGAATTTCGCCATTGCTGTTCGGGAGATCATGTCGGAACATGCGTCACGTTGAAGAACTTCCGGATTGGCCTGGGAGATTATCTCCGGATGACCGATTCCGCCGTAATCTCCCATGGAGTGCGGGATTCTGCCGGCGTGGGGTTCTGTCATCTCTGGGACTGCGCCAGTGCGAGACCACCGCGGATCGAATCCAGCCTCGGCCGTTTGGCCGCCCGTGGCCCATGCGGGAGTCGACACCGATAAGGTGCCGATCCGCGATGCCGACAATCGCGCATCTCGTCTGACTGTAGTACCTCGCGGACTATATCTGCTCTATGTGTGTGCGGTGATACTCGATATCGCAAGTACGATCCGCAGCATGTCCACGACGCTGCTGCGTGTATCAGGAGTCAGCGCACACACATAGGTGAGATAGACTCCACGAGATACTACAGATACCGCAGATATTGCAGATTTTGCCGATACCATACCGCAGAATCGTAGTGGGGCCGGCCATCCGAATCGATGACCGGCCCCACTACGAATAAGACGGGCTGCCCGCGGCAATCAGATCTGCATCTGCATGTTTTGCGAACGACGTGCGCGCATTGCGCGGCGCTTCAACGCGCGACGCTCATCCTCGCTCAAACCGCCCCACACACCGTAATCCTGGTTGGTGTCAAGCGCGCATTTGAGGCACGCGTCGATGACCTTGCAGGTACGGCAGACGGCTTTCGCCTCCTCAATCTGCTGATAGGCCGCACCGGTGTTGCCGACGGGGAAGAACAGTTCCGGATCCTTGTCGCGGCATGCGGCCTTTGCCCGCCAATCATAAGCACTGCTCATTGCTTGTTGCCTTCCTTCATGTCTTAATCAAGTCCACTACCAGATAATCACGAAATCGAGGACTTTTCAAGAGGTTTGGCCCAGAGAAATGTCATCGTCGTGTGGAGATTGATAACGCAAACATTCTACTTGATAGCGCAAGCATTGTACAGGTCTCGCACTCGGCCCGTCAAGTACCACCGCGCGACCGGCGCTGGTGAAATCACGCTGCTGCATGCAGGCGAGCACGGGGGCGGGAATGCCCAGCCCGAGATCATGCACGCGATCGCCGGTAGGGAAGACCACGCGTGTCGGCGCATCCTGCGGAACCCTGATATGGCGCAGGGACCCCGCGGCGAAGGCGACGGTGACATCGGGTGATTGCAGCGCCCGTCGGAATCGGTCGGCATATGGGTCGGTGGACAGCGGGTCGGCGAGTTCGTCGGCGTCGTCGACAACGATGAGTTTGCGTGCCGGCCCCCGAGACGGCTTCAACGCGGCGAATCGCTGTTCACGCCGCGCACCGTCGGCGCCGACCGCCCACCAGATGACGTGGATGCCAATTATCCGCGACTGCTCGCACAGCACATCGAGCAGACTGCTCTTCCCACTCCGAGGCCTGCCGATAATCGCGATATTGCCCAACGACACGTCAATGGATGCCGGGTGCCAGACGACCCCGTCGTCCTTGATACCGATGATCACCCGGTCGGGGCGCTCGGTTCGCATACTTCCGTTGCCATGGTCGGCAACCGTCAGATTGTCCGGCATGCGGTCAAGGTGTTCCGGCAGCGGAGGCGTGAACAGCATGGGCGTGGGCGTCGGCGACAGAAACAGTCCTGCGGCTGCGATATGACGAATCAGACGTCGGGAATCTACAGGGGTTGTGCACCTCAATGATTGCAACGCTTCGCCATCGTACAGATAGGCCCCTCCCGGGCACGACGGGCTGATGGCCTGTGCGACCGGGGAATCGAGCAGCTCGCGCGATTGCACGGCGTCGTTGACGCGCAGACACAGATGCAGCCGCATATTGGCTTTCATTTCGGCGCTGACCTGGCCGAGCGGGTTTTGCGTGCAGGCGATCAGATGCATACCCAGCGACCTGCCCAGTGAGGTCACACGGGTCAGCCGTTCCAGATAATCGGGCAGCAACGAACGTATCGCGTGGAACTCGTCGATGACAATGACCAGTGCGGGTGGTGGATCGTCGAGCTCGGCGAGGCTGGAACAGCCCTGTGAGGCGACAAGCTGTTCGCGCCGCCGTAGCTCACGCTCCAACGCGAGCAACGCCCTGGCCGCGTGAGCCAGATCGAGGTCGCAGACATTGCCCACACAATGCGGTAGGTCGGCAAGCCCTTGGAATGTGGCACCGCCTTTGAAATCCATGAACACGAAGTTCACTCGGCTGGGCGGATTCCTCGCTGCAAGCGCGAGACACCAGACCAGCAAGGCCACGGATTTGCCGGAACCGGTGGTGCCGGCGACTAGCGCATGCGGACCTTGTCTGGCGATGTCAAGTGTGAAGACTCCGGTTCCGCATGTGCCGATTGGCACGTCGAGATGCGGTGAATCACGCCTGTGTTGGGCATGATTTTGGGCGGCCGGGCCATGCGACTGTCGGCCGCGTGACCCGGGACTGAATGAATCCGACCCTTGCGCCCATGTGCGCACGATGGTACGCCACAACATCGGGTCATGGTCGAGCCCCAGCAGCGTTTCCAACGGTTCGGGCGTATCAAGTTCGGAGGGCGGGGGAGCGCCGTTTCCTGTCGGGAATTCGGGCGAAGACCGGGCAGTCACGCAAGCATCGTCGGAGGCATGCGCCTGCGTGTCGATATCGCCGTGTTCGTCCGCATCGCGTCCGGCAATCGCCAATATGGCGGAGGCAAGACAACCTATCAACCCCGGGATTGCCATAGGAATGAACATCCAGCGTCCTTCCAGCCCCATGATGATCGCCATCGTGCATTGCGTGGCGGCCGGCGCCAGGGCGCTGCATGCGATGAGGATCCGGCGATGGTGCTGCACAGGTGCACGACGGTGCGCCTGCCGTCGCCGATTGCCCTGTAGCGCAAGTCGGTGTCGCTGACGCGGCCGAGCTGATTGCTGCGGAACATGCGTTGATGATCGAGAACCTAAAGTCATATCGATAGTATGAAGGTGCAATCGGCGTGTCGTCTAGACGCCCGGAGAAATGTGGACGAAAGATGACGCGGACACGAGCCAATGCGATAACGCTGTTCACCGGCGCTCTTCAATTGGACGATAGTACTCGATGGTGCGCGAGTTGCCCGAATGCTCGAGTTCGCGTGTGTGCCCGAGTGCGCGAGTGGCCCAGCAAGGGGAGAGGACTTCACACGTTCCTGTGCGATGCCTTATGCGTCACAGAGAACGCCGACGATACGCGGCACGAACCCCCGTCAGGAGGCCTCGGCGAGCGTCCCGACACTGCCCGAAGCGTGAGTTCCGGCCGCTAGTTCGCTGAACAGTTGCAGATTCTTGTCATCGTCAAGCAGCACGCACGATCCGACGCCGGCCACATAATATCCCTGATCGGTCCAGTAGACACTGCCTGATATGCCCTTGGAACTCGAGGCGCTACGGAACGCCATCACCATGGCCAGCAGGGTGGTCGGCGTCGTCTTGTCATCCACGCTTACCGAAGCCAAGGCTGTTTTCGCAACCTTCGACGTGGTCGAGAAACTGGTCAGCGTGCTTCGTGATGTTGCTTTTTTCATAATCGCGGCGATGACTTGGCGCTGCCGTGCGGCACGGCCGAAATCACCCTGGGGATCGGAGTAGCGCATACGTGAGAACGCCAGCGCGGTCCCACCGTCTGCGACATGGCATCCTGCTCGCCATACGAGCCCGGAATTCGCGTCGTTGACTGTGCTGTCATAGCACAGTTCCACACCACCCAAGGCATTGACCACGTCCTGCACGCCACCGAATTTCACCATGGCGACATGGTCGATTTTCTGTCCGGTGATGTTTTCGACTGCGCCAACCAGACTCTTCTTGCCATATAGCTCGTATACGGCGTTGATTTTCATGGACTTGTCATTGACCTTCACGCGCGAATCGCGGGGGATGGAGATCAGCGAGCTCGGCCCGCTTTTCGGTTTGGTCAGTACGAGAATCGTATCGGTGCGGGTTCCGGGGACATCTCCAGAGGATTCGTTGATTGAGCCGTCGCGCTCGTCGGAGCCGAGAATAAGCCACGACGTCGCCTGTCCACTGGACATATCACTCAGCCATGCGGATTTGCTGAGATTGCTGTTGACCCAGTTATAGGCCGCGATTCCTGCGACGATGACTGCGACCAACAGCACGACAATGAACCTGGAGAACACACGGCCTGCACTGATGTGACGACGGGGTCGTGTCGGGCCGGAAGAGCCTCGTGAACTGGAAGGACGCCGGATATCGTTGGCGCTGGGTTCCATCACATGCTCGTTGTTCGTGGCGTTGCGGGACGATCCGCCGGATACGCGTGCGGATTGTCGAACGGACTGTGCGGCGCCTGCTCGTGGTGCGGATGATGCCGCACGCGAACCAGAGGTACGTCCTTGTGCCGGAGAGAAACTTGGAGGTACGACCTGTCCTGTAGCCGGCTGCGCCGGGGCGGACGGGGTGCGGACTCGGTGTTTCGGGGTCCCCGCAGGCAAGAAGCTCGGCGGTTGGCTGCCGCCAGCCTCCCACTGCGATGATCCTTGTGACATACGACCTCCTGTGCGAATACGGTGCTACTTTTACTCAGCGCGGACGTATTATCACGGATTTCCGTCATTCCTGCGCATTAACCGCACATACTGTCGCATTGAGGTACCGGTCGGCGATGCCTAGATACTGTCCTGTCGTAGGGTCGGTGATGGTGCCGTTCTTCTTGTTGACGATGCCGCCGGTGTTCGGGTCGATCAGTGTGCCGTCGGCGCGGGTGATCAGGCCGGTCTTCGGGTCGACGGTCTCAGTCGGCGTTGCGGATGCGGATGCAGGGTCGGAGGAGCTTGGGGTGTCCGAGCTGCTGGGGGAGGGGGATGAATCGGAAGAAGTCTTGGACGTGGTGTCGTCGGCTTGTGTCAGCGGCACCTCCTTGCGCAGCTTCTCCCACACGTCGTCAGCGTTCGAAGCCCAGACGACGCGGTTAATGTCCTTGGACCACGAGGTCACCGGAATCGTCTGCATATACAGATGGGATGGCTCGAGATTCTTCAGGCTCATCGCCAAGCCCACCAACGTGGACGCATGGGCAAGACCGGAACTGATATTGAGCGACTTGAGCGCGGTTTTGGCCAGTTGATACAGCTGCGAACTCTGTGTGAACAGGTTCTTGGAAAGTGCTTCCTTGATGATTTCCTTGATCAGGTACTGCTGGCGTGTCGTACGCATGATATCCGAGCCATCGGTGCCGGTCCCATGGCGCATGCGGGCGTATTCGGTCGCCGTCCCGCCATCGAGATGCTGCATACCGGGCTGAAGATCGATACCGGTGGTCACATCTTTCGTGGCGACGGGGATGCATAGGTCGACGCCGCCGAGCGCATCGACCATGTCCCGCATACCGGCGAAGTCCACAACCACGAAGTTTTTAATGTCCAGTCCGGTCAGCGAATTGACCGCGGCCAAGGTGCAGCTGCCGGCGGAGGCCAAGTCGCCGCCTTTCGCATACGCGTTGGCGAAAATCGAGTTGAACATCACGTCATAGCGAGCCGCAATCGTGCCCTTGCTGGTCTGGCAGCTGGGGGCGTTCACGATGGAATCGCGCGGGATAGACACCAGGTTGATGTATGAGCGGTCGGCGCTGATCTGCAACACCATTGCGGTGTCCGACTGATGGTTCTCCGCCTCGCCCGGACCGCCCAACGCCTTGTTTTCTTCGCCGCTGCGCGTATCCTGCCCGAGCAGCAGGATATTGATGGTCTGGCCGGCGTTGGGATCGACGACGGTATTCTGCGTGGACCCTGACTTCTGCGGGATGATGCTGATGGTGTTGTCGTCAATGACATGGTTGATGTCGTACCACGTCATTGCGGCGGCGCTGCCGACGAATACCAAGGCCGCCGCGACGACGCTGACGACCACGGAACGAGCCTGGTGCCGGGTGCGGTACCCGAAGCTGTGGCGGGGCTTGGGCTGATTCCAACCATTGAGATTGGGAAGCTTGGGGTTGCTGCGATGGGATGTCACGCTTGGAACCTTCCTATGAGCCGTCAGCCTTGGCCGAACTTGGATGATTTGTTCTTCTAGACCAAGTCATTGTAGACCATCAGGGTGATGAAACGTTTCATATTCACACTATTCCCCCGACATTGCACCCCGAACGGCTCTTCGATCAGCCGTGACGCCGGGTTGCGGGCCCCGTCTAGACGACGCGGAATGCCCTCGCCATGCCCACGAAATGGCAGCAAGGGTGCATAAAAGCTTGAAGCATCGGCGGTTCTGTGTATATGCTGGAAGGCAGTGATACTCGATATACCAAGGAGGAGATATGTGGGGTGAGTCACGGGATCACGACGGTAATGGTGCCGCCGGTTCACGCTCGCTGCATGCGACCTGGGGGATTTTTGACGAAGACGACGGGCTGTCGTGGCGCAACAGGGCTTTATGCTCGCAAACCGACCCCGAGGTGTTCTTTCCTGAAAAAGGCGGTTCGACACGCGACGCTAAACAGGTATGCGAATTGTGCGAAGTACGTGAACAGTGTCTCGACTGGGCTGTCGACCATGATGAACGATTCGGCATCTGGGGAGGAATGAGCGAGCGGGAGCGTCGCCGCTACAAGAAGGAACGTCGTCGGGCGTGACGCTCTCACCCCCTTGCGTACACTGGAACTATGGATTTGACAGGCAGCGGCATCGAACAGTTGGTGGGAGATGTCCTGGCGTCGCGCACATACACGCACAGCCAGGACGTTGACGACTCCGTGGCGGCGGTGATCACCGTCGAGGAAGACAGGAGGTTTTTCCCGTCCACCCTGTCCGCCGTGCTGGCACAGAGCGTGCTGCCGGGGGTCGTGGTCATCGCTGATTGCACGGGAACGCTGCCACGGCCTCTCCAGACCTCATTCGATGTGATTCCCATGCCTGCCGGACCTGCGATGCGGTTGCCGCAGACCAAGCAGGTGTCCGTGCGCATCGTTCCGGTTACGGCTGCAAAATCCTTTGCACAAGCCGTTTCGGAGGCTGTCGAGGCGGCACGGCTCGATGCAGGAATCCGCGGCCTGTGGATGTTGCATGATGATTCCCGCCCGGCTGACAATATCTGCCTTGAATCGCTGATTGAGACATGGCACAACGCACCGACCGCTTCAATTCTGGGGGCCAAACAGCTCGATTGGCTGGGACAGAACCTTCATGATGTCGGCAAGTACGCCGGCCACCACCGCCTGTATTCGCTGGTCGTGGATGGCGAGCCCGACCAAGAGCAGTACGACGGCAGACAGGATGTCTTCGCCGTGTCACTCGCCGGTGCGTTGGTTCCCGTCGATACGTTGCGTATGCTCCACGGCATCTCATCGTGGTTCGGTACCTTCGCGCAATCCGCGGATTTCTGCCGTCGCGTGTGTCTCAGCGGTGGGCGTGTCGTCGTCGTGCCCCGTGCGCGCATCGCCCATCGGCGCGCAAGATTCGAAGGTATCCGTACCCATTCGGGTATGCCCATTGATGAGGATGAACCTCAGCATGCGTCGATGGCGCGGATGCGCGCCGAACAACGCTACGCGTATACGGATGTCCGCATGCTGTGGTGGCTGGTCTGGTGGCTGTGCAGCCTGCCCGCCGCGATTGGGCGTGCCGTGGTGAAACTGTTCGCGAAAAAACCGTATGATGCACTGTGCGAGCTCGTGATGCCGTGGTCCGCGCTCGTGTCCTTCCCTCGTGCTCTCAAGGCTCGTCGTCTGGTCGCCCGGCAGAGCAAAGTATCCCAATCCCGTCTGGAGCAACTGGTTGCTGACCGACAGCAGATTGCGCGCTGGCGTGACCGCCGACACGCCTTGGACAGCCAACGCCATGTGATTTTGCTCAGCCCGTTGGCCAAGTCGCATCTGCGCACCCGTCTGATCCGACGGTGGACCGGGGCGATACTCATGGCCGTGGTGGTGCTGTGCCTGCTCATCGGCTCGCAATGGTCGCTGGTGCGTTCCCTTGCCTCCGGTGGCACGCTGTATTCGGACCAATGGTTGGCCACCGGCGCAAATTGGCGCCAACTTGTTGATTCCGCAACAACACAATGGGTGTTTGGCGGCGGTGTCGGTCGCGCAGCACCACCGACGCCGTGGCTGTTGGTGCTCATGGTCGCTTCAGTGTTCACGTTGGGGCATGTCGCCACGGCGGTCAGCATCATGTACTGCGCGTCTGCGCCGCTCGCGGCATTGTCGTTCTGGGCGCTGGCGGGAGTGTTCACCCGTTCCGACTCGGTACGTATCGCCGGCGGGCTGATGTGGGTCTCCTTCGCCGCAGCGATGGGGCTGTACCAATCCGGGAACCTCGCGATGCTGACCATGATGGTCTTCCTGCCCGCTGCATTCGCCTTCGTGTTCCGCGCCGTGGGTATGTACCACACCGAGGACCCGATCAAGCCGAAGGCGTCGATTCAGGCTGCGGCGTGCGCAGCCTTGTGCTTTGTCGTCGTTGTACTGTCAGAGCCGCAGACGCTGCTTGCCTTGGTCGTCGCGTTCATCGTGTTCCTCATGATGGTGCCGAAGCATCGTGCCATGCTGCTGCTCATCCCGTTCCCCGCGGGATTCGCCGTTGCTCCGACCCTGCTCAATGCCATCCATAACGGCACGCAGGGCATGTGGCGGCAGCTGTTCGGCGATATTGCGATACCTGTGCGCAGTGTGAATGGTTCGCCGACGGCGTTGAGTCTGGTCGATGTGGCCCGCAGGACTTTCGGCATCAGCGGGAGTGGCAACTTAAGCTCGCTTGATCCGCAGACCGCGTTGCATGTCGCTTCGGTTGTGGTGCTTGCCGTCGTGGCCGCCTTGGCTGTCGTCTCGTTGTTCCTGCCGTTTGCGCTCAGAGTGTCGCGCATGATGTGGGTGGTCGCGGTGTGCGGAGCGGTGTTGTGTCTGGCATCGTCCCGCGTGGCCATCGCGGTTGACGCCGACGGCCAGGTGGCCGGTTCCGTGCTTCCGGGCATGGCCTTGGTCATGGTGGCGTTTCTGTCCTGCCTGTGCTTGGTCGCGGGAGGGGCTGTACAGCGTTTCCGCCCGTTGAAGACGTCTCTTGGTGCCGAAGAAGGCGCTGTTCATGCAAGTCCTGAACAATCCCGTCGCACGACGGCCTTGACTCGTGCCGCACGTGCCCTGCTGGTCATTGTGATGCTGGCGTTTGCCGCCACATGGTGCGGTTTCGCAGCATTGGTGTCTCCCAGCCAGCATATCGGCGGCAGCACGAGCGGATTGCCGATGGTTGCCACAGATTATCTGGCGAAGAACAGCGATTACCGCGTGCTCGCCTTGCAGGCCCAGACCGACAATTCAGTCAATTATTCGATATTGCGCACCGACAAAGGCGACCTGATTGACGCTTCGCCTGCGTTGCGGGCCCAGTTTGTGTCGGGGGAGCGTGATGCCGCATACCAGACCCTCGCCCAGGCGAGCGCGGCGTTGTTATCAGGTTCTGATGACGATGCCATCGCGGCGATCAGCCAGCTGGGCTTCGGCGGCATTTACGTGGTTCCCAACACCTCGAACCGCGCTGCACGGACTGCGACAGGGGAGTTGATCGCCAATATCACCGCGTGCGACGGCGTGCAGACCGTCGTCAGCGCGGATAGCGGCACCTACTACCGTGTCGCCGGCGCAACCGAAACCGCGACTCAGCACGTCAGCACCTCGGCGCAGCGCAGATTGCAGGCGCGCGGATGGCGTTACGTATGGCTGTGGAGCATGGGTATTCTCATCGCCGCATACTGTCTGGTCGCCCTGCCTCGTCCGGGCGCCAAGGTGATGAGCGATGACGAGGAGGATGAAGCATGAGTCAGGAGCTATCCAATCGTAAGCGTGGCGGGTCGGGCCGTCACACCGCGTCGAAGGTCCGTCGCGTCCTTGTGGCTCTGCTGACTATGGTGGTCATCCTTGCGGCGTTTGCCGCATTGATTGTGCTCAAGCCCGCCGGATGGTTGGTCGATTCGCCTTCGGTTACGTCAGGGAGGACCGTGCAACATGTCAGCCAGACGCAATACGGTCTGTTGTGTCCGCAGCAGATGACGCTTGCTGATGACGAGAATTTCGGGGACAGCGAATACCAGGCGACCGCGGGCAACATCGCGTCTTCCGCCTTGTATGCGGCCTTCGGTTCCGTGTATGGTGCCGATGTCTACGATTATCCGGTTGCTGACGATGCGCAGCCCGGCGAGCTGTCCGACAGCGATTTGCTGGATTCCGCGAACGTGAAGACGCTCGCCGGCGACGTCACGAAGAGCGCGCAATACATTGATGCGAAACTGCTTGAGGCGAAATCAGGAACCGGTGTGATCGGCTCGATGGCGTCGTGGGCAACATCGGGGGATTTGAAGGGTATGTCGGCCGCTTCATGCGTGCCGACCGCCCTGAGTGACACATTCCTGCTGCCTGCGACGCAGACTGGTGTCACCGAGCAGCTCGTGGTGTCCAATCCTTCGCAGAAGTCTACGTCACTTGATGTGACCGTATACGGTACGAAACATGCGGGGAAGCTGTCATTGTCCACGTCCAGCACGTTGACGGTCGCCGCAGGCGGTCAGGCGATCCTTGATATCGCCGCTGCCGCGCCCGGACAGCAGGGCGTGTACGTCACCGTGTCCAGCAAGGAGACACCGATTTCGTCCGTCGTGAAAGTGATTCGCATGCAGGGGTTGAAGCCGCAGGGATCGGATGTCGTTCTCCCGCTTCAGGCCGCGGCGCTCACCCAGGCCATGCCCGGAGTGGTTAAAGGCGATGCTGTGACTGCCCTCGTCTTCGCACAGCGCAGTACCACGGTGACGTTGTCGTGGGTAACCGACGAAGGCCGCGTGGAGGCGAAAACGGTTACCGTACCCGGCAACAGGGTCACCGCGGTCGATCTCGGCAACGCCCCAGACGGTACGCTGGGCTTATTCGCCGACGCCACATCCGAAATCAACATACAGGCGACAGTCAGCCAGAGTGGTTCCGGACAGGCGGATTTCGCGTTCGTCCCCGGAGAGTCGGGACAGCAGGCCTCAGGCTTGGTCATCCCATCATCAACATCAGCGAACCTGCAACTGGTCAATCTGTCCGACAATGACCAGACTGTCACGGTGCGTGGCTTCGATGCGTCCGGTAAGGCGACGGGAAGCAAGAAGATTCAGGTGGATGCCACGACCGGCGTGTCGGTCGATCCCGAAGATATCGGCGCCGGTACCCAGATGCTCACATGCCGTGCAGGCAAGAGCATGGTGTGGGGCGCGAGACTGTCGCAGACTGCGCTGTCTTCAGACAAGGTGGCACAGGCAGCATATCTGCCGGCATCATCGTTGGAGCCACAGAGCCGTGAAGTGCTGACGGCGAACGACCAGCGCATCGTGCACTGACCGTTCGCTAATCAAGCCCCCAATCGGGGTCGATTTCCTCAGGTCTGCGGCCATACAGCTCAGCGAGACGGCTGACCAGCTCGTCGCGGATCGCGAACTGCAGGTCCATACGGGTGCGCGCATGCATCTGAATTGGCATGCGGTACAGGACGATGCGTGCTGGCGTGCCGCGCCCGGCGGGGAAGCATTGGGAGCATAAATCCGGGTCCGCCTGCCATGGTGCCGGATCGGACGGTGGAACGTCCTCGACGGCAAACTGCACGGGTTGCACCAATTGAGGCCATGCTCCGTGCAGCCGGCGCAACTGGGATGCGACCATATCGTCGAACATGCCGCTTTTCGTCCGGTACCGGGGCATTCTTACCCCGAACATCGGGGTACGGCTTCCGCGGCCGTGCCTGTTGCGGTATACGTGTAATTGCCAAGGTGCTCGCAGCATGTCGTCAACTGTATGTCGAGGCAAGGATTGAGCTAGGATAGCAGGGTGCATTTCGGCAAGGAGGAACAATGAACGCCACAGCGATCCATGCATGGCAGCAGCTTGATCTCGACGCAGTGGCGTCCGAAGCGAAAGCGATTGCCTTCGACCTTGACGGTACGCTCGCCAGGTCGAAGAAACCGATTTCCCCGCAAATCGCGGATTGCCTGACCGCGCTGACCCACCGTCTGCCGGTGGCGATTGTCACCGGCGGCAGGTTCGCCCTGGTGCGCAGCCAGATTCTCGATATGTTGGACGATCGCGCTTGCAAAGCCAACATGCATTTGATGCCGACCAGCGGAACCCGCTACTACCGCTGGGACGGCACGCAGTGGGAGTGCGTGTACGAGCATAATCTCAGCGTCGCCGAGCGGCAGGCCGCCATCAGTTCGCTGGAACGACACGCTAAGGAACAAGGCATTTGGGAAGACCACGTGTGGGGCGATCGCATCGAAGACCGCGGCAGCCAGATTACCTTCTCTGCCTTGGGGCAGCTCGCGCCGATTGCAGCGAAGGAATCCTGGGATCCGACCAATGAGAAGAAGAACCGGCTTGCCGAGGCTGTCAGCGCCGATGTGCCTGATTTGGCGGTCCGATCCGGCGGGTCCACAAGCGTTGATATCTCGCTGCGCGGTGTGGATAAGGCGTATGCCGTCCGGCAGTTGGCGACCGCGCTGCATATCGACGTGTCGCAGATGATTTATCTCGGCGACCGTATGGATCCGGACGGCAATGATTACCCTGCCGTCAACGCCGGAACGATTGCCATTCGTGTCACGGGGCCGGAGGAGACCCTTGAGGTGTGCGGTGAGCTTATTCACCGTCTGCCTGTGGTGGCGTGAATCACCGGTGGACTTTTGCCGGATGCCGGTAGGTACTTGTGCCATTGGAGCATGAGCCTAGTTGTGTCGTGCGGCGTGCCTTACCGAGCTGTGATGCGGCGCGGGCATCATGATGGTCTGATGCAGTGATGTTGTGCTGCGTATTGTGTGCATCGTGCGGCATTGTGTGATGTGATGCTTTGGGGAGCGGCGCAGTCGTAACTTCTGACCACATGCGTCGTACGGGCTGGCATCGCCGCGTGGCGTTCGCATACAGTCGGATGCATGCGATTGCGTGATTTGGCTTCCCGCCTGTTGTCATCCCCGTTCGCGATGGTTGTGCTGCCGCGCGGATGTGCGGGGTGCGGCGAACCCGATTCGGTGTTGTGCGCCGATTGCCGGGCGTTGTTTACTGTGTGGCCGTCCCGGCAGTTTCCGGGCCTCCCCGGCGGTACGCTCGCATGTGCGCGGTATTCGGGTCGGGCAAGGTCGGCGGTGCTTGCATGGAAGGACCATGATGATCGGGAATGCGATACTGTGTTCGCCCGGTATCTTGCGTTTGCCGTCGATATGATGCTGGGCAGGATTGGTGCCGACTCGGGTGCCTCGGGTGTCTCGAGCGTCGGCAGTGGTCATCGGGTGATGCTTGTCCCAGTACCTTCATCCGGACGGTCCGTTCGGGCCCGCGGCAGACCACATATGACTGTGTTGTCGCATGCGGTGTGTCGTCTGCTATGTGGGGAATACGGGTACGATGCCGTGGTCGCCGATGTGCTGATAGTCGCGCGCCACGGGGGACGGTCGGTCAGCCTGTCCAGCGCGCAGCAGCGTCATGACCGCATGGGCGATCGGTTCCGTGTGCGCGGTCGGTTGCATGATGGTTGTCTACATGATATGGGTTGCCGCGATGCGGATGTCGGGACGGTGATTCTGCTGGATGACATCATCACAACCGGATCCACATTGCGCGGATGCGCCGATGTGCTTGCTGCCGCTGGAATCCATGTCTCTGCCGCAATCGCCTTGGCGGATACGCCGCCCCGAGGTGGTTCGTCGCGTGTCAGCTGATTGCTGACTCGCACCAAGAATCATCCCTCAGCCGCACCAGCCCATACTTCATCACAGCGCACCTTACCACAGTGCGCTCCTCACAATCTATCTACGTTGAGCAGTGTCTACGCGTCGCTAGTTTGTGTGTCCTTACAAACTCTGTCTACGCTGAGCCCGTTGTTTCCGTCACCGGTTTGTATTGCTTCACAAACCAGTGACGCTGAGGGTGCTGTTTGCGTAGACGGTTTGTGGAGCGCGGTGTGTTACGGCAGCAGTCTGTCTGCCAGTCGGCAGTCCGTCTGTCAGTCGGCACGCACGACCGGCATCTCGTCCCAACGCGTGGTACAACGCGATGACAGCATCTCGCGCCGCATGGCCCATGTGGCTCCGGTATCGCCGTTGTTTCTGCCGTCTCCCCGGATGCCTGCGAAACCGATGCCTACGTGGGCCGGACCGAATCTTCTGGCGACCTGTTCGAACGCCTCACTCAGACCAGAATCTGTCTGCGCACCCAGGGCAGGCAGAGTGCTATAGGACGCGGCATCGACTAATCCGGTGAGCATGACACCAACCCGCACATAACGCACCGAAGGGGTGATTCTGCCGTGGAGCGCCTGCCTGGCTGCCGCGGATATGATGACCGGGTCGTCACTCGGGTCTTGCAGGAGGATACTGCCGCAGACCGATGAGTACTGATCATGCTTGCTGAAAGGACTGCTGGCACAGAACACTGAAACCCGCGTGCACAGGCTGTGCTGCCGTTGGAGCCTCCTGCAGGCGTACTGGGCATATACGGACGCCGCTTGTCTGAGGCCTTCCTCGCCAAGGATCGGGGTGCCGAACATACGGGAGCATAATATCTGGCAGTCGCGCTTGCCTCCGGTTGCGTCGTTGTCATCCGCGATGCACGGTATGCCCCGCAGCTCCAGAATCGTCCGTTCAAGTTGCACCGAAAAGCGCCTGCGCATATTGACCGGATCCTGATCGCGCAGTTGCGCGGCCTGCCGTATGCCCAAGCCGTGCAGACGTTTAGCCAGTCTTCTGCCGATGCCCCAGACATCGTCAATTTCGATGGACGAAAGCACGGCTGTTCCTTGGTCGTCGCGCGACAAATTGCCCCATGTGGTAATCCCGTGGGACGATGGATGCCGTTTGGCCCAATGGTTCGTGATTTTCGCCAGAGTTTTGGTAGGGGCGATGCCGATGCTCACCGGTATGCCTACTCCCTGCAATACGGCTCGCCGCATAACGGCGGCGATTCGGCGTGTCCGCTCGCTGTCCCACGGCGAATGCATGAAACATTCGTCGATGGAGTACACCTCCTGTCCGGGCAGGAATCCCGACATGATAGACATCATGCGCCTTGACAGGCTGCCATACAGCTCGTAATTGGAGCTCCGGGCGATGACCTGGTCGTATGCCGCCTCCTGGCGGATGGTGAACCATGGCGTGCCGTTGGCGATGCCAAGCGCTTTGGCTTCGTACGACCGGGAGACCACGCATCCGTCGTTGTTCGACAGGACCACAAGAGGCTTCCCGGCTACCTCCGGGTGGAATACGGCTTCGCAGGATGCGTAGAAGTTATTGGCGTCGGCGAGCACAATTGGATGCTCTTGCACACAGGGGTCAGGCATGGCGCGATCCCCACCCTCCGTGCCGGTAGGCACCCGGATGCTTGGGAGTGACGATTGCGCCGCCGCTGGATTTCGCTCCCGGATAGGTGACCGACGGGACTGGTTGTTTCGCGTGGCATTGCGCTGTTTTACGCTGCCAATGGTAGTTCCCTGTCACCACACCCCAAATCAGCAGGTCTTGGTCGGGTGAGGGGATGAAATCCGGATACGCGGGATTTTCCGGGTGCAACACCGGGGTATGCCCGTGCATGACCAGTCGCTTTACGGTCAGCTCATCATCGAGGACGGCAACGACCACATCGCCGTCCTGCGGATCGAGCGCACGGTCAACCACCAGCAAGTCGCCGTCCCAGATACCCGCGTTTTGCATGGAATCGCCTGCCACGGTCACGATGAACGTGGTGTCCGGGTGCATGATGATATGTTCGTCAAGACTGAAGTCGCCATCGAAATAATCCTGCGCGACCGAGGGAAAGCCGGCGTGTACCGCCTCAAGTGCCTGTGGCACCGGTACGGGGGATTCCGATGCCGGGTGAATCGAGGAAATGACATCTGACAGCCGGGCATCACCGGTGTCAACGCCGGTGATGCCCGGCTGGCGTGTTCTGATGCTGACGACCATCACATACCTCCATTCGAACATATGTTCGAATTCAGTATGTCGGATAGCCACGACAAACAGCGGCAGGTGCCGCGGAACCAACCGCGACACCCGCCGAATACGTGAATGCGTTGACCGAATATGCCGAATGCATCGGAGGCACAGAATGCGCCGAATGCACCGCGTCGGCCAATGCTAGCGCCCTTATGCGTCCCCACTACGCGCAGACTTGGCAACATCCGCCTGGATATGATGCTTGGGCAGCGTGATTTCGAAATCCGCACCGCGCGGGTCGTCCACGACACGCACCGTGCCGCCGTGCAGCTGGGCGGCCCACCGCGCGATGGACAGTCCGAGCCCAGTGCCGCCCGATTCTGTGCCGGGGCCGGTTTTGCCTTTGACGAAACGCCGGAAGATATCGCTTCTGGCCTCAACCGGAATCTGCGAACCGAAATTGACCACATTGGTCACAATGGTGTCGTTGGTTTTGTTTTCGTGCGTTTCAATCAACACCGCCGTGTCGTCGGGGGAGTGCTTGAGCGCGTTGCCGATGACATTCGTGAACAGTTGACGCAGCCGGTCCTGGTCGCCTTCCATCGTCAGATCGTCAGGCACATGCATGTCGATGGTGTGGGCATGACCGGAATCCGCGATTTCCAAAGGCTCGATGGTCTCGTCGATGAAATCTGCGAAATTGAACCGCTCGATTTGCAGGCTCGCCGCGCCTGCCTCCATACGGGACAGATCGAGCAGGAATGCGATCAGATCGCTCAATCGATGCGTTTGGTTGAGAATGCTCTCCATATTCGCCGGGGTCGGTTCGACCACGCCGTCGGCGAGATTCTCAAGCATCGCCTGCAGTGCCGAAACCGGTGTGCGCAGCTCATGGCTGACGTTCGCAATCAAATCATTGCGCATCTGGTCGGCGTGTTGAAGCTCCTCGGCCATTTCGTTGAACGATCTGGCCAGCATGCCGATCTCATCGTTGCTGTCCGTACCGGTCTGCACACGCACGGTGTAGTCGCCTTCCGCCATGGCTTCCGCGGCGTCGCGCATCTGCCGCAGAGGCGTTGTCAGCCCGCGTGAGAAGAAATAGGTGATGCCCAAGGCCACGGCGAGCGTAATCGGCATGGCCACCCATCCGGTCAGGCCGACTTTAAGCAGGAACCATGCCATCACGAATGCGATGGCGGTGGAAATGACAATCAGGACGGACAATTCGAACTTTAGCGATGAGAAGAAGCCGATAGGCCGTCCACTATCCAACAGCCGGTTCGCCCGCGGCCGTTTTTTCGAAGATTGACTGGGCTGGGGCGAATCTGACTGGTGAGTCATCAGCGGGTCTCGCTTTCGGTATCGTTCTCATTGGGCTCCGGCGGTTCGAAGGCGTACCCGACACCGTGCGCTGTGCGGATCATTTCCGAGCCGAGCTTATGGCGCAGGGCCTTGACGTGGGAATCCACGGTACGGGTGCCTGAAGCATCCGGCCAATCCCAGACTTCTTCAAGCAGTTTCTCGCGCTTGAACACGGTTTTCGGCTTGCGTGCGAGGGTTGCAAGCAGATCGAATTCTGTGGGTGTCAGGTGCACCTGTTCGCCGTTGAGCGTGACGATGCGCTGCCGCGGGTCGATGACCAGCGACCCGAAGTCGAGGATCTTCTCGTTCTCCAGGTTCTTGGCGATGATGGTGGCGCGCTCCACGCGGCGCAACAGAGCCTCGCAGCGAGCGATGAGTTCGCGCGGCGAGAACGGCTTGGTCATGTAATCGTCGGCGCCCGCGCCAAGTCCCATGACCTTATCCGATTCGGCATCGCGGGCGGTAAGCATCAACACCGGGACAGGACGTTCGGCGACGATGCGTTTCGTCGCTTCGATGCCATCCATAACGGGCAGCATGATGTCCATGATGACTAGATCAGGCTTGAGCTGCTTTGCCGCACGGACGGCGGACGCGCCGTCTCCTGCGACGCGTGCCGTCCATCCGTTCGCGGTGATGCGCTGCGCTATGGCAGTGGCGAGATCGGGTTCATCCTCGACGACCAGAATCGTGCGTGATTTCTTGGGGTTCTGGCGTGCGGAAGTGTTGAGCATATGGGACCGCCTTTCAGTTCTCTGGTTCCAAGAATACCGCTCCCAACGCCGGAATAGTGAGTTTCGCCGACCAATCGCGGGAATGATAGGCTCCTGCGTCGGCCTCGAATTCGCCGTTGTGGATGCCGGAACCGCCGTACTGCTCGTCATCGGTGGTCAGGATTTCGCGCCAGCGACCGCCGCTCGTCAGTGGCACCTGGTAGTCCTCCCACGCTTCGCCAGAGAAGTTGACAACAACGACGAGCTGTTCGCCCTTGGCGCCGATCCTCACGAAGCTCAGCGTGTTGTGATCGGCGTCATCGCTGGTCAGCCACTGGAAGCCGGCGGGATCGAAGTCCTGGCTCCATAGCGCCGGATGCGCCTTGTACATGGCGTTCAAATCGGCGACCAGATGCTGGATTTGGCGATGTTCCTTCCAGTTGAGCGCATCCCAGTCAACCGATCCGTTGTGGTCCCATTCGCCGTATTGGGCGATTTCGTTGCCCATGAACGACAGTTTCTTGCCCGGGTGGGCCCACTGATAGGCGAACAGTGCCCGCACGCCGGCGTATCGCTGCCAGTCGTCGCCCGGCATCTTGCCGAACAGCGACCCCTTGCCGTACACGACCTCGTCATGGCTGATCGGCAGGACATAATGCTCCGAATAGGCGTAGACCATTGAGAACGTGATCTCGTTGTGATGCCACTTGCGGTTGATGGGCTGCTCGTGCAGATATTGCAGCGTGTCGTGCATCCAGCCCATATTCCACTTGAGGCCGAATCCGATGCCGCCTTGGTCCGTCGGGGCGGTGATGCCCGGATACGCGGTGGACTCCTCGGCGATCATCATGATGCCAGGGTTGTTCTTGTACGCCGTGGCATTGGCTTCCTTGAGGAAGTCGATGGCTTCGAGGTTCTCGCGCCCGCCGTAGATATTGGGATGCCACTGGCCGGGCTTGCGGCTGTAGTCGAGGTAGAGCATCGAGGAGACCGCGTCGACACGTAGCGCGTCGATATGGTATTCATCCAGCCAGAAGCAGGCGTTGGCGACGAGGAAGTTGCGCACCTCGTTGCGGCCGAAGTTGAAGATGTACGTGCCCCAGTCCGGGTGTTCGCCGCGGGTGGGATCTGGATCCTCATACAGCGGTGTGCCATCGAAGCGACCGAGAGCGAAGGCATCCTTGGGGAAGTGCGCCGGAACCCAATCCATGATGACGCCGATGCCGGCCTCATGGAATTTCTCGACCAGATACTTGAAATCGTCCGGCCCGCCGAGACGGGAATCGATGGCGTAGTATCCGGTCACCTGATAGCCCCACGAGCCGGCGAACGGGTGCTCGGCAAGCGGCATGAACTCAACGTGAGTGAAGCCTTCCTTGGCGACATAGTCGACGAGCTGGTCGGCGAGTTCGCGGTAGTTCTTGATGCCTTTCTTCCAGCTGCCGGCGTGAACTTCGTAGATGCTGACTGGGCCGTCATGCGGGTTGGTGCGTTTGCGGTGGTCCATCCACGTCTTGTCGTCCCACTCGAACTGCGAATCGACCACGATGGAGCCCGTGGCCGGTGGAACCTCATGGGAACGCTCCATTGGGTCAGCCTTCATAACCCACTCGTTGTTCGCGTTGAGGATTTGATACTTATAGACTTCACCGGCTTGCACACCCGGGATGAACAGTTCCCAGATGCCGGAGGAACCCAGTTCGCGCATGGCGTGCTTGCGACCGTCCCAGCCGTTGAAGTTGCCGACGACGCGCACGGCGTGGGCGTTCGGTGCCCACACGCTGAACGCGGTGCCGACCAGCTGTTCGCCATTGGTGCCGTCATTGGAACCCATCGGGTCGTCATAACGCATGACGCGCGCGCCGAGCGCCTCCCAGAGCCGCTCATGCCTTCCTTCGCCGAACAGGTACATGTCAAGGTCGCCCACAGTCGGCAGATACCGGTACGGGTCGTCCTCAACGAGGGTCTCGCCGTTCTCATAGGTGGTGGCCACACGGTAGTCCGGCACACCCCAGCCGTCACGCGTTTCGATTGCGGGGACGGTCGCACGGAAGATGCCGTTGTGCTCATGCTCGGCGGCATGACGGACCCGCTTGCCGCCCTCCTCGGTGATGATGTCGACGCTGGATGCCAGCGGACGCAGGACCCGCACGGTCACGGTGCGCTCGTCATCCTGTGCGAAATGCCCGCCAAGCACCTCATGGGGGTTGTAATAGCTTGCGTTGCTGACGGCGTCCAGTGTTCCTTGATCTACAGTAAACATGATGACATCTCCATTGATTCTCTCGTGTTCGTAGTGGTCATACTATGAGACTACTCGCTATTTGCGCAAAAGTCCCGCTGTGTCGTGTGTTTCTTCTCACATTTTTTCGCTGTCGATGGAATACGGGGTCGTGCTCGAGGAGGTGTCGTGATTCCATAATTATCTAAGTCTCGGCCCCTTGGCATAATATGTAAGGTTACGGTCTTTGACTACGTCGTTCACGGAGGGTTCATGGGTTACAAAGTCGGCGATATGGTCGTGTATCCGCGTCATGGTGCGGCACGGGTCGATGCGATTACCGAGCGCACGGTGAAAGGCGTTACACGGCAGTACCTGCAGCTGTCTGTCCTGTCCTCCGACGGTCTGGTCATCAATGTCCCCGTGGAAAACGCGGAGAAGGTCGGGGTTCGCGATATCGTCGACGCCGATGCCGTGTCGAAGGTGTTCGGCATCCTACGCACGCCGATCGTCGAGAAGGAAATGAACTGGTCCCGCCGTTACAAACTCAATGTCGAGAAGATTTCGACAGGCGACGTGAACCAAATCGCCGAGGTCGTGCGCGACCTGTCCCAGCGCAATGTCGATGAGCACGGCTTGTCCGCCGGCGAAAAGCGCATGCTGACACGCGCGCGGAGCATCCTCACGTCCGAAATTTCGCTGTCCGAAGACATTTCCGAAGAGGAAGCGCAGCGGTTGCTTGATGTCAACCTCGGCTACGCCGACCCGCTGCCGGGCGATGACAAGCATCACACCGAGGCTCCCGAGGAGCCGGCATCGCAGACGCTTGCCCGTCTTGAAGCGGAAAAGAAGAAGTCCAAGAGCAAGAAGAAGTGACCTTGGCTTCGGTGCCGTACGGGGATTCATCCGTGCCGATTCCTCAAGAACCCCCGAACCGATGGGCTTCTGGGGTCTCGGTTCCGCAAAACCCGCTTGCGGGAATGGGGTTTGACGCCCATCGTTTCGCCAAGGACGCCCGTCCGCTGTGGCTTGCGTGCCTGAAGTGGGAAGGCGTCGGGATTGAAGGGGATTCCGACGGGGACGTCGCTGCGCATGCCCTCATTGACGCACTGTTATCAGCGGCAGGATTGGGTGATATCGGCACGCTGTTCGGCGTCGGTGCTGACAGCGCGGGAGCCGGAGCCCATGGAACCGATATGCTCCGCACAACCTGCGACACTCTGCGTGAGCACGGGTTCAAACCGTTGAACGCCAGTGTCGTGGTTATCGGCAACAGGCCGAAAATGAGTGCCAATCGCGAACAGGCGCAGCGGGCGATGTCCCAGGCCGCAGGATGCCCGGTATCCATCACCGCAACCACCACCGACGGCATGGGATTCACCGGGGCGGGGGAAGGCCTCGCAGCGATGGCGACCGCGCTGGTCGTCAAATGCGATAATCCAGGCTCGATAGTCTAGGCACGACAGTCCGGTCTATTCGAGCACTATTGTGTGTTACGCGTTGGTGGTTTTCACAGCGGAGACAGCACGCGCAATAACCCAGAAGAGGGTGGACAGCGTCACGATGATGAAGCTTGGCGGCGCCGGGAACATTGCTGAGAGCGCCAACCCACCCCAGATGGAAACCAAGCACAGCACGCTCGCCGTGCACATGGCTTTCAGCGGGGATGCGGCGATGATATTCGCGGTTGCAGCCGGGGTGACAACGAGCGCGAAGATCAGTAAGGTTCCCACTGCGGGCACCGCAATGGTGATGACTCCCGCCATAATCGCCATGAACAGCACATTCATCAGCCCGATCGGCACGCCTTTGGCCTGAGCCACCTGCTCATCCAATGAACTGAACAGCAGCGGGCGGTAGATGACGGCGAGTGCGATGACGAGTACGATGTCGAAAATCGCGAACCCGATTACCTGATCGTCTGTGATTGTCAGAATCGAGCCAAACAAAATGGATTGCATCTGTTGCGATGCCGAACTTGACAGCCGTGCGAAGAACAGGCCGAGACCGGTGGCGAAGGCTAGCACGGTTCCTGTGGCGATTTCGCGTTGCGAGGCTCTTTTGCCCAGCGCTCCAATGACGAGCGCGCCTGCGAGCGCGAAGATGCCGAGGCCCAAGGATACCGGCAATCCGAGAAGCACCGCGCCGGTCGCCCCGGGCAAACCGATGTGCGCCAAGGCGTGGGCGGCGAATGTGGAATGCCGTGCGATAGTGAAATATCCCATGGCACCGGCTGCCACTGCGATGCACAGTCCGGCGAGGAACGCGTTGTGCATGAATGGCATGCCGAGGGTCTGCGCCCACTGGGGATTGAAGGAGAAATCGATATCACTCATGTTCGGGTCATGACCTTTCTGCCGGTGCCGCTGCGGGCGCATCCGGCTGATGCTGGTGCGCATGATGGTGGAATTGCGCCACTTCGACGGGTGCATGCGTATCCTGTTCGATGTTGTCTGGCTCGTCGGGGGACGGGGTGACGAACATATCGCCTTGCGGGGTGGTCACGACTTGGACGGTCGTACCATACAAGTGGGTCAGCAGATTCGCGTCGAGTACGTCGTTCATCGCGGCGTAATGGGGATGCCCGTCGAGCAGGTACACGGCTCCGGTGAGGATCGGCAGCAGCATGTTGAGGTCGTGGGCGACCACTTGGATGGTCATGCCGAGCTCATGGTTGAGCCGCGCCAGCACGTGGACGGTTGCGCGTTGGCTGGCCAGATCGAGATTGGCGAGCGGCTCGTCGAGCATGAGCAGCTCGGGGTCGCTCACCAACGCCTGTGCGATGGCGACACGTTGCCGAAGCCCGCCGGACAGTTGCGATAAGCGGTAGGACGCTTTGTCGGCCACACCAACAAAGTCCATCGCTTTGTGGGCACGATTGCGTTGCGCCGCAGTGGTGATATGGAAGCCGAATCGTGTGCCCGTCAGGCCGAGCAGCACCGATTGCTCCGCGGTGAGATTGGAATCGATGTCCGATGTGTAACTTTGCGGCACATACCCGATGCGCTTATTGGACTTGCCTGCCGGTTCTCCAAGGACTTCCACATTGCCGTGCGACAACGGGAGCAGCCCGAGCTCGGCTTTCATCATGGTCGTCTTGCCGGCACCATTGGTTCCGACGATGGCGGTGACCGATCCGCGCGGGATTGAGAAGGTCCCGTTGCTCCAAATCACACGGTCGCCACGGCTGACCGCCGCTTGGTTGAACACGATGGCAGCCTCATGGACGGTGTTCTTTGCGGTGTTTCTTTCGCCGCTGGTATTCAGATCGCCGTCCTGGGCGGCTTGGGGCGCTGATCCTGTCATGCTGACCTCCCCGTGGATTGTCGTTGGAATCGGGCGCATCCCGTTGTCTGTCTGAAATCAAGCCGTAGGGATGTCGTATGAAAACAAGTATGACAAATGATGCTGACAATCATTCTCATTTAGTCGGGGGGTGAAACCAGGACCGCGACCAAGGTGACCAAAGCAATCGCGCAACGGTATGGAGCTCAGTCGCCCCGTTACTGCGCTGATGACGGGCTCGTGCTGCTCGACGGATCGCTGGCGGACTGGCTTGCAGAAGACGGGCTGGGGGAGGCGTCCTGCGTATTCGCATCGGTAGCGGTGCCGTCGGACGTATCGTTCGACGAGTCCTTCTCATCGGTTTGCGCGGCGGCGACCTGCTTGGTCATGGTTTCGACAAGCGAGGAAATCCAGCCGGTCAGCGTGTGCTGGTCGGAAGGCATCTGCTCGGTGATTTCAATGACGGGCACCTTGTTCGCCGTGGCCGTCTTCTTTAGTAGAGCCGCAGAATCGCTGGATTCCTGCGGATTGTCCACCAGCAGTTTTGCTTTGTCTGATTCCAGAAGCTCCTGGAACTCCTGCAAATCCGCCGGGGCCGCCTCTCCGCCTGACGTGACAGACTGCAGATAGCCTTGCGGTGTGACATCCTTGAGCTTCATATCAGACATCAGATAATAAGCGACAGCTTCGGTGGCTGCATACGTGGTGTTCCTGTGCTTCTTGGCGAAGGCGGCCATGGCATCTTCAAGGTCTGATTCCTCGCTTTGCCATGTCTTGAGACGCTTATCGAAGGACTTCTTCTTGGACGGCAGGATTTTGGAGAAGGTGTCGGCCAATTCGGTCGCCATCGCTTTGCGCGCGTCTTTCGAGAACCACAGATGCGGGTTGTCGCCGGAAATTGCGCCGACGGTGGAGGCTGCAGAGACGCTGACCGTGCCTTTGGCGATGCTCTTCGAAGCCCATGAGTCGTAGCCGGCTCCGTTGGTCACGACGACCTGGGCCTTTTGGATTTCGGCGATGTCCGAGGTCTTGGGCTCGAAATCGTGGGCATCGACGTTCGTGGAATTAAGAATCGTGGTGACCTTGACATCATCGCCGCCGATTTCCTGTGCGAGGGTGCCCCACTGATTGACGGATGCCACCACAAGGATCGGCCCCTTCGAGGCCGTGGCTGAGGGCGTCGTCGAGGAAGCAGGACGCGGGGTGGGTAAGCACCCGGCCAGGGGAAGGAGCAATGCGATGGCCGCCAGCGCCGCGAACCATGTTGCCAATCTGTTGCCAAGCCCCCGTGTGCTCATGTTGCCACCTTTTCTCTGTCTGCTGTGCCCTGTTCGCTGAACGACTCGGTCTGCTGAGCGCTCCGCATGCCGGAATGCGCGCATGTTCTCTCCCCACGATAGCTTACGATACAGAAAACGTAAGCTGCGCAGCTCCTGTCCGCTCCGGGGCGGCGCAGGCATGTTGTTGCGGTCGGGGCGGCGTCAGGAGGCACAGCATGCCCATCGTATTGGACGGCAAAAGCGTGGCTGCCCAGATCAAAGCGGATTTGAGCACCAGAGTCGCAGCCCTCAAGCGGCAAGGGATCCAACCGGGTCTCGGAACGCTTCTGGTGGGTAGTGACCCGGGCTCCGTCAAATACGTTGCCGGCAAACATGCGGATTGCGCTGAAGTAGGCATCACGTCGATTCGCCGCGATCTGCCCGCCGATGCGACCGAATCGCAGATTGTACAAGCGGTCGACGAGCTGAACGCCGACCCCGCGTGCACCGGCTTCATCGTCCAACTGCCGTTGCCCGTCGGTGTCGATGAACTCTCGGTGATTGCGCGCATCGATCCCGGCAAGGACGTCGATGGCATGCACCCGTACAATCTGGGCGAGCTGGTGCTGCACACCTCCGGCGAAATCGCCACGCCGCTGCCATGCACACCACGTGGCGTGCTGACCCTGCTTGACCATTACGGCATCGGGCTGGACGGCAAGGAGGTGTGCGTGCTGGGGCGCGGTATCACCATCGGCCGCACCATCGGGCTGTTGCTGACCAGACGGAATGTCAATGCGACTGTCACCTTGTGCCATACCGGCACCAAGGACGTGCACAAGCATATGCGCCGGGCAGATGTCATCATCGCGGCGATGGGCTCGGCCGGTTTCGTCACGCCGGATGACATCAAGCCGGGCGCCGTGCTGGTTGATGTCGGCGTCTCGCGCGTCTGGGACGAGCAGACGGGCAGGTATCGCATCAAGGGCGACGTGGACAAGGCGTGCTATGCCAAGGCCAGCGCCTATACGCCCAACCCAGGTGGAGTGGGGCCGATGACGCGAGCCATGCTGTTGGCGAATGTCGTGGAGATCGCGGAGCGCGCCTCCGCTCGCTGAACCACGTGTATATGCGGTGTCGTGCCTGCCGGTGTGGGGTAGCCCCGCAGCCGTGGCATTCCGGGGTACGACACGCCGTATTTCACCGGCGGCATTTGTGCATGGTACACGCTAAACTCAGTCAAGGTATGTCTCCAGGGGCATACCAGATAACTGAATAACGATTTTATCCATCTACTCATTAACAGAAACCACTATTTTAATGGCAGAAAACAATAAGGAAGTCACCAAGGTCGCGATCAACGACATCGGCACCGAAGAAGACTTCATCAAGGCAGTCGATTCCACCATCAAGAACTTCGATGATGGTGATCTGGTCGAGGGCACGGTCGTCAAGGTCGACCGTGACGAGGTCCTGCTCGACATCGGCTACAAGACCGAGGGTGTCATCCCCTCCCGCGAACTTTCCATCAAGAAGGACGTCGATCCCGACGATGTCGTCGAAGTCGGCGACACCATCGAGGCCCTTGTCGTGACCAAGGAAGACAAGGAAGGCCGTCTTATCCTGTCCAAGAAGCGTGCACAGTATGAGCGCGCTTGGGGCGATATCGAGAAGATCAAGGAAGCCGATGGCGTTGTCGAAGGCACCGTCATCGAAGCTGTCAAGGGCGGCCTCATCGTCGACATCGGCCTGCGTGGCTTCCTGCCTGCCTCGCTCGTTGAGATGCGTCGCGTGCGCGACCTGTCTCCGTACATCGGCCAGAAGATCAAGGCCAAGATCCTGGAGCTCGACAAGAACCGCAACAACGTGGTGCTGTCCCGTCGCCAGTATCTCGAGGAGACCCAGTCCGAGGTCCGCGAGACCTTCCTGTCCCAGCTCAAGAAGGGCCAGATCCGCGAAGGCGTCGTGTCCTCCATCGTCAACTTCGGCGCGTTCGTCGATCTGGGCGGTGTTGACGGCCTGATCCACGTGTCCGAGCTGTCTTGGAAGCACATCGATCACCCGTCCGAGGTCGTCAAGGTCGGCCAGAAGGTCACCGTTGAGGTGCTCGACGTCGATATGGATCGCGAGCGTATCTCGTTGTCCCTCAAGGCCACCCAGGAAGATCCGTGGCAGCGCTTCGCTCGCACCCACGTCCCCGGCCAGATCGTCAAGGGCAAGGTCACCAAGATCGTGCAGTTCGGTGTGTTCGTGTCCGTCGAAGACGGCATCGAAGGCCTCGTGCACATCTCCGAGCTGGCCAACCGCCACGTCGAGAACCCGGAGACCGTTGTCAAGCAGGGCGAGACCGTGTTCGTCAAGGTTATCGACGTCGATCTTGATCGTCGCCGTATCTCCCTGTCCCTCAAGCAGGCGAACGACGCTGTCGACCCGAACTCCGAGGACTTCGATCCGGCGCTCTATGGCATGCCGGCCGAGTACGACGAAGACGGCAACTACAAGTATCCGGAAGGCTTCGACCCGAACACCAACGAGTGGATCGCCGGATACGAGAAGCAGCGCGAGGAATGGGAATCCCAGTACGCCGCTGCCCACGATCTGTGGGAAGAGCACAAGGCCTTCGTTGCCAAGGAGCTGGAGAACGCCGCGGCTTCCGCAGCCGAGGACGGCCAGACCCCTCGCGAAGAGAAGGTCCAGGAGACCTCCAACTACTCCTCGAACAATGAGTCTGAAGGCACCCTCGCTGGTTCCGACCAGCTGGCCGCCCTTCGTGAGCAGCTGCTCAAGGAGAAGAAGTGAGCGATGCCAGTCATCACTGACTGACATGGTTGACTGACAAACCAACGGTATGGCCCCGGCACTTCGGTGACCGGGGCCATACCGTATCTTGCCCGGCATGTCGTGCGGCTACCATGGAAAACATGGTGATACGAATCGGACTGACCGGAGGCATCGCGGCAGGGAAAAGCACGGTTTCCCGCAGACTTGGCGAACTCGGGGCGACGATTATTGATTACGATGCCCTCGCCAGGCAGGTCGTGGAACCCGGGGGAGTGGCATTACAGCGCATCGTTGACGTGTTCGGCCCTGAGGCCGTTGGTGCAGACGGCAGGCTGAATCGCATCTGGCTCGCCAACCGTGTATTCGGTGAGCATACCGATCCTCACGCAAGGCAGCGTTTGGACGCCATCGAGCATCCGCTGATTTACGAGTTGGCCCAACGGATTGACATGCAGACTGCCCGGCAGAACAGCTCGGCCGTAATCGTCCATGACATCCCGCTACTCGCTGAAGTCCTTCATGACCTGCCCTTCAGTTTCGATCATATCGTCACAGTCGAGGCGCCGGAATCAATA
Source organism: Bifidobacterium sp. LCP19S3_E9 (assembly GCF_052121135.1). NCBI lineage: Bacteria > Bacillati > Actinomycetota > Actinomycetes > Bifidobacteriales > Bifidobacteriaceae > Bifidobacterium > Bifidobacterium sp. LCP19S3_E9. Next base: position 8,189 of record NZ_JBQKEV010000015.1, on the reverse strand, counting down.
CGCATCGAACGCATGATTCGCACACGGGGAATGGACAGGGCACAAGCGCGAGCCCGGATCGCCAGCCAGAGCAAGCGGTCGGCCCGAATTGCCATGGCGGACACGGTCGTGGACTCCAATGTGGATGTAAAAACCATGCTCGAGCGCGTCGACTCGCTCTACGCCACTTGGCGGGATGAAGCGAGCGCGAGCGGGAGATAAGCGGTAGAAGCTGGCGGTGAGCGGGCATACTGCAATATCGAACATTTGTACGAATCACTTGATATGCTGGAAAAATCAGCATGCGGACGGGTCATGCGAGACTCAATGGGAGGACGATATGGGCATTTCCATCGAACGCACAGACAAGCCATTTGTCGTCAAGGCCCCCTACAAGCCTTCTGGGGATCAACCCCAGGCCATCAAGGAGCTCGCCGAGCGGATCAACAATGGTGAGAACGATGTCGTGCTCATGGGCGCGACCGGCACCGGTAAAACCGCAACCGTCGCTTGGCTTATCGAGAAACTGCAACGGCCGACCCTGATTCTCGAGCCCAACAAGACCTTGGCGGCGCAGCTGTGCGCCGAATTCCGTGAGCTCATGCCTGACAACGCCGTGAGTTACTTCGTGTCCTACTACGACTATTACCAGCCGGAGGCTTACATCCCTCAAACGGACACCTATATCGAGAAGGATTCCAATATCAACGACGACGTCGAGCGTCTGCGCCACGCCGCCACCGCGAACCTGCTCACCCGTCGCGATTGCGTGGTCGTCGCTACGGTGTCATGCATTTACGGCTTGGGTACTCCCGAGGAATACGCGGGTCGCATGCTGTTCCTGAAGGAGGGTCAGCAGATCGATCGTGACACGCTGCTGCGCAAATTCGTTGACATGCAATACAAGCGCAACGACATCGCCTTCACACGCGGCACCTTCCGCGTGCGTGGCGATACCGTGGAGATCATCCCCGTGTATGAAGAGCTGGCCATCCGCATCGAGTTCTTCGGCGACGAAATCGACCGGATTTCCACCCTCCACCCGATCACCGGGGACGTCATCGACCATGTCAGTCAGGTGCATATCTTCCCGGCTTCGCACTATGTCGCCGGCCCCGAGCGCATGGAACGCGCGCTGCACACTATCAAGGAGGAACTCGACCAACGCGTCGCCGAGTTGCGCAAACAGGGCAAGGAACTGGAAGCGCAACGCCTGACCATGCGCACCACCTACGATTTGGAAATGCTGACCCAGATGGGCACATGCGCCGGCGTTGAGAATTATTCACGGCATTTCGATGGCCGTGAGCCGGGCACCCCGCCGCATACCTTGTTGGATTTCTTCCCGGACGATTTCCTGCTCGTTATCGACGAGTCCCACGTCACAGTCCCACAAATCGGAGCCATGTACGAAGGGGACGCCAGCCGTAAACGCACGCTGGTCGAGCATGGCTTCCGTCTGCCTTCGGCGATGGATAACCGTCCGCTCAAATGGGACGAATTCCTTCAGCGCGTCGGGCAGACCGTCTATCTGTCGGCGACCCCGGGTGATTACGAGCTCGGGCTCTCCGACGGCGTGGTCGAACAGATCATCCGCCCCACCGGCCTGCTTGATCCGAAGATCGAGGTCAGGCCGGTCGAAGGGCAGATCGACGACCTGCTCGCCGAAATCAAGGATCGCGTAGCCAAGAACGAGCGTGCGCTGGTCACGACACTCACCAAGAAGATGGCAGAGGACCTGACCGATTACCTGCTCGACAAAGGCATCAAAGTCGAATATCTGCATTCCGATGTCGACACGCTGAGGCGCGTCGAGCTCCTGCGCGAGTTGCGTGAAGGCAAGATTGACGTGATTGTCGGCATCAACTTGTTGCGCGAGGGGCTTGATCTGCCAGAGGTTTCGTTGGTGGCGATATTGGATGCCGACAAGGAAGGATTCTTGCGGTCCTATCGTTCGCTGATCCAGACCATCGGCCGCGCCGCGCGAAATGTGTCGGGAACGGTCATCATGTACGCCGATGAAGTCACGGATGCCATGAACAAGGCGATTACGGAGACCGAAAGGCGGCGCGCCAAGCAGATCGCCTATAACAAGGAGCATCATATCGACCCCAAGCCGTTGATCAAGAAGATCAGCGACGTCAACGACATGATCGCCAAGGAGGATGTTGATACGCAGAGTCTGCTCGAAGGCGGGTATCGCAACGCCGGGAAAGCCGGCAATTCTCATCTCGGCGTGCCCAATGTCGATCAGGACGAGATCGAGAAACGGCATGAGGAAATCCTCGAAGCCGGGCTTCCGGCGCAGGATTTGGCCGATCTCATCCGTCAGATGAGCGAACAGATGCACACCGCCGCGGAACAACTCCAGTTCGAACTTGCCGCGCGGTTGCGCGATGAGATCCGCGACCTGAAAAAGGAACTTCGCCATATGACGCAGGCCCAGCAGTAGCGTAGTGCGGTCCGCAATCAGGCTGCAAGACCGTTGCGGGAGTGTATTTTGGCGAGATTGTGCAGCAATAACGTAGACCGGTTCTACAACCAGACGGCTTGTGCAACCAAGCGTCGGGAAAATCGGGAAAAGTAGGGGGCGTGCCGTCTGAAACCGCAAAACACGCTCCCATAGACGTTACACGGCGCTGCGCTTGTGGGGTGCCAAGCCTCATAAACAAAGCAATGCGTCGCGACTGTTCTGACAGCTGCATCGATGGTGCGTCAGCCGTTCTTTCTATGCTTGTTCCTATGGCAGAAACTCCGGTAGCATTCATGATCGCGACCTTCGCCGTTCTCGCGGTATTCGTCGTTGTAGACCTGTTCATCATCGGCCGCAGGCCCCACGTGCCCTCGACCAAGGAATGCGTGCAACATATCGCGTTCTTCGTCGTGGCGGCCTTGATTTTCGGTGGCATCATCTGGGCTGTCGCCGGATCGAAGCCGGCTGTCGAGTTCTATTCCGGGTGGATGACCGAATACTCGCTCAGCATCGACAATCTCTTCGTCTTCGTCATCATCATGTCGAATTTCGCGGTTCCCAAGGAGCTGCAGAAATATGTCTTGAGCGTGGGCATCACCGTCGCCCTGGTGCTGCGTGGCATCTTCATTCTCGTTGGTGCGGCGATCATCCAGCGGTTCACATGGGTGTTCTTCCTGTTCGGCGCCTTCCTCATCGTCACCGCCCTCAAACTGGTCACCGGGCACGACGATGACGAGGAATACCATGAAAACGGCATAATCCGCGCGCTGCGTAAAGTCATGAAAATCACCGACGAATACGATGGCGAAAAATTGCGTACTGTCAAGAACGGGCAACGGTTCTGGACGCCGATGCTCATCGTGTTCCTGACCATCGGCACTACGGACGTCATGTTCGCCTTCGATTCCATCCCCGCGATTTTCGGTCTGACCAAAGACCCGTTCATCGTGTTCACTTCGAACGTGTTCGCCCTGCTGGGCTTGCAGCAGCTGTACTTCCTGCTCGGCAAACTGCTCGACAAACTCGTCTATCTTCCCGTCGGCCTGTCCATTGTGCTTGGATTCATCGGCATCAAGCTCATCATGGAGGCGCTGTCGGGCAATTCGCTACCGTTCATCAACAGCGGACACCCGGTGTCATGGGTGCCGGAAGTGCCGACTTGGCTGTCCTTGCTCGTGATTGTGCTCGCATTGGGTGGTTCCGCTGTAGCCAGCGTGCTCAAGATGAAGCAGGAGGATCGCAAGGAACAGGCGCAGCAGGTTTCAGACGGCGCCTGATGTAACGGTTCGCAGGCCCCCGACCCTGTCCTGATTGCCCGGCGGTAACACGCGGACATATCGACGGTGAACGCGGTATGAAGCCGATGTGAGCGTTCACAACACAGTTGCCTGAATGGTTGGCGCATGGTGGGGAAACCGAGTAGACTAGCACACGGAAACAGGATTCCCACCTGTTCAATAGAAAAGTAAGTTGAAACAGAGGCAGGTATTCATGCGTAAAGCAAAGATCGTCGACACGATCGGTCCAGCCACCGAGTCCCTCGAAGGCATCACCAAGCTCGTCGAAGCCGGTATGGACGTCGCGCGTCTCAACCGCTCGCACGGCACCCCTGAGGATCACCTCAAGGTCTACAACAACGTGCGTGCGGCTTCCAAGGCGACCGGCCGCAACGTCGCTGCGCTGGTTGACCTGCAGGGTCCGAAGATTCGCTGCGGTTGGTTCAAGAAGAACGCCGAAGGCGAAGACAAGGTCGAGCTGACCGAGGGTCAGGAATTCATCATCACCACCGACGACGTCGAGGGCGACGAGCACATCACCTCCACCACGTTCAAGGGTCTGCCGGGCGATTGCCATCCTGGCGACCCGATTCTCATCGATGACGGCAAGGTTCGTCTCGAGGTCACCAAGGTCGAGGGCAACAACGTGTACACCAAGGTTGTTGTGGCCGGCCCGGTTTCCAGCCACAAGGGCATCAACCTCCCGGGCGTCGCAGTTTCCCTGCCTGCTCTGACCGAGAAGGACGAAGCCGATCTGCGCTGGGCCATTCGCACTGGCGCCGACATCATCGCCATGTCCTTCGTGCGTTTCGCAACCGATATCGACCGCGCCCACGAAATCATGGATGAGGAAGGCCGTCGCATCCCGATCGTCGCGAAGATCGAGAAGCCGCAGGCTGTGGCGAACCTCGAAGACATCGTCAAGGCCTTCGACGGCATCATGGTCGCCCGTGGCGATATGGCCGTCGAAATGCCGTTCGAAGAGGTCCCGCTGGTCACCAAGCGCTGCATCGAGCTGGCACGCCAGTATGCCAAGCCGGTCATCGTGGCCACCGAAGTGCTCGGTTCCATGGTGCATTCCCCGGTTCCGTCCCGCGCTGAGGCTTCCGATTGCGCGAACGCCGTGCTTGACGGCGCCGACGCGACCATGACCTCCAACGAGACCGCCGTCGGCGAGTACCCGACCGAGACCGTCAAGACCATGTCCCGCATCTCCGGTTACGCCACCGAGCACGGCTTCGACCGTATCCCGGCACTGAAGAACCTGGATATGTCCAACAGCGGTGCTGTGTCCTCCGCGGCTGTTGACCTGGCTGAGAAGGTTAACGCGAAGGCCATCGTGGCCTACACCCAGACCGGCAACACCGTGCATCGCGTGTCCCGCGAACGCCCGGCTGCTCCGATCTACGGCCTGACCACCAACGAGCACACCTATCACTGGCTGGCTCTGAGCTGGGGCACTGAAGCGTTCCTGCTCGACGAGGACTACCACGACAAGAACCGCAGCGACCTCATGGTGTTCACCGACAAGGTGCTGCGCGCTGCTGGCAAGGTCGCTGATGGCGATCGCATCGTGGTGCTGAGCTCCGCTCAGGGTGAGCATCGCCCGGGCAGCACGGATTCCATCTACGTGCACACGGTCGGCGCTTGCGACTGAGCCACTTGCTGCGATGAGCAGCGCTGTGCGGGGTTGGCGCATCCCAACCCCGCATGATTCATACTGCGCGATTCGATGGTTCGGATTGCACGGTCGTTGATGACAAGATTGCAAACGCAATTGGCCTCCCACACATTGCATGTGGGAGGCCAATTGCGTTTGTTGCGCTACTTCAGTAGTGCAGTTGTTAGCGTGCGCAGCACCACTGGGATTCGCGTTTACTTGGCTTTGCGTTCTGCGCGTGCCTTGGCAATGCGCTGAATCAGACGCGGATGGGCGCCCGCATGCTCCGCTTCCTCCGCCGCAAGATGCTCGCGCAGCCGCATGACGGCGATGATTGTCTTCGCGTCGATGATTGTGCCGTTGAGGATCATATCCGAGGCTTCCTCGGGGGTGATGAGACGGACGTCTGGGCGAGGAGTCTCCGGACCGAGTTCCCCGCGTTCGACGGCGGTCAGACCTGTCGCGAAGAACACCGCGGTATGCTGCGTGGAAAAGCTCGGCGTATTGATGAAACGCACGACCTGCACCAGCTCCTTGGCCTCATACCCGGCCTCCTCGCGCAGCTTGCGTACGGCGACATCATGCGGACGCTCGTTGGAATCCAAGGCGTGGCCGGCCGGTATTTCCAAGGTCCAGCGATGCGTAGGCAGGCGGTACTGCTCGACCAGGGGGATGCGGCCGTCATCAGTCAGTCCGATGATACCGACCGTGTCGCCATTGTTCTCTTCGACGATGAACCGTTCGAAATGCCCGACTTTCGAGGAATCGAAAGATACCTGGTCCACATTGAAATAGTGGCTTTGCATGATTTGCCGGCGAGATTCCTCTTTGACTGGGGCAGGACGCCACGGATCGAACTTGCGGAAGGTTGTCTCACTCATTGTTCCTCCTTGATAACCGCTCAAAACAGCTCGGAGCGGTGGGTGCATCAGCTCTCATTCTACGCCGTTGAGGTGTGCTGTCACTGGGCATGTCCGCCTTCCTGGAGGATTCGGCTTGCGGCGAACTCGGACCCGGTGGCTTGCATTTGTTCCCTTCTCCGGGTACGCCGAGACGCGACAGTGTGCACCCAGAAAGCTGTTGGTCGCGCTGCTGGTCCTCGGTCCGTTGACGTGTGCGTGAGACCGCCGACTTCACGCACTGTCGTTACGTATGTGTTGTTGCCATCACACAGCGAGCGCCGGCACCGGCAGCGGTGCGATCAGCACGGTCGAGCCGGTGTGCAGCGTAGGAGGCAGCTCGCTGGCAGGCAACTGGATGGTCAACGGTGTGCCGCTGCCGGTGAGCACCGCATCCATACGGACGAGAGCGCCCAGGAAGTGGATGACGTTGACCCCGTGTCTCGATGCCGTTGAGACCCTCACAATCCGCTTTTGGAGCATCTTCTTCGGAACCGATGGCAATCAGCGCGATGTTCTCGGGGCGTACGAGCACGGTGACATCCCCGGTACGCGATCCCTTGAGCAAGGGGGATGCGCTGGCCGAAGACTTCGGCTTGTGTGCCGTCGGAATGGCCGGGCAGACGATTGGTCAGGCCGATGAAGGTTGCCACGTATTCGGTTGCTGGCTTCCTTGAGCTTCTCGAAGGAGTCAAGGCCGGGCTGCAGGTTCTTGATCGTACCGCCGGACAGCTGGTTTGCCATCAGGAACCCGTTGAATGCGGCGCCCGCTTCGGCAGGTTTGCCGTTGAGTGCGACGGTTCCGGCGAACTTGGGGTCAAGCAGATTGTCCAACTTGGTGATGTCGCCGTACTTGTCGGCATTCCAACCGATGGACATGATGCCGGTGTAATCGGCGACATACTTGCCGTCGGCGTCCTTGACGGAATTGGGGATATCGTCCCACGCCTGCACTTTGTATGCGGCGAACTGGTCGGTGTTGGTTGATGCGACGGCCAGACCCAGGTCGTAGACGTCGGGTGCGGCATCAGTGCCCTTATTCGTCTTGCCGGCGTCGATTTCCTCCTTGGAGGAGGCGTTCGGGGTGAGCTCGGTGATCTTGATCTTCGGATACTTCTTCTTGAATGCAGCGATGACTTCGCCGTAATCAGACCAGTCGTGCGGCAGGGCGATGACGTTGAGCGCGCCTTCCTTCTCGGCAGCGGCGACCAGGTCGTCCATCGTGCCGAAATCCTTGAGTGAAGTCGCCTTCGCGGATTTCTCGTTGACCGTCACGGCCTTGCCTGACGACGCAGACGAGGAAGAGGAGGATCCGCATGCCGCCATGGACAGGGCGAGTACCGCTGCCATGGGGATGGCGATTGCCTTACGCAGGGAAATCATATGTGCCAGTCTTTCCTGAGATTGATTTCATTCGTTGGTTGTTGTGTCTGTATGGACAGAAGGCACTATGTGCGTGCGGATTGAAGCGGGATTGACGTTGACATGAATCTTCGGTGGGGTATGGTGTCGCGAAATTGAACTCATAATGAATCGCGATTGTGTGGCGGTATGTTGAGGCCAGCCAGCACGCCGTTAAAATAGTTCTTTGCTCCTGCCGACGCTGAGACACCTTTGAGCGTCGGTAGAGGGTTTTGCCGACGCTGAGCGGTTGGTGGGCGTCGGTAGAAGGTTGCAGGGACAAGCAGCGACTCGCGTGTTGGCCACCCTCATTGTCGGGTTACAATCTCACGAACTGGTGACGTTGGCTTCTGGTTTTGCGTGCGCGGTTTGTGGGGTATACAAACTGGGGCCTATAGGAACTAAACGTGGTGTTTATGATGCCGGTCAGGCCAAGTGGCTGTAGGCGTGTCGGCGTGCGTTTAACGTGACGTGTCGTTAAAAAGGCCGTCCGAGTGCCG
>NZ_JBQKEV010000014.1:0-39787 GCF_052121135.1 Bifidobacterium sp. LCP19S3_E9 | reverse complement strand
CCCCCCCCCCCCCCCCCCCCCCCCCCCCCCCCCCCCCCCCCCCCCGGATTTTCAAGCACAAGACGGCATACGAGATACCGACGTAAGTCTCGTGGGCTCGGAGATGTGTATAAGAGACAGCTGCATACCCGCATATGGTTTGCGTGTCGCTTCTACGGAGCGTCTACGGGCGGACCAGTCCGTTCTCGTAGGCGAAGACAACCGCCTGTACCCGGTCGCGCGCGTTGATTTTCGCCAGGATATGCGCCACATGCGTTTTCACGGTCGGCAGGCTGATGAACAGCTTGTCGGCGATTTCCTGATTGCTCAGCCCATGCGCGATTTCAATGAGCACCTCGCGCTCGCGTTCGGTCAGTTCGTTCAACTCCGGATCGGTGTACTGCGCTTCATTGCCGCCGGACGTCCCCGGTCGTACAGTGGGGGCGAGCCTGCCTTCAACCATATTCTCGATCAGCCGCTTGGTCGCGGACGGGGCGATGATCGCGTTGCCCTGGTACACGGTACGAATGGAGGCCAGCAGGGTCTCCGGCTCGGTGTCCTTGAGCAGGAAGCCCGACGCACCCGCATTGATCGCGGACATCACATACTCGTCCAGATCGAAAGTCGTCAGAATGATGACACGGGTGACATGCCCTGCGTCATCGATGTTCTCGGCATGGCCGCCCGGCGTGTCACTGGGGTGAGACGTCGTCGATTCCATCGCAGTGATCCGGCGTGTCGCCTCGATTCCGTCCATGCCGGGCATACGCACGTCCATGAGCACGACATCAGGATGCAACTCTTGCGCGAGCGCGACTGCCTGATCGCCGTCGCTTGCCTGCCCGACGACCTCCATCTCCGCCTGGGATCCGATGACCATGGCGAATCCTGCGCGGACGAGTTCCTGATCGTCGGCGATGACCACACGGATGTGTTGCTGCTCATGCATGGCTTCCACTGTAACCGCAGGTAGGGGCGTGCGCTAGGATGCGGCACGGTTCGCGCGCGACCCACACGGCGTACGAGGCTTGAGATGCAATGACAGGGAGGGGCGGATGCGCGGTTGGCGCGGTGATGTACCGCACTCCTGAGATACTGAACGACGTATCATGCTCGGGAACGACCATGGCGGACGTGCGGGCTGATACCGGACAAGGCATCCGGAACAAGCCACGGCGGCGATTCCGTTGCGGCATGGAGCACAAGGAGTTGCCAGCTGTGAAGTCAACAGCCAGCGCGTGGAAAAGGGCGGTCGGCATCGCGCTTGCAGTGGTGCTCGCGTGCACCTATATCATCGTCAGGACCTACTTGGACATCTACCCGTCTGCGGACATGACGTATCGGAGCGCCAACTATGAGGTCGAAGTGCAACGCAATGGCGACCTGAAGATTCGCGAGCATATCGATGTGACGCTCAAGAAGCGGGGCAAGCCGTGGCGGCAACTGTACCAGCAGTATCGTCTTGACCCCGACCAACTCACCGCCATCACCGGGGTGAGCGTCAAGAACACCACGACCGGCGAAACTTACACCCAGGCAGACCCGGTCGTGCCCGGCAGCCAGTCCACGTCACTATGGGACTCCACGTATGCTGGGCACTGGTATATCAAACGCGCCGGGGTGAGCACAAAGACGTATGACCCGGAACGTGACAAGCCTGACGCCTCGGGCGGCTACTCGGATCAGTACCCCACTATTGAAATCGGTTGGAACATCCCCGCGACCGACGACACCGACAGCATGGGGTTCGACATTACGATGACCTTCGAAGGGGTGTCCACCGCCTACGATGATGTCGCCACATTCCAGTGGGAGCCGATTGGCACCAGAAACACCGTCCCGATCGGTGAAGTCACGGGGACGGTGACTTTCCCCGATGGCGTCACGACGAAGAATTCAGCGACTTGGCTGCACTTCGAAGGCCCGTTCTCACAGACCACACGCGATAAAGACGGCACGCTGCATTTCTCAGCGAAGAACGTGAAATCCGGCATGTATCTCGATGTGGTCGCCATGGTCGATATCGCTCAGATGAACGATGTCGCCCGTCATGGGCCGGGCGAACACCGGGAGAGCCTGATCACCTCGGAGCAGGACAAGATGGACCGCTGGGCGCGATACCGCGACGCCAAACACAGGGAATTGGTGATGCGCGCGTTCATCATCGCGGCCATAGGCATCACTCTGTGCGTCGCCATGCTCGTCTGCCTGCGCGGCAGCATCCGCAAGACGTCGTTCCCCAAGGACGCCGCGTACCGTCGTGAGCCGCCCGACATGACGCCGAACAACGCGGCGCGCCTCAACGCGCTGATCGAGCATTGCCCTGCATCGCAGACGAATGCGCGTGCACTGAGCGCCACCATGCTCTCGCTCGCATCCAAACATGCTATCAGGCTCCTGCCTGGTACGGCGGAATCCTATGACGGCATTGATGTATCCGGCGCGAGTGACGCCACCGTTTTGTCAGGGGTCGAGCAAACCCCGGCCGTCGAATATCACGTGGACCGGTCGGACGGGCGCACGAGCATCGCCGTCAAACCTGATGACGTGACCATCGTAATCGAAGCAGATGGCGAGGATTCCCGTGGCCATGCGGCATTGCACCTGTGCGACAGCGAGACCGACCTGCTGGATTTCCTCGAGGCGGTGGGCAAACGCGGTAAGACCCGGGTGTTCGACATGAAGCAGATGCGTTCCCTGATGAATGACTGGAAACGCGGCGCGAAAGAACAGCAGACCATGGTGACGCAGCTTGAGGGGGAGTTCTCGAAACTGAACCTCACTGTGCCTGTCGGCCGGGGAAGCATCGTCGTCAGCATCATCGCGTTCATCTATCTGGTGGTCAGTTGCGCGTTGCTATCGAGCAACCTGTTCCTACAATTGGTGACGATTCTTCCGGTCGCGTTGTGTGTGGGCCTGTGCATGGGCCTGATGCGGTTCTCCGGTTTGAACGAGCACGGCCGTCAGCTGGCTTCGCAACTGGAAGCGTTTAAGCGATATCTCAATGATTTCAGCGATTTCACAGATCGTGGCACGCAGGAGCTTGTCTTGTGGGACAAATACCTCGTCTATGCGGCGGCTTTCGGGCTGTCAGAACAGGTGATGAGTCAACTCGCCCGTTCGGTTCCTGAGCTATCCGACCCGCAGTGGCTTGACGACCATGCCTCCGGTTCGCTCGTGTATTGGATGTACCGTCCGACGATTCTGCCCGGCGGTGTCGTCGCTGGCTTGACCGCTGGCGGCGGGTCCGGTGTCGCGGCATTCGCGCCGTCGTCTTTCGCGGATTTGGGCGCGCAGCTCAACGACGGGTTCGTTGAAGTCCAGAGCGCAGTACAGACCACGCTCGGCTCCTCAGGTTCGGGGTCATCCGGCGGATTCGGCGGTGGTGGCGGCGGTGCCGGAGGCGGTAGTTTCGGCGGCCGGTAGCGCATCCGAGACCGCGGCAGGAGTGATCGCAGCGGCCGGGGAAGCTGGTGTGGCTTGGGAATCCTGCGTAGCCGGGGTGGCAGAGGAGGCTGAGGCAGGCGGAGAAACCGGGGCGAGCGGGGCGATATCCGCAGACCGGTCGTGCGTCTCGTCGCTGAACCCGGTTTTGCGCAGCACGCCAAGCAATTCGCGCATGCGTGCCAGAGCGGCCCGTCCTTGCTCGCCGATCTGTTTGAACGCTTCGGAGACTGCGGCTGCATCCGGCTCGGTCCCTTCCTGTTCCGCGTGTTCGAACATGGCGAGCCCCTCATGGGTACAAGCGATTACGGATTGGAGGGTGTCGGTGACCTCGCTTTGGATATTCGCGCTGATCCGGTCACGCTCCACGTTCGCGGCGAGCACTTGCTGCCGGCGGGCCTCCTCGTTAAGCGCCTGTTCACGCGCCTGCAAGACGAGCGCATCGTTGCCGCTTGTGCGTTTCCATATCGCTGCGACGATGGCGATCAGGCACATGAGCCCGACGGTGACGAAGGCGGAGCCCGTTTCAATCAGTATGGCGCCGCTGGGACGTTGCAGCTGTGCAAGATCGGCGAGCATGGCGAGCAGGGAGGTATACCCCATGGCTGCGGAGAACACGCACAGCGCGCACATGCATGTGGCGGTTGAGGCCGCGGCGATCGCCCGGTTGGTGGAGCGCCTATTGCCATAGAGGATTGCGGCGGAGAGCACGCCGAGAGACATGATGTTGACGAATAGGATGCACGGCATAACCAGCAGTTGGAGTATGGCGAAAACGAAGGCGAATATGGCGCTCGCCTGTGGGAAACGGCGTCTGAACATCCACGGCAGGATGGCCAGTACCGTCACTGCCCAGATGACGGCTTGGCCGATGGCATGTGTCTGGTTGCCGGTGAGCACGAATTCGAGATTGTTGCCCACGTTTACCCCGGACAGGCCGAAGAACGCGATGAAGATGAGACCAGACAGGATGTCTGACGCCAGATAGTGACGCTCCCACCACATGGACATGCGCTCGACCGTATTCGTGGCGACGTCTGTGCGATCTTCCGCAGTAGGCAGTGTCGGACGGCGGTCGTTGAAGCACCGCCGCAGCATGTCAGGAATCCGAGTAGGGCGCGCCTGCAACGGTAGTGATGCGGGTGCGATGCTTTGCCGCACTGACGTTCTTCCTCCGCCGATTGTGTTCTGCCGTGGCTGCCGGACGGGGGTGAGCTCGTCGCCGACTGTACTACTGTGCTGTAGATCAATTGCCGGCATGGTTGGTTCGCTCGCGCCGGTCAGAGCTTCTTGTGACTGATGGGCCGCAGGTACGGCCGCGACTGGTGCCGGCGAAGTTGCGGTCGAAGCGGTGGCACGTAGTTCGGCTTCATGCTCGGTGTCCCGGTACGGCACACTCGCCACGACCTCAAAACCACCGCTGAGCCTTGGTCCCGCTTGGACACTGCCATGTGCCATCGCGATGCGTTCGCGCATGCCGAGCAAACCGAGGCCGGGTTTATGTCCGTCCGCGGCGGCGCTCGCACCCCGGCCGTCATCGGTGACACGGACAGTCAACCCGGTGTCTGACCATGCCTCCTCGATATCCACGTGCACGTCGGGGCCGGCGTATTTGCGCACATTGGTCAGTGCTTCCTGCACCATACGGTACATTGCCGTGCTTGCGGTTTCGCTCAGCCGCGCCGGATGCGGTTCCCCGATGATCGTGTAGCTGATGTCCGTGTCGGCCGCTGAGTGTCTGGCTTCGCCGACCAGTGCGGTGACATGCCGGTAATCTGCATGGTCGGGTTCGCCGAATACGCCCAGCAGATGCTGCATATCGCGCATCGCACGCTGTGACTCGTGTTCGATGGTGTGCATCGTGCGTTTGGCGATCTGCGGGTTCGAAGCCCCGGCATACCTGCCCCCATCGGATTGCACGATGATGATTGACAGGGTGTGCGCGACGACATCATGCATATCGCGAGCGATCCGGGCTCGTTCCGCCAACGCGGCAATCCGGCGTCGCTCGTCCTCCCCGGCCTGCAAAGCCTCGTTGCGTTCTTGCAGCATCGTGATGGTCACGTTGCGTGCGCGCTGCCAGTAACCGAGGAAAATCGCGGTGACGATGCACAGGGTGATGACAATGAGTCCGCCCGTGAACGCTGAGAGGAAATTCTGCGCGCAGGTGTGAGGGTTGTTGCCTTCGCACAGGGAGATGGTATACGGGGACCCGGGGTCGCCGAATACCGGCCCGACACTGGTAGATATTGCCAGCGCGAGCGAGGCGAGGATGCCGATGGCCAGCGCAAGACACGCGAACAGGCGGCTTCGGTTCGGATTGCCGTACACGATGACGGCGTACAGGACGCTCAACGCGAACAAGTCCGCGGGCACCAGCGCCGGACCAATGATGAGCTGGGCGACCGCAACTGCGGTAATCGCCCAAGCGCTCGGTTCCGGACGCCACCGGCGGGTAGCCACAGGAATGAGGATGGCGATCTGCCACAGGGTACACGCGGTTGCCGGGCAGGAGAAGAACACGCCGGGAATGGAGCCGGTGGCGGTCACAATCACCAGGAACAGCGCGGCAACCAGCACGGTCATGGCGGTATCCACCGCCAGAACGTGGCTTTTGGCCCATGAGGTCATCCGTGTCATCCAATGCATGCCATTCACCCTAGCGTCCGGCGGGCACCGCGGCCATCATGCGCGAGGATGAAAGGCGGGAAGAACGAAGCAAAGACAGGGAAAGGTGAGGTAAGGCCGGGGTGGCGCTATGGTGGGCATAACGGATTGATGGGCCGATTCACGGTCGGGAGGTGCACGATGACGGCGTTGGCGCAGTATTACGTTCCGGGGCGATATATCGAAGATCATGCGATTGATGTGCCGCTGGACTGGCGGGGCGACACGCCCGGCAAAACGGTGTCCGGAGAGACGATTCGGCTGTTCTACCGGGTGGTATGCGAGGCAGGTCACGAGCAGGAGGACTTGCCGCTGCTGCTGTTCTTACAAGGAGGCCCGGGAGGTGCGGGCCCGCGCCCGATGGGCCATGACGGCGGGGATGCCTGGCTTGCAGAGGCATTGAAGCATTTCCGGGTTGTGCTGCCTGATCAGCGTGGCACTGGCCGTTCCTCGCGTATTGATTCGCATGCCATGTCCCGTATCGGGGACGCGTCGGCGCAGGCTGCGTATCTCAAGCGTTTCCTTGCCGATTCGATTATCCGGGACTTCGAGCATCTGCGCCTGAGTGCGTTCGGCGGCCGCAAGTGGGTCACGCTCGGGCAGAGCTACGGCGGGTTCCTGACCTTGAGCTACCTGTCCCTGTTCCCGCAAGGATTGGCTGCATGCTTCACCAACGGCGGCATCCCGCATGTGCCGGCTGACCCGGACGACGTATACGCGCACACCTTCCCGCGTATGGAATCGAAGACCATGCAGTATTACGTGCGTTATCCGCAGGACCGCGAGCGTGTCGCCGCCGTTGCCGACCGGGTGGCCCAAGGGGGAGTGGCGTTGCCCAACGGCGATCCGCTGACCGTCGAACGCGTGCAGACTTTGGGTGGCGGGTTCGGTATGAAGCCGAGTTTCGAACAGATTCACTGGCTGTTCGACGAGGCTTTCGTCGACGGCGATGGTTCCGTGGACAGCTCGTCACCGCTGTCCGACGAATTCCTCACCCATGTGATGGACACGACCGCATCCCGCCCCCTGTACTGGCCGCTTCAGGAATTCATTTACGCCGACGGCGAGCTCGAACATCCGGTCAACTGGGCTGCCCAACGCGCCTACGACACCCGCCCTCAATTCTCCGTATCCGCGCGGCCGCTGCTGTTCACCGGGGAGGCGATTTTCCCGTGGATGTTCCGGCAGGAGCAGGCGTTGCACCCATTCGCCGCAGCGATGGACATCCTCATGCAGGACACGCATTTCGGCAAGATCTACGACGCCGACCAGCTCGCTCGTAACGAGGTGCCGCTGCAGGCGACTGTCTACGTGGACGACATGTATGTTGATTCGACACTTCAGCTTGATACCCTGTCCCGTGTCGGCAACAGCCACTACTGGGCGACCAACGAGTATGAGCATGACGGGTTGCGCACCGACCCGCGGGTTTTCACGCGCGAATACCGGGAAGCCCTGGGGCGGGGAGACCTCGCCGGCATCAAGTGACCAGCCCGGCGCGGCCCGCAACCGCGCCCGAACGCATCCGTGGCCGGCATGGCGCCGGCGAACAACCCAAGAAAGGAACCCAATGACCCAGCAACTGAGCGACATCACCGTCGGATTCATCGGTTACGGCGCCATGGCACAGGCCATGGCCCAAGGCTTTGTGGACGGGGGAGTCCTCGAAGGCGGGCAGATTCTCGCCTGCGCAGGACATTACGACAAGCTCGTGGACAGCACGTCCGCGCTTGGCGTGCGTCCGATGCACAACGCCACCGAGGTTGCCGCAGCAAGCGATATCGTCATCCTCGCCGTCAAACCGAACCTCATCGAAGAGGTCGTGACCCCAATTCTGCATGAACTGGCCAACAGCATCGTCGTATGCGTGGCCTGGGGGTGGACTTTCGACCGCCTTGAAATAGTGCTCGAGGACCATACCCCGCACATCTCCATCATCCCCAACACTCCGATCGCCGTTGGCCAAGGCGTCAGCGTCGTCGAAGACAAGCACAATCTCACCGAGTACCAGGCGGGGCTTGTCCGCGCGCTGCTCGAGCCGGTCAGCATGCTCGAGACCGTCGACACTGCGCACATGTCCCAAGCGGGTACCATTTCCAGCTGTGCCCCGGCGTTCACCGCGATGTACATCGAGGCGCTCGCCGACGCGGGCGTGCAGTATGGGCTAAAGCGTGCCAGCGCGTACCGGCTCGCCGCGAAAATGGTCGAGGGCACGGGCGCGTTGCAAGTCAGTGACGGGCGGCTGCCCGCGGCCATGAAGGATGCGGTCTGCTCTCCGGGCGGCGCGACCATCCGCGGCGTGGTCGCGTTGGAACAGCACGGGTTCCGCGGCGATGTGATTTCCGCGGTGCAAGCTGTGGAAGGCTGACGGTTCCTTGATGTTTGCGGTGGCGGCCGGTGTTGACGATGCAAATCGTGGCACCGGCCGCCGCTCGTGTCGCGGCGGCTCATCCGACGGCTGTTCTCCCAGTCGGCGCGAATTACGCAAGGGTGATGACGTGCCGACGGCATGCGCTACGTCCATCATGCCTCTACACTGGAAAGCATGTCTTTAACTATCGGAATCGTTGGCCTGCCGAATGTCGGCAAGTCCACCATGTTCAACGCGCTCACCCGCAACAATGTGCTGGCGGAGAACTACCCGTTCGCCACCATTGAGCCGAACACCGGCATCGTGCCCCTGCCGGACGACCGGCTGCCGGTGCTCGCCAAGCTCGTCCACACCGAGAAGATCGTGCCCGCCACCGTCACCTTCGTCGATATCGCCGGCATCGTCAAGGGTGCGTCCGAGGGCGAGGGCCTAGGCAACAAGTTCCTCGCGAACATCCGTGAAGCCGACGCGATCTGCGAGGTCGTGCGCGCCTTCGAGGACGATGACATCGTGCACGTCAACGGCAAGGTCGATCCCGCCGACGACATCGACACAATCAACACCGAGCTCATCCTCGCCGATTTGCAAACCATCGAAAACGCGCTGCCGAAGCTCGAGAAGGAACTGCGCGGCAAGAAGGTCACGCCTGAATACGTGAACGCAGTCAACGAGGCGAAGAAGATCCTCGAGGCGGGCGAGACCATCGACCACGCGGCCCAGGCAGGCAAGATCAACAAGGACGACATCTACGACCTGCACCTGCTGACCGCCAAGCCGTTCATCTACGTGTTCAATGTTGACGACGCCGAACTGTCCAATGAGCAGCTGCGCAAGAAGCTCACCGATTTGGTGGCCCCTGCGAAGGCGATTTTCCTCAACGCCCAGTTCGAAGCTGATTTGACCGAGCTTGACGAGGCGGATGCGCGTGAGATGCTTGAGGACGCCGGATTGAAGGAATCCGGGCTCGACCAGCTTGCCCGTGTCGGATTCGATATTCTCGGCCTGCAGACCTTCCTGACCGCAGGCGAGAAGGAAGTGCGTGCCTGGCAGATCCACAAGGGCTGGACCGCCCCGCAGGCAGCAGGTGTGATCCACACCGATTTCGAGCGTGGCTTCATCAAGGCCGAAATCGTCTCCTACGATGACTTCGTCGCAGCCAACGGCTCGATGAACACCATCAAGGAGGAAGGCAAGCTCCGCCTTGAAGGACGTGACTACGTGATGCAGGACGGCGACATCGTCGAATTCAAGTTCAACGTATCCAAGTAACCGCCCACACCCCGCCAAAACGGCGCGATTCCAACGATTCCAAACCGCGGAACGTTGCAATCGCGCCGTTTTTGAATGCACGAAAACCGGCCGTTCCCGCCACGTTCCGGGCGGTTGTCGCCATCGAATGAGTGACTTTAGAGTGACTTTTCAGTGGCGCTCGCCGGCACAGTCGGACGCGACAGGTCCGGTACGTGGGACTTCTGACGGAAACGTCATAATGGCGGCAAACTCCCGGGACTTTTGGCGGGAATGGCGCCAATGGCGGTTATCTCCCGGGAGTTTGTGGGCGAGGACGGGGTTTCGTGCAGATGCGACAACGAAAACGTTGAAATACCAACGTACTCGAAATCAGGCCCCTGGGAGTTTACGCGTCAAACTGCATATAACGAGAAAAGTCCCACGCTGGGCGGTGACGTCCGTTGACGGTGACGTCCGTTGACGATGACGTTCGTTGACGATGACGTCCGTTAGCCATGATGACCTTCTCGATTAGTGGACAAGCATGTTCTGCGCGCGGGCCGCAGGGCATGACGGTGGCCAGTGCGACCCAGCTCATTACTGTGCTGCAGAAAGATCGGCTGACGCAATCGCCGATTGTCATCGCAGCTGGTCACCGAGGTCGGCGAACCCTCGACTGCGCCAACATACTGATGCTTTGCTACAGCCATGTACGATGACGGTTGCAGCCGGTTCCCTGTCTGCGGGCAAATTGTTGTGTCCCTCATTTCCAGGCACAACGCGCGGTTCGTGCATGACCTGCTGCGAAATCTGGGTTCATGCCGCCGCACAGTTGCGACGTTCACTAGAACCCGCCGTGGTTTCCTTTCCTTTTTGGTGAGGAGCAGGGCGGAGGAGGACGGGTGTCATTCTTGTTTTGGCGTTCCCGGTTGTTTGAAACCCCGCAGCGACGTATTTACTATTCATAGTTGGCCGACGAGCGCTCAACTCCGCCGTTGTGTGACTGTCGTGTTGCACGGCAGCCGGATACCGGACAATTGCGGGTGCTATCTGCCGGTATCTCCCCGTTGTGCGACTGGTGTGTTGCACGGCAGCCGGGTACCATGCGGGGGAGAACGTAGACCGCCTCCAGCCCGTGCCACATAGAATCTCCCACCCGCTTTGTCAACTTTGGCTTGTAGCGACGAAAACGGCTCCACCCGCGCGTCATCGGTGCGGATACCGTTATTGTAGAAAGGCATGAATGAATCCCCCCGTCGTGACAACCCACCACGGGGGCGTGATTCAGCGTGCGTACTGCAGACGAACGGAGGCGACTATGGCGGTTTTCCCGCATCGAAGCGGGCAGGGCGATCATCCGCTCCGCCGCAATGCCAGGGTTCTTCTCGCGGCGTTGGCATGTATCGCGCTGATTTTCGGGTTCTTCTCCATCCAGCAGCATCGTGCGGATATGCGAGCGACAACCCGAGCTGCATTCAGGTCATCCACTACTCTCGTACACCGCAATGTTCCCGCCCCTGACGGTACTCATACACTGAACAAATCCGCAGTACCGGCGATTAACGCATCCCCTGGCACACATACCAATGCCCAGAACAAGGGCACGACCGTCGATTGGCGTGCCGCATCTGGCGGGGCGCAGCCGAAACTGTCCGAATACAAGAACTTGAGCATCACGGTCGATTTATCCGCCCAACGGGTGCACGTGTGCTCCAACGGCAAGACTATTTACACGATGATTGCCAGCACGGGGCTCAACGACAGCACTCCACACGGGGATTTCACCATCAACGGCCGGGGCGACCATTTCTACAACCCCTCTGATGGCTGGGGCGCGGACTATTGGGTGTCCTTCCGCAACAACGTCTTCCTGTTCCACACCGTGCCCACCAAACAGGATGCGGGGACGTATGTGGTCAGTGAGGCGGTGAAACTCGGGCATCCGGCATCGCACGGTTGCGTGCGTCTGACCTTGTCTGACGCGAAGTGGTTCTACGATCAGGTTCCTGACGGCACGCCCGTGCATATCAGCTGACGTGTCTGATGGGCGACGGGCGCCGTCTGATAACACCCCCGATAAACACCGTCTGATGGACGCGCGGTGAATTGTCGGTGTCATTTGTTCTCGCCCCGCGGATTCGCCGGCATGGTCCCGGGACGTTGCGATAGCGTAGTATCAGGAATCGGCCGCGTGGTCGCGGTCTGGACGCATTGTTCGGAAAGGAGCGCCTATGGGGATGCCGCTTGATTTGTATGTGATCCGGCACGGTGAATCCGAGGCGAATGTCATCATCAAGGCCGGCGAGCAGGGCGATACCTCCCTGTACACGCAGGATAACGTGACGGTGCCGGATCGTTCGTGGCGTTTGACGGCGACCGGCCGTCGCCAGGCTGATTGCATCGGCCGCTGGCTTGTCTCCCAGCAGCAGCTATTCGACCGCTATCTGGTCTCGCCGTACGTCCGCGCTCGCGAAACGGCCGCCACCATGGCCTTGCCCAAGGCGAAATGGGAGGAGACCCGGGTGTTGCGTGAGCGGTCGTGGGGTGAAATCAACACCATCACGCAGGATGAATTCAAAACCAATTACGAGCGCAACTGGTTGTTCAAACGCACTGACCCGCTGTATTGGCGTCCGCCAGCAGGCGAATCGATCGCCGATGTCGCCGAGGACCGCGTGCACAACCTGCTCACCTCGCTCAACCGCCGCTCCGAGTCGGAATCGGTGGTCGTGGTCACGCACGGCGATTTCATGCTGGCGATGATGCTCACGCTCGAGGACCTCTCCGACGAGGAGTTCATGCACCGCGCGGACAGCGACGATTGGAAAATCACGAACTGCACGTGCCTGCATTATTCCCGCCGTGACCCGCACACCGGCCGCACGACCGAACGGCTGCGCTGGGAACAGACCGCCCGTCCGGTGCTCGACGAGCAGACCGGCCGTTGGGAGGTCGAAGTGGAACCGTGGCGCGAGTTCCAGCGCCCGCTGCTGTCGAATGGCGATCTGGTTGATGTTGTGCATTCGGTTGACCCGCATCTGACGCAATACACCAAGTGACACCCGTATTGCCGCCCGATGCGTCCTGACTGCCGGCACCAAGACGACGAGAGCGCGACACGCCTAAAAATCCGCGGGTTTTTAGGTCTTGTTGTCTCTCGTGACATCGACACCGCTACCATTGTGCAAGGCGTCGGCGCGCCATGTGCGTCCGGCGAATTCCAAGAAGACAAAGGAGCAGTAGATGAGTAGCGGCTTGTTCACATGGAAACTGCACGGTGACGGCAAGACCTTGAAACCCGGGGAGGTGGTCGAACCCGACGAGCGCCTGTCTTGGCCGCGCACCGCAGGTATCGGCGCCCAGCATGTCATCGCGATGTTCGGCGCGACCTTCCTGGTCCCGATTCTCACCGGCTTCGACCCGTCGACGACCCTGTTCTTCACCGCCATGTCGACGGCGCTGTTCCTGCTCATCAACAAGAACAAGCTGCCAAGCTACCTCGGTAGCTCCTTCGGCTTCATCGCCCCGATTGCGGCGGTCGCCTCGGCCGACAAGGGCATCGCGGTCGCAAGCTTCGGCATCATGGTCACCGGTCTGCTGCTCGCCTTGGTGGGCGTGCTTGTCCATTTCGCCGGTGCCAAGTGGATTGACAAGATCATGCCTCCGGTGGTCAACGGCGCGATTGTGGCGATCATCGGCTTCAACCTCGCCCCGTCGGTGTGGACGAACTTCAAGAAGGCCCCGGACACGGCTGTGGTGACGCTGGTCGCCGTCCTGCTGATCGGCGTGTTGTTCCGCGGCTTGGTCGGGCGTCTGAACATCCTGCTGGGCGTACTGGTCGGCTATGCGTACGCGTGCGCCCGCGGCCAGGTCGATTTCAAGGCCGTGGAAGGCGCCGCCTGGGTCGGTTTGCCGCAGTTCCATCTGCCGCAGGTCGATTTCTCGATTCTCGCGATGTTCATTCCAGTCGTGCTCGTGCTGGTCGCCGAGAACGTAGGCCACGTCAAGTCCGTTGCACAGATGACCGGCCGCGATTATGACAACCAGATTGGCACCGCGCTCATGGCCGACGGTGTCGGCACCGCGATTGCCGGCTTCGGCGGCGGCTCCGGCACAACCACGTACGGCGAGAACATCGGCGTCATGGCTTCCACGAAGGTGTATTCGACGGCCGCCTACTGGTGTGCGGCGGCGTTCGCCTTGATTTTGAGCCTGTGCCCGAAGTTCGGTGCCGTGATCAACACCATTCCCGCCGGCGTGCTCGGCGGCGTGACCACCTTGCTGTATGGCATGATCGGCATGATCGGCGTGCGCATCTGGGTGGACAACCATGTCAACTTCGACAAGCCGGTCAATGTGATGACCGCGGCCGTCACGATGATTATCGGCATCGCCGACTTCACCTTCGCGGTCAGCGGCGTGCAGTTCAACGGCATCGCCATCGGCACGATCGTCGTGCTCGTCATGTACCACGGCCTCAAGGCCATCGGCAAGGCGACTGGGACGATTGCCAAGGACGATCCGGACGTGCTGTGATTGAATGACCATGACGCTGCTCGGCGGGTACATGAATTCGCCGGATGGCATCACATACTGTTTTGGGCCGCATCCCGTATTCCGGGGTGCGGCCCAAAACGTTGTATCGCCCGGTTTGCCCGGTACTCGAGTTTATGCGGTTCTTGCCTGCAGACCTACCTGACTGTTGACATTCACTTAGCAAGCAAATCGTCACCGCTTCTTCCCACGCTCGACCACGGGCTTGTCGCGATACTGGTCGTCGGGCGTGAAACAGGTGCGATACACCATCACCATGATCAGGGTGTCGGCCAGCAAGGTGAGCGCGGCGATGGAGGCGAGGATCACGAACTGGTATTTCGCTGCGTTGAGCGGGTCGCCGCCTGCGATGACCTGGCCGGCCATCATGCCCGGGATGGTCACGATGCCGCTTGAGGCGAGCGACGCCGTGGTCGGCAGCAAGCCGAGGCGGATCGAGGAAATCACCGATGGCCGTGCGGCCTCCCAGCGGGTCGCGCCTAACGCCAGCAGCGTGTCGACCTCGTCCCGCCGTTCCTTCATGCTTTCATAAAAGCGGCTCAGCCCTACGGCCAGCGCGGAAACCGTATTGCCCAACAGCATGCCGGTCAGTGGCACCACCAGCTGTGGCGCATACCACGGGTGGGGGCGTACGACCAGCTCCGTGACCATCGAAATCATGAGCAGCATGGTGATGACCAAGGTCAGCAGCACCGGACCCGCAAGCCCCTTCGGCACGCCTTTGGCGCGTGACAGGGTGATTTGCACGGCCGCCACCAGCATGACGGCGACTAAGGCGAGTACCAGCCACGGGTTGCCGGATTTGATGACATAGCCCATGATGAAGCCCATCGCGCACAGTTGGACGAGCGCGCGGCATGCGGACCACAGAAGCGTTTTGCCGATGCCCAGATGCATGAGCCATGACAGCCCGGAGGCGACCATCACCATCGCGAGTGCGATGAGCAGGCCCCAGATGTCGATGGGGTAGGAGGTGCCCGATGTCGTCTGCGTGGCTGTTTGTGCCACGGTTTGGGCGACGTGGGGTGTGTTCGGGAGAGTTGCCCATGTCGAAGCCAGATTGAACGTGTTCATCGCAGTCCTCCTTCGTCGAGGGTGACGGTTCGGGTGGCGACCCCGTCCGGCGGGCGGTGCCGGATGCGGATCACCGCCATGCCGCGTTGTGCGGCGTCGCTGAGGATGGCGGCGACTTTTGCCGCGTTGTCATCGTCGAGCCCGGCATCGACCTCGTCGGCGAGCAGCAGTTTCGGATCTGTCAGCAGCGTGCGCGCGAGGCTCACGCGTGCCGCCTGTCCTCCTGACAGGTCGTGCGGCGCCCTGCCGAGATTGATATCTTCGCAGCCGATGGCGTCGAGGGTGGCGCGGATTTTGTCATCTGGCAGCATATCGACGCCGTTGTGCACCGCGCCCCAGATGCCGCTGCGACGCCGTTTGCCGCGGGTACGGGCATGGGCTTGGGGGTCGACAGGGTGATTCGTGTCAGACGAGCTGTCATCCTGCTCGTTGCGGATCGCCAAGGTCCACGGCAAACGAATGACCTCGGCCACGTTGTCTCCGATCAGCACCGGTTTCTGTGGCAGATAGGCGACGCTACACCGCCACTGCTGCGGTGTGAATTCCGTCGATGGACGGCCATCGAGGAACATGGTGCCGCCGGCATGGGGATTGAGCCGTGCGAATGCGGTGAGCAGGCTGCTTTTCCCCGCGCCTGACGGGCCGACCAGATCGACGATCTCGCCGGCGTCGATGTCGAAGGACAGTCCTTGGAAAATGGTTTTCTCGCCGTCCTGCGAGGGGACGGTGCACGTCATGTCGCGTGCGCTGAACAGATGCGTACTCATGGCTACAGGCTATCGCGTCTGCAAGTCCAGTGTTGGGCAATCGGACGGTGTTTCGCCGCTTGCTGACATTGTCGATGTCGTCGATGCGGCCGAGAGACACGGTTGCCGTAGATATCGCCGTATCGATGATCAGCCTTATACCATATCGTCCTTCGTTTCAGCTGGGCGTTTCGCTGTTCCTTGCCGGTCGGTAGGCTGGGAATATGGCTTTGTTTGATGATTTCGGCATGATGTTCGGCTTCCCCGGCGATTCCGGGCGTAAGGACGACGACCCCGAGGTCGTTGACGTCCAGGTCGACGGGGATGCGCAGGGCGGTGGGAACGCCCAGGCGCCGCATGGGAATACGTCGATGCCCCGGCTTGGCCGCCGCGCGGCGAAACGGCCGAAAGTGCCCAGGCACAACGGTTCGACAATCGCCCTTGGCATCATCGCTGTCATCGTCGTGATCGTCGGATTGTTCTTCGGTTTGGACCGGTTCATCACGGATGTCATGTGGTTCGACCAACTCGGCTTCCAACGTGTGATCTGGACGCAGCTCGGTGTGAAAGTGGGCTTGTGGGCCGCCTATGCGCTGCTCATGGCATTGGTCAGCTTCATTGCCGCAGTGCTCGCCATCCGCACGCGTCCTAGCGGTGCTGACGGCTCCACGGTACGAATCAACGGCGATGTCATCGAAATCGGTAAAGGGGTGAGTACCCGTACCGCAACGCGTGTCGCAGTCGTGGTCTCCCTGATTGTGGGCATCATGTTCGGCTCGCAGTTCAACTCGAACTGGTCGCAGATTCTGCTCATGTTCAACGCGCAGCGCTTCGGCACCAAAGACCCGCAATTCGGCATCGACAACGGCTTCTACGTCTTCGTGCTCCCAGGCTTGAGACTTGTGATGTCCGCCGTCGCGATGCTGCTGCTCATGGGAATCATCTTTTCCGTGGTCACGCACGCGCTGGTCGGCGGCATCAGACTGACCATGCCGGTCAAAGGCCGCGGCCTGTTCGCCATCACCAAGCATGCGCGCCGGCAGATCAGTGTGTGGCTCATGCTCAACATGCTCGTGTGGGCTGTGAATCAGGTGTTTGGCGTGTTCTCCAGCCTTACCGCACAAGGTGACCGGATCACCGGCGCTACGTACACCACCGTCCATGCCACGATTCCCGTCACCTTCATCATGGCGGCGTTGACGGCCATACTCGGCGTAGTGCTGGGCATCTGGCTTATGCGTTCGCACCAGCTCGAGGGGCCTGCACCGGTCGGTGTACGTGCTCGGGCGGCGCTCAAGGCATGGCGTGTCCCGGTGGTTGCAGTCGCTTCGACTTTGGTCATCTCTCTTGTGCTGACCGGTGTCTGGCCGGCGGTGATGCAGCGCTTCCGCGTCAACCCGAACGCGCAGGAGGCGGAATCCTCGTACATCCAGCGCAACATCAACGCCACCAAGCAGGCGTACGGGCTTGACAACATCAAAGTCGAGCAGTATGCCGCGACCACGGAAGGCAAATCCGGCGCACTGAGCTCCGACGCGGAAAGCACCGCGCAGATCCGTCTGCTGGACCCTCAAATCGTCTCGCCGACCTTCAAGCAGCTGCAGCAGTCCAAGCAGTATTACACCTTCGCCGACACGCTGGCAGTGGACAAATACACCATTGACGGCACCAGCCAGGACACGGTGATCGCCGCCCGCGAGCTCAATCTTGACGGCAACGACAACCGCAACTGGGTCAACGACCATACGGTGTACACGCATGGTTACGGTGTGGTCGCGGCCTACGGCAACAAGGTCACGGCGGACGGCCAGCCGAAATTCTTCGAATCCGGCATCCCCACCCAGGGCAAGCTCACCGAGTCGGAGCATTACGAGCCGCGCATCTACTTCTCGCCGAACGCGCCCGAATACTCGATTGTCGGCGCGCCCGAAGGCACCACATCGTGGGAGTTCGACTATCCGACCGGTTCGAAGGGCGCGACCAACACCTTCGATGGCAATGGCGGTCCGCGTGTCGGCAACATCTTCACGCGCGTGCTGTATGCAATTCGTTTCGGCTCCGACCAGATTCTGTTCTCCGACCGTGTCAACTCCCAGTCGCAGATTCTGTACAACCGCAGCCCCAAGGAGCGTGTGGCCGCGGTGGCGCCGTACCTGACGTTGGACGGGCGCGTCTACCCGGCAGTCGTCGACGGGCGTGTCAAATGGATTGTGGACGGGTACACCACATCCGATGCCTACCCGTATTCGCAGATGACCGATCTGGGCGCGGCGACCCAGGATTCGACCACCCGCACTTCGCAGACCGTGCAGGGGCTGGGGTCGCAGAACGCCAACTACATCAGGAATTCTGTGAAGGCCACTGTTGACGCTTACGACGGCTCGGTCACCCTGTACGCGTGGGATCCGAACGACCCGGTGCTCAAGGCCTGGCAACAGATCTTCCCAGGCAACTACCATCAGATTTCTGAGATCTCCGGCGATTTGATGAGCCATCTGCGCTATCCGGAAAGCCTGTTCAAGGTCCAGCGCCAATTGCTGACCAAATACCATGTGGACAGCGCGAGCCAGTTCTTCTCCGGTGAGGATTTCTGGCAGTCGCCGGTCGACCCGACCGAATCACAGCAGGCTCAGAAGGAGGACGTGCTCCAGCCGCCCTACTATCTGACTTTGCAGACCGGAGGGTCCAAAGCGCCGGTGTTCTCATTGACATCTTCGTTCATCCCGGCGGGTTCCTCGACCTCCACACGTGAGATCCTCACCGGTTTCCTCTCCGTGGACTCCGACGCAGGAACTAGCGCCGGCACGATCGGGGCGAACTACGGCACCATCAGATTGCAGGAACTGCCCAAGGATTCGAACGTCCCCGGGCCCGGCCAGGCACAGAACAACTTCAACGCGGATGCCGATGTATCCAAGGAACTCAACCTGCTTGAATCCGGCTCTACCACCGTCAAACGCGGCAACCTGCTCACCTTGCCGCTCGGTGGCGGTCTCGTGTACGTCGAACCCGTGTACGTGCAGTCGAGCGGTTCGACGCAGTTCCCGTTGCTCAAGAAGGTGCTCGTCGCGTTCGGCGACCAGGTCGGATTCGCCGACACACTCGATCAGGCGCTCGACCAAGTGTTCGGAGGCAATTCAGGCGCGGATGCTGGCGATGTCGACAATCGCGCGGCGTCGGACGGCGGGGCAGCCGGCTCTGCGGGGTCGTCGGGATCGTCTGGCTCATCCGGGACAGACAGCGGGAAATCCGGCGGTAAGTCAGGAACGACAGGCCAGTCCTCATCAAGTGGTTCGCAGAGCGAGGCACTGAAGTCTGCGCTTGCCGATGCCGCGCAGGCGATGAAGGATTCTGACGCCGCGATGAAATCCGGTGACTGGGCTGCGTACGGTAAGGCGCAGCAGCAGTTGGAGGACGCCATCAACAAGGCCATCGAGGAGGAGAATAAGACCTCGGCCAGCAAGTA
Source organism: Bifidobacterium sp. LCP19S3_E9 (assembly GCF_052121135.1). NCBI lineage: Bacteria > Bacillati > Actinomycetota > Actinomycetes > Bifidobacteriales > Bifidobacteriaceae > Bifidobacterium > Bifidobacterium sp. LCP19S3_E9. The sequence continues at coordinate 20,256 of NZ_JBQKEV010000014.1, read as the reverse complement.
GTCGTCGCAAGCTGTGACGGCCGTCTCGGCCCCGCCGTACGCATCAGTGCGGCGGGGCCGATGCATTCCGCCCGTCATTGTGTGAGGATTCGCTCACACAACGACCGGTTGGGCAGTCTGCCCCGATCGCGTGTTTGGCGATGAGAGAGTCTTTTGCGACGCAAATGAACCGTCAGCGTCGGCAAACGGCACGAGGTGTCCGTTGTCAGCGTCTACACAAGCCTCTACCAACCTTGACGGCGGTCTCAGCGTCGGCAGAAGCTTGTGTGGTTCGGGTTTGGCAGTGGGTGCATTCGCCGATGTCGCAGCGATACCCGGCGCGGTCACAGCTGGTCGGCGTCCGGGTCCTCATCCTCGTCCGCGGGGCCGAGCAGCACTCGCTCCGTCAAGGACACCGCGATGAGCAACACGCAGGTCAGCACGATGATCATGAATGTCGCCGAGAAAATGAGCGGCATGCGGAAGGAGTTGTACGCCGCCTGCAACCAGATGCCGAGCCCTCGTCGCGCCCCCAAGTATTCCGCCGTGGCGGCGGTTGCGAATGTGTAGGCGGCACTGATGCGGATGCCGCCGAAAATCTGTCGTGCCGCGACGCGCAGCTTCACGTGCCACAGCGTCCACACCGGGGTGGCCCCGCAGGTCAGCGCGACATCGACGTAGTAGCGCGGCACGTCCCTGAGCCCGCGGATGGTCTGCACGGCGATGGGGAACAACCCGAATACGGCGACGATTACGATTTTCCCGCTCGTTTCGAAGCCGAACCAAATCAGGAACAGCGGGGCGATGGAAATCAGCGGCATGGTCTGTGCAGCGTACAGCAGCGGAAACAGCGCAGCATCCAAGGTTTTCGAAGCGTAACAGCCGACCCCCACCATAATGCCCGCCGCCACGGCGAACAGGAAACCGATCGTGCCCTCCTCAAGGGTCGTCAAGGTTGCCGGCCACAAGGTCGGCCATGTTTCCACCGTCGCATCCACGATTTGCGTGGGGGAGGGCATGACGGTCTGCGGTACATGCGCGGCCTCGACCCATACCTGCCATATCACGAGAATCGCCAGCACCGCCGCGAACGTGGGCAGCCATCGCAGGTATCGGCGGGAGTGATGGGATTGATGTGATGGACGAGCCATAATCACCTTGCTTTCCGCGCCAGAGACGCACACGCCGCCGGGGAACGCAGTAAGGTGAGGAGCCCGCGTGCCGGACGGCCGGAAGAATCGTTGCTGATTCCATTATCACGAACCCGCAGACCGCAGACGAATTCGCCGGGTTTGTCGCCGTTGCGGCCCGAGGAGTGGCACAATGGAACGTATCTTGGCGGGATGGGAGAGCAGAATGCCGCAGCATAGGGCAGATAGCAGCACATACACGCGGGCCGGTAGTCCCCAGCGAGGCAGGCGGATTGTCGTGTCCGTCATTGTGATGCTCGTCGTCGTGGCATTGGTCGCAGGGGCGTGTCTGTGGGTGAGATACGCGCGCAGGGGGCAAGCCGGCGGCATCGGCGCCACCCCAGCCGTGAACCTGCCTTCTTCCTCGCCGACATTCACCAGCAGCGTGGACGCAAACGGCAATGGCGTGGACGATTACACGGATATCGTCCACGGTGCCCGCAAAGACGCTGAGGCGATGCCGACCTACGATACGGGCTACTATCAGGGCGGGTATCCGCCGTCCGACCGTGGCGCCTGCACCGATGTCGTCTGGCGGGCATTCGCCAACGCCGGGTACGACCTCAAAGCCATGGTCGACGCCGACATCACTGCCCGGCCGCAGGCTTACTCGCGTGTGATTTCCAAACCAGATCCGAATATCGATTTCCGTCGTACCGGCGTGCTTGACGTCTTTTTCAGCACCTATGGCGTGACGCTCGGCACGGATATTCGCGGCGATGACTGGGAACAAGGTGACATCGTTGTCTTCGAACATACCCGGCACATCGGCGTCGTCTCTGACCGGCGCGACAAGCAAGGTATGCCGCTGATCATTCACAACATGGGACAGAAACAGCGGGAGAACGATTATCTCGCGTTCCGCACGCATATGGCGGTCACTGGGCATTACCGGTTCGATGCCTCGCGCGTCCCACAATCGGTGATCAAAACCTGGTCCGGGCCGTTGCCGCGGTGAACCGTCCCTGAAAGTGTGACGGCTGGAAGAAAGCTACCGCAATATTGCCGAGAATGATGATTGCGTAGCAAGCGGAGCCAACACACCTGCCACCGCCGTCTGCCGCGTCCGGTCCGCAACAGGCAACCGCTCGCTCACAAGGATGACCACGGCTGAAGATATCCTTGACATTGCTTGCGTGCCCATGTGTGGCAAACCATCCGGCCGTGGTCAACGCGCATGACATCATGACGGCCGGGCGGGGACATGGGGCAGGCGGGGCCGGCCCTCACGTTCGTTCTCTGCCGAATCCGCCCGAATCCAGAGAACGGAACACGTCATGATTCAGGACATCATATGAGCCATCTGCCACAGGCTGCCCATGCACGGCAGCGCACCACAACATCCATCATCAGCCGCATCCGTGCAGGATTCGCCGCCACGCTTGCCATCGCCGTAATCGCGTCCCTCGGCGCGTGTGGCACCGCCGGAACATCCGCGAACGGACTGACCAAAACCACCTTCATGCTCTCGTGGGCGCCCGACACCAACCATATCGGCGTGTATGTGGCCAAACACAACGGGTATTTCAAACGAGCCGGTCTAGACGTCGATATCGTCGCCGTCGCCCAGGCGGGCGCAGAGCAGTCGGTCAACAACGGTGTCGCGGATTTCGCCTTGTCCAATCTCACCAATGTCTCCACCTACAGCCTCAAAGGCGCCACGCTCAAGCAGGTGCTGCAAGTGCAGCGCAAGCCGAGCGCCATCTGGTGTTCTCTGGCTTCGAACACGTCCATCACTCGCCCGCGGGATTTCGACGGGAAAACCTTCGCCACCTTCGGCTCGAACGAATCCGACGCGGTCATCAAGCAGATGATTAAAACCGATGGCGGCAAAGGGCAATTCGACAAGGTGACGGTCGGCACGTCCACATTCCAGACCCTGTCCAGCGGCAAAGCGGATTTCGGCGGGTTCTACGCGACCTGGGAAGGCGTTCAGGCCGATATGTACGGCCCGAAGCTCAACTGCTTCACCGAGCCTGACTATGGGGTGCCTGGCAATGCGGACTCCATCGGCATCATCACCAATAGCAAGACCATCAAGAACAATCCGAAACTGGTCAAAGCCTTCACCCAGGCCGCGCAGCAAGGCTACGAATACGCGTACGCGCATCCCGACAAGGCGGCGCAGATCCTCGTGGATGAAGCCCCGGAAGCCAATCTCAAACTCGCCTTTGTCAAACGCAGTATGCATGTCATCGTGGACGGCCAGTATTGGGGCAACCCGAAGGACATCGCCTCAGGCAAACTCGTCTTCGGCACCAACGACACCGTCTCCACGCAGCAGTATTTTGACTTCCTTGCGAACGCCGGCGCCTACACGGACGCCTCCGGCAAGGTGGTACACACCGCTCCGAAGGCCAAGAATCTCGTCACCGACCGTTTCCTCGCTCAATAATCACGCCCCTGACGGCGCGTGTTGGCCGGATTGACCTATCCGTCGGTTGGAATTTGTCCAGCGCACGATATCATGGGGACTGACGCCATGTGATTCGTGCGGGCAGGATGCCCGCCGAACAGTCGAGGGAGAAAAGATCATGGATCCGCAGAACCAGACGGGTGACACTGGTGACGCCGCCGAGGCAGGGGCTGCCGGCGATTCGCAGGACATCACCGCGCCCATCATCTTGGACGCCGACACCGGCACCGATGACGCGCTCGCCATCGGCCTGCTGATGGCGTATGCGCCTGAGCGGCTGGTATCGGTCGTCGCCACGTACGGCAATGTCATCCAGTCGGTGGCTCAGCAGAACGCGCGTGACGTGCTCAACCTCCTTGGCGGTTCGAAGATTCCGGTGCTGGACGGGTGTCGTTGCCCTTCATGGGCGGAAGGATTCGCCGCGGACAAGGCCTGTGCCCATTTCCATGGAGACAACGGCATCGCCGACTTGAATATCGACGATTACGCGCGCATGGAGACCACGGCAGGCGGCACCGCGTCCGTGCTGTACAACGGCGCGGTCTACGACTTCTCCTCGAACAACATCGATTTCACCGCCGCCGGGACCGTCTCCGCCGGTATGTTCGGCGACGATCAGAAGGAAGCGAAGAAGAAGCATCGGCAGGCATCATGGCAGGACGAGGCGCTGTCAGTACAATCCGCCCAGCCTGACGTGCGGGCGAAACTGTCATCCCCGATTATTTCGATTGGCGGATATCTGCCCAAGCAACCCGTCGACACCTCGGGGCCGCAGCGTGGACGGAACACGCTTGGCACACTTGCCGACGAATATGGCAAGGTCGAGATGGAGATCATGCCGGGCGACACTGCGGGTGTCAAAGCGATTATCGACGGCGTGCATCAGTGGGGCAAGAACCTGACCGTGATTTCAACCGGCCCGCTGACCGACATCGCAGCCGCCATCACCCTCGCTCCCGATATCGCGCCCCAATTGCGGCTCGTGATGATGGGCGGGGCCCTGACCCAGCAGGGCAATTGCTTCGATATGGTCAGCGAAACCAATATCATGCAGGACCCCGAGTCCGCCGATCTGGTATTGCGCTCCCAGGCGGATGTGACGATGATCGGTCTGGATGTCACCCATCGGTGTCTGCTGCCGTCGGAGCTGACTGAGCCGTGGTCTCAGATCGATGACGGTGTCGGCAGGTTCTTCACCGATCTCGCCTCCTTCATGATCAAAGCGAACGAGGAAGCCGACCCAGCGTTCTCCGTCGGCGCGCCCATGCATGACCCACTCGCTGTAGCGGCCGCGCTTGATCCGACGCTTGTACAGACTTTCGACATCGCGCTGCGGGTGGATTTGGCGACCGGTGACCGCCAAGGTGTGCGCGGCCGTACCATCGGCGATATGACGCGTCTCAACGATCCGACGGCGTCGTGCACGCATGTGGCGATCGCCGTGGATTCCATGAGGTTCCTCAACATGTTCACCGGCGGCATTTCCGCGTTGTCCCAGCGTTTGGCGAAGTAACGGCGCTCAGTCGCGAATTGCAAGTCGCATGTCGTGCGGGTTGCGGGGCGCGTAGCGGTGCGTTGTCGGCAGCCCTGCGTCTCGGCGGTCATGCCGTCAAACAACCTTGCTGCCAAGTCGTTATGCCGTTATGCGGTCATGCCGTCATGATGGAATATCGTCGAACCGAATCCGGCGTCGGCGTCGGATACGACGGCATACGGGCATCAGGGAGGCAATGTGAACGGCGAACGGTCCGCTGAGCATCAACCGGTCACCATCCGCGACGCGCGGGAGAGCGACCTTCAGGCGATTACCGATATCTACAATCAAGCGGTGGTCGCCGGCGGTTCGACCGCCGATCTGGTGCCACGCACCCTCGAGCAGCGCAGGCAGTGGGTGGATTCGCACCAGCCGCGTGACCGCTACCCGGTGGTCGTGCTTGAAGATGCATCCGGGCGTGTCGTGGCCTTCGGGTCGCTGTCGAAATTCCATCCGCGCGAAGCGTACGACGGCGTGGTGGAACTCAGCTATTACGTCGATGAGCGGGCCCGCCACCGCGGGTACGGAACGGCTGTGGTCGCATGGCTGCTCGACGCGGCGCGTACGCGCGGTTACCGCATCGCGACCGCCCTGATTTTCGCGTCGAATGCGGGCTCAATCGCGCTGATGAACCATTTCAGGTTCGAACGGTACGGTTTTCTGCCCCGCGCATGTTTCGACGGCACGCGGTATCTTGATATGTCCTACTGGTGGTTGCCGCTGGACAACGACTGAAATACCAGGCGTCACGTATGTTCGGCCGTCGCGGATCGCAGGCTGGTGCCGTGCAGGCGAGTCAGCCGTGGCGGGTAGGATTGGCCATTCTGGTAGCGAATGATTGCATGATGAGCCGCGCCCGGTATGCGGCGGGCGGCGGCGATGAGGGAGAGGAACGGCATGGCGTCTGATTTCTGGCTGGTGGTAGGTTTGGGCAACCCGGGCAAGCAATACGAGGGCACCCGGCACAATATGGGATTCATGACGGCGGATGTCCTGGCCGAACGCTGGTCGGTGAACTTCAGTGACCATAAGGGCATCGCGATGCTCGGCAAGGGCGTAATGAACCTGCAAGGCAAGTCGATCAAGTTCTTCCTCGCCAAACCGCTCACATACATGAACGAATCGGGTACTGCGGTGGCATCCATCAGCTCCTACTATCAGATCCCGCCCGAGCATGTCGTGGTCATCCACGACGATATGGACCTTGAATTCGGTCGTATCAAAGTCAAGGCAGGTGGTTCCGCCGGCGGACACAACGGTATCAAGTCCATCGACCGTTCGCTCGGTACCAATGCGTACGCGCGTGTGCGGCTTGGAGTGGGGCATGCTCGTCGCGGCCCGAATGCGCATGACAACACCGTCAACTGGGTGTTGGGCGGATTCGGCCCGGACCAGCGCAAGCAGCTGCCTGAATTCCTCGCCGATGGTGCCGATGCCGCGGAAACCATTATCTTCTCTGGGCTGAGCCGCGCGCAGGAGCAGTTCAATGGCCGGTGAGCAACATACGCCCGCGGTTCCGCCTGTTGCGCCGACCGCCGGAGCACTTTCCGGACTGCTCGACCAGCTCGATCACGACCGGTCCTTCCATGATTTGTCGCACGGACTGGTTGACGTGCCTGCGAATGAGGGCAGCGAGCCGATGCTCAATGTGGAAGCCGTGCCCGGCATTCGTCCGGCTCTCGCAGCGGCGACCGCACAGCGCGTCCCGGTCGTTGTCATCGTGCCTTCGGGACGGGAATCGCAGGAAGCCGTTGAGGCGATTCGCAGCTGGTATGACGGCGATCCGCAGGATATCGCGGAACTTGAGGCCTGGGAGACGCTGCCGCATGAACGGCTCTCCCCGCGTGCGGACACGGTCGCTTCCCGCATGGCGGTATTCCGCCGTTTGACGCATCCGGAACCCGGGAACTCCCTGTTTGGACCGATCAAGGTGCTGGTCATGCCGGTGCGTTCGCTCATCCAGCCGGTCATCGCCGGGTTGGGCGATGTCGAACCGCTGGTTTTTACGGCGGGGGAGGAGCTTCCGCTCGACCAAGCCGCGGCCCGTCTTGTCGAGAACGCCTACACCCGCGTCGATCTGGTCATGGACCGCGGACAGTTCGCGGTGCGCGGCGGTATCCTCGACGTGTTCCCGCCGACCATCGCTCATCCGGTCCGCATCGAATTCTTCGGCGATGAAATCGACACCATCAAGGAGTTCCATGCCTCCGACCAGCGCACTTACGGCGATGGCCTACACACCGTCTGGGCGACGCCATGCCGAGAACTGCAACTGACGCAAGCGGTGCGTGACCGCGCGAAATCGCTCATCGGGCAGATTCCCAACGCCGAGGACATGCTCGCCTCCATCGCGGACGGCATCCCCGTGGAAGGCATGGAATCCCTGATGCCTGCGCTGATCGACAACATGGAGCCGGTGCAGCGCATGCTGCCCCAAGGTGCGGTCATCATGCTTTCCGACCCGGAACGGTTGCGCCGGGCGGCGGACGACCTGACGAAAACAGCCAACGAATTCCTCGCCGCCAGCTGGCATGTCGCCGCCAGCGGCCATGGGGCAGGCGCGCCGATCAGCTTCGACCAGGCGAGTTTCCTCGACTACGAGGAGACCGTCAGCTCGCTCGCCTATTCGCGCGATGAGGTGTGGAAACTCGCTGATTTCGGCGTGGACCCAGGCCTGCCGGGCAATGTGCGCATCGGCGCAAGCTCCCCGCAGGAATACCGTGGCGACGAGTCGAAAGCCGCCACCGGTATTGAAGGGCTGATTGACGCCGGATTCGTCGTGACCATCACCGCCGGAGCCCAAGGAACGCTCGCCAGACTCAAACGAGCTGTCAACGAGACCGGCATCACGCGCTTTGACGTATTGCGTTCGCGAGCCGTCGACGGGTTCGTGGACCGGGACGCGCGAATTGCCTTGCTCACCGAACGTGACCTGACCGGCCGTTCCAGCGCCGTCGGGCAAACCAAGACACCGAAGCGCCGGCGCAAGGCCATCGACCTGATGGAGCTCAAACCCGGCGATTACGTGGTTCATGAGCAGCATGGCATCGGGCGATACACCGGCATGCAGCAGCGCCAAATCGGCCCTGCCGGCGCGAAAACGACGAGGGAATACCTGGTTGTCGAATACGCGCCCAGTAAACGCAACGCCCCCGCCGACAAGCTGTACATTCCCACCGACCAGCTTGATCAGGTCAGCAAATACATCGGCTCGGACGCCCCCAAACTCAACAAACTCGGCGGCTCCGACTGGGCGCAGACCAAGGCGAAAGCCCGCAAGCATGTGCACGAGATCGCCCAGGACCTCGTACGCCTGTATTCGGCCCGCCAACGCACCAAAGGCTTCGCGTTCAGTCCGGACACCCCGTGGCAAAAGGAACTCGAGAACGCCTTCCCGTACCAGGAGACTCCCGACCAGCTGACCACCATCGACGAGGTCAAGGCCGATATGGAGAAACCGGTGCCGATGGACCGCCTGATCTGCGGCGATGTCGGCTTCGGCAAGACTGAGATTGCGGTACGAGCCGCCTTCAAAGCCATACAAGACGGCAAGCAGGTGGCCGTCCTCGTACCGACCACGCTGCTCGTGCAACAGCATTACGAGACGTTCACGGAACGTTACTCGGGCTTCCCGGTGGATGTCGCCGCGATGAGCCGCTTCCAAAGCCCCAAGGAAATCAAGCAGACCATCAAAGGTCTGGAAGACGGGTCGGTCGATGTCGTCATCGGCACGCACAAGCTGCTCAACCCGAAAATCAAGTTCAAGGATCTCGGGTTGTTGATCATCGACGAGGAGCAGCGGTTCGGCGTCGAGCATAAGGAAACGCTCAAAGCGCTGCGCACGAACGTCGACGTCCTGTCCCTGTCGGCGACGCCGATTCCACGCACCTTGGAAATGGCGGTGACCGGCATCCGCGAGATGTCCACGCTCGCCACCCCGCCCGAGGACCGTCTGCCCGTGCTCACGTATGTCGGCCCATACGAGGACGCGCAGGTCACGGCGGCCATCAGGCGCGAGCTGTTGCGCGGCGGCCAGGTGTTCTACGTGCATAACCGCGTCGATTCCATCAGTGCCACGGCAGACAAGATCCACCAGCTGGTGCCCGAGGCGAAAATCGGCGTCGCGCACGGCAAGATGGGAGAGAAACAACTCGACGCAATCATCCGCGATTTCTGGCATCGCGATATCGACGTGCTCGTATGCACGACAATCATCGAGACCGGGCTGGATATATCGAACGCGAACACGCTGATTGTCGACCATGCCGACCGTTTCGGATTAAGCCAGCTGCATCAGCTGCGTGGCCGTGTCGGCCGAGGACGGGAACGCGCGTACTCGTACTTCCTGTACGACCCGTCCAAGCCGATGACCCAGCAGTCGCACGACCGTCTCGCGACCATCGCGCAGAACACGTCGCTTGGGTCGGGCTTCGATGTGGCGATGAAGGATCTCGAGCTGCGTGGCACCGGCAATTTGCTGGGCGACGAGCAGAGCGGACATATCGAAGGCGTCGGTTTCGACCTGTACGTGCGCATGGTTTCGCAGGCGGTAGAAGAGTACAAGGAGCCCGAGCGCAAGGAATCGGTAGCCGTCAGCATCGATTTGCCGATCGAGGCGTCGATTCCGGTGGATTACATCGATTCCGACAAGCTGCGGCTTGAGGCGTATCGCAAGCTTGCCTCGGCGAGGAGCGAACAGGATCTCGACGATGTGCGAGACGAGCTGACCGACCGCTACGGCAAGCCTCCAGTAGAGCTGGATTCGCTGTTCGCCGTGGCCAGACTGCGAAACAAAGCGCGAGATCTTGGTATCACCGAAATCATCGCCCAGGGGCGGAACGTGCGTATTCGTGGGATTGAGCCGGCAGAATCCCTGATGATGCGATTGCAACGCATCTACCCGGGAGCCCAGTACCGGCCGCTCACCCGCACGTTGACGATTCCGGCGCCGTTCGCTGGCTCGCTTGGCTCGGGCCCCATGCCCGGCGACCAAGTGATTGCCTGGACCAACCAGCTGCTCGACGACCTGCAATGGAAGCCCCGGACGGCCGGCAAGTGATTGATCGGGCGAGCCCGGTGCGATTGGTTGAGCCTGTGGTGTGACTGGGCGGTTGCGTACTGACGTGATAGCAGGGGAAGATGCCCCTGAGCGTGTGGTACCGGCCTGTTGTGTGATTGGCCGGTCGCATCACGCCGCGGATAGCGGATGTTCATAGGAGCCGGCCGTCGCAGAACACCGCCGCTGTCGAAGCGTCGCGCGAAGCTGGAAGCGCCATGAAACACAACACGAAGAGCACCACGCCATCCATGAACGAATGGCGCAACGTCATCCCCGCGCTCACTCCGTGGGGCAAGAACCGCGTCAAACCAGAGGAAACCGTCAAGCATGCGCTGATCATGCCGGGCATCGGTTATACCGTCGATCGCCCGCTGCTGTACTGGGCGTCGCAGGCGCTCGCCGCCGAGGGCTGGTACGTTGACCGGCTCGCGCTCACTCTGACCGAAGACGTCGAATTCCCCGAAATGATTTCCTGCATGGAACGCGTCATCGACGTGTGGAAGGCGAAATCCGTCGCCCGCGCGACCATCGCCGCGCAACATGCGTCAGACAATCGCGACACAGACGATGCACAGGATTCCGCTGCTGACGCCGGTTCCAACGCTTCCGCCGATTCCAGCGTTTCCTCCCTCACCCCGGACTCCGCTCCGAAGCTGCTGGTAGTCACGAAATCCTTGTCCACGTTGTCCTTCCCGCATGCGGCAAGGGAAGGCCTGCATGTCGCGCTGCTGACCCCGGTACTCAACCCGCCGCCCTTCGACGTGCACAAGTCGGTGATCCCAGCTCCGCTGCCGGGTGCGGAGCGCGCGCCGAAACCGCTGATTTGCGCGGGAACCGCGGACCCGTATTTCGATGATGCCAAGGCGCATCTGCTCACCGAACGGGTGTGCACGTACCCGGACGCCAACCACTCCATCGAGGTTCCCGGCGATTGGTCGCGTTCGATCGACTATCTCAAAGACGTTACCGGGCGTATCGTCGAGTATTCGCGCACGATCTGATGATGGCAACCATGCCTGGGCCGGCGGCCGAACCCACTGCCGCCGGCACACGCCCGAGTGCAACCGGTTGTCGGTGATGGTCGCCGCGAACGGCTTCACTGGCATCACCGGGCATCATCGTGCAACGGAACCACCGCTTCAAGGCTGAAGCTTCCGTTGGCCTGATTCCACGTCATCGACCCGCCATGATGCTCGATCAGCCGGGCGTGCCCGCGCAATCCCAGCCGTGTTCCCGATTCGGCCGTGCCATCCGCGGAACCTTCCATGGCAGCTCGCGAAGAGCCGTTCGAAGAGCGGCTCGTAGTCACGCCCGGTACCGTGCGAACCTCGTCCACCCCTGATTTCCGGCCTTCTGATTCCTTCGGAGCACCGGCCCCGGATGCTACCGTGTTGCACAAAGCGATGGTCATATCGTCGCCTCGGCATCCGACACTGAGCGCGTACCCGCCATCACGGTCGCCGTACCGCAGGATGTTGACGACGAGTTCGTCGAGCAGGTCGCCGATGGCCCGAAGGCGCTGCATCTGGACAGTTGTGCAGCCGAGCGCGTCACACTGGTCCGGCAGGATGATGGGTCGATCCGCCCGATGCGCCACGACGACGCTGCCTCGGATCGTTCGCTCGGACGCTGCGAACCTGATGCGCAGTCGAGCGGCCTCATCCCGCAATGGGTCACAACCATGTGGATCGCCGCAGATCGGGATGTGAGCGGTGGTGCGTCATCATGAAGCGCACGTGCCGGCTGTGAACGCTCACAGGAAACAGTGAGTGAAATCGGCGATATCGTCCAACAATTCCACTATCCTTGACAGTGTCATCACAACCTGAGCAAAAGGAGTAGTTGTGGCAGCAATTGAAAGCGTATACGCGCGCGAAATCCTTGATTCCCGTGGCAACCCGACCGTCGAGGTCTATCTCGAGACCGAAGACGGCGCACAGGGCCGCGGCCTGGTTCCGTCCGGCGCCTCCACCGGTGCCGCAGAGGCTTGGGAGCGTCGCGATGGCGACAAGTCCCGTTACCAGGGCAAGGGCGTGCTCAACGCCGTCAAGGCCGTGAACGAAGTCATCGCTCCGAAGGTCATCGGCATGGATGCCGCCGATCAGCGTGCTCTTGACGACACGATGATCGAGCTCGACGGCACCCCGAACAAGGGCAAGCTCGGCGCCAACGCCATCCTCGGCGTGTCCCTCGCCGCGCTGTATGCATCCGCAGAGTCCGCGGACCTGCCGCTGTACCGCTACATCGGCGGCACCAACGGCCACATCCTGCCGGTTCCGAACATGAACATCATGAACGGCGGCGCTCACGCAGACTTCGCCACCGACATCCAGGAGTACATGATCTCCCCGTATGGCTTCGACACCTACCATGAGGCCCTGCGCGCCGGCGTCGAGGTGTACCACACCCTGAAGAACGAGCTGAAGAAGGACGGCCTGTCCACTGGTCTTGGCGACGAGGGCGGCTTCGCTCCGAAGATGAAGTCGAACCGCGATTCGCTCGACTACATCATGAAGGCCATCCAGGACGCCGGCTATGAGCCTGGCAAGCAGATCGGCATCTGCCTCGACGTGGCTTCCTCCGAGTTCTACGGCAAGGGCGAGGAAGGCAAGTATCACTTCGAAGGCGGCGAGCGTGACGCTGAGTACATGCTCGACTTCTACGAGCAGCTGATCAACGATTACCCGATCGTCTCCATCGAGGATCCGTTCCAGGAAGAAGGCTGGGACGACTGGGCGGCCATCACCAAGCGCCTGGGCGATCGCCTGCAGTTCGTCGGCGACGACCTGCTCGTGACCAACCCGGCTCGTCTGCAGAAGGCCATCGACATGGGTGCGGCGAACTCCCTGCTCGTCAAGCTCAACCAGATCGGCTCCGTCACCGAGACCCTCGACGCCATCGAGCTGGCCACCGCGAACGGCTACACCTCCATGGTGTCCCACCGCTCCGGTGAGACCTCCGACACCACCATCGCCGATCTCGCGGTCGCCAAGAACACCCGCCAGATCAAGACCGGTGCCCCGGCCCGTGGCGAGCGTATCGCCAAGTACAACCGCCTGCTGGAGATCGAGGACGAGCTCGGTTCCGAAGCCCAGTACGCCGGCTACAGCGCCTTCAAGGCCTGCAAGAAGTACATCGCCAAGTGAGCCTAGCCTCACCGGCAGTGTGCTGACGGCATGTCCCTAGACGTGCCGCGCATTACGCAATACCCGTCGTGTTCGCAAGTCGAATGCGGCGGGTATTTTCGTCAGTATGACAACCAGTTCGCGAAAACCGGCGCGTCAGCGCACTCAGCAGACCGCCAAGACACGCAGGAACAGCGGACCGGTCTCGTTCTTTATCGCGGTGATCATCGTGATCATCGGCCTGATGCAGCTGGTGTCAACTTTTCATGATTACGCGTTGAACCTCTCCGAACTCAATGGTTTGAAAAAGCAGGAAGCCACGCTCGAAGCGCAGAAGCAGGATTTGGAGAACGATATCGCTCGTTGGGACGACAAGGCGTATGTCACCGCTCAGGCGCGCGAACGTCTCGGATTCGTGTTCCCGGGGGAGGTTTCAGTCAGGGTCGAGCATCCCGAGGCGGTCACCGGTTCGACTACTTCGAAGAGCAGCGGCACCTCAAGCGCGCAGGATGAGCAGACGACGCTGCCGTGGTACAAGGAACTCGCTTACGCGTTCCAGCAGGCGGACACCCCGTCGAGATCCTCGTCATCGTCCTCGTCGTCATCGTCTCCGTCGAGCGGGAATGGCTCTTCTGGCAGCGAATCGGGTTCGACGCCAAGCTCGGGCTCAAGCGCCAGCTCTTCGCCTTCGGCGAGCGCATCCGATTCGTCTTCGCCGTCGGCATCCCAGTAAAGGGGGCCGACAGATGGCAGACCGGAAGCAGGGGCCAATCCCGCCGATGCCCGGACTTGCACGCCGCCGGCTCATGACAACACACCATGGACGTACTACGACATCACGAAACCACATCACAACCGCAACACACACCACAGGAGGAACATCATCCGATGACACCGGCGAGTGCAACCCCAACGCAACAGCTTGAGCGAGAGCAGCTTGAGCAGGAGGCTCGTGCGCTGCTTGACCGTCTCATGGCACAACCGCCGACAGCCAAGGACATCGCGACGGTTAACGTGCAGCTTGGACGATTTCCGCGCGGCATGGTCGCGGTCGGCGCTCGTTGCGTGTGCGGCCGTCCGCTGGCGGTGCTGACCCGGCCGTTGCTGCCTGGCGGCATCCCGTTCCCCACGACCTGCTACCTGACGAGCCCTGAAGCGGTCAAGGCGGTGTCCCATGTCGAAGCCACAGGCGTCATGAAACAACTCAACGAGCGGTTGGGTGAAGACGCCGAGCTGGACCAAGCCTACGCCCTCGCACACCAACGATATCTTGTCTTTCGGCACGAGCTCGCCGAACGGCTCGGCGACAGCGAGGAGCATATCGCGGGCATCAGCGCCGGCGGCATGCCCACTCGCGTCAAATGCCTCCATGCGCTGCTCGCCCAGACACTGGTCATGGGCCATGGCGCCAACCCGATCGGCGATATGACCCTTGAACGGATCCGCGACGAGTTCAGCCCCACGGTTTGCCGCTGCACCACGGTCGTCGACGACGAGCAGATCGAGCGATTGTCGCAGGAACGGTAGTCTCGTACGCGCGGGAACGCGCCGAAATCGCATCCGCCGACAGCGATACGTCGGCGCACAGGGAAAGGAAACAGTATGACACAGCTTGCATCGCAACTGCAGGGCGGCACGGGCAAGTCGGTGACGGTTGCCGGCATCGATTGCGGCACCAATTCCATCCGGCTGAAAATCTCGCGGGTCGACGCCAACGGGTATGAGGATATCGTCCCGCGCGTCCTGCGGGTCGTCCGGCTCGGGCAGGACGTGGACAAAACCCATCGTTTCGCCGATGAAGCGCTTAAACGCGTGTACGCGGCGGCGCGCGAATTCGCGCAGATCTTGGCCGAGCATCCGGTCGACGGGCTTCGCTTCGTTGCCACGTCCGCGACCCGTGACGCTGAGAATCGTGCGGAATTCGAAGACGAGATCCAGCACATTCTCGGCGTGCGGCCGGAAGTCATCCCCGGCACCGAAGAGGCGGCGTTGAGCTTCCTCGGAGCGACGAGCGTTGTCCCGCGCGGTGAGCTCGAGCCCCCGTATCTGGTGGTCGATTTGGGTGGCGGGTCTACTGAGCTGGTTCTCGGCGGGGGAGACGAACAGAGTGAAACCGATGTCCAGGCTGCATTCTCGATGAATATCGGCTCGGTGCGTATGACCGAACGTCACTTGCACACCGACCCGCCGACCCAGCAGGAAATCGACGAGGCCGTCGCCGATATCGACGAGCATATCGATGAAGCCTTCCGCACGGTCCCGGCAGGCAAGACCCGCACCATCATCGGCGTGTCGGGCACTGTGACCACGATGACCGCGCTCGCCATCGGGCTGAAGGAGTACGACCATTCCGCGGTTGACGGCAGACGACTTTCGCTCGAGGACGCGTATGCGGTCGATGACCGGTTCCTGCGGATGACGCGCGAGGAGCGCCGGGCGTACAAGACCATTCACCCGGGCAGAATCGATGTTGTCGGCGGCGGCGCGCTGGTGTGGAGCCGGGTGCTCGCCCGTGTCTCGCAGGCGGCGCTGGAGGACCACGACAAGGCCATCGATTCGTTCGTTGCGAGCGAACACGGGTTACTCGACGGCATCGTGCTCGATTACGGCCGCCGTCTGCTCGCCTCGCGCTGAACAGCGTGCCACCGCCGCCGATGCGTGGCGTGGCAAGACGCGAAACGCGTGTCTCAGCCGCGCCCGGTCCGCCTGCATGCTAGCATGGAACAGTTGCCCCCTTGGCGGAATTGGTAGACGCAGTGGACTTAAAATCCATCGCCATTGGCTTGCGGGTTCGAGTCCCGCAGGGGGCACGGATCAACGGAACCCGTCGGCAACGGCGGGTTCCTTGCGTTCCCGGCTTTGCTCACATTGACATGCTTGCGCTCGATGAAGCCGCGCGACATGACGTAGCAATAACGGCGGTTGTGCCATCATTCGGTTACGTGACAGGCAGATATGCCCGGCCTGAGGCTTCAAGCAAGAGATATCTGGCCGGTGTGCGACAGCAGGGTCGCATACGATGGTAGATTACCGTTCATAAGGCAATTTCGGCACGGCTACCGGCGTCTTGTGTGACACGATAGTCGCACAGAGGAGCGAATATGACTGAGCGATATCTGTCCGTTACTGAAGTGGCGCAGCCGCTCGGTATCAGCACGGCTGCAGTGAGTGCATATCGTCTGCCGGAGCCTGATGTCACAATCGACAGAACACGAGGCTGGAAGCGTCAAACCATCGAAACATGGAACGCTGCCCGACCCGGTAGAGGAGTCGGAGGAAGACGACCGCGTTCGAGGAGCTGAAACTGCCGCAACATCAGCAGTCAAGACAAGTCAAGCACAGTCAAGAACAACCAAACACCATAGAGCGAGAGCAAGCAACATCAAACCATGCCACCCGCTCAGAACAGATACATGCAAAGGAACATCATGGTCAAGCAGACGAACACTCCAACCCGCGACGGCAACCGCCGAGTCCCAGTCATCTTCGCCCAGGCTGTCATCGTGGCGCTGGCGCTGTGCCTGGGAGAGATACTCTGCGCGCCGCTGTACACCGGCATGTCCTACCATTCGTTGGCGCTCGTACCATGGTCCGCGATCGCCGGGCTGCTGTCGGTCGTGTTCGCCTATACGGTCGGATTCGCGGCGTTGTGGGCGGCAGGCAAAGTCTCGAAGAAAGCGCCGCAGGCGTGGCGTCCGGTGATTGCCGCCCTCTTCGGCCTCGTGCTGTTTGGCGTGTGGGGGTATTTCGTGTTCGCCGCCGTACTGAACTCAATCATCGTCCCGCTCGGCCATGCCGCGTTGGCGGGGGCACAGCTGGGATCCATCGCATTCAATTGCGCCGCCGTAGGACTGGCGTCATTCTTCTGCGCATCCGCTTTCGGCGAACGCCTCGCCACATTGCGCACCTGGGTGTGGGGCCTGTTTGCCTGCACCATATTGTTCGCAGCGTTCGGCGTGTTTTTCGTCGTACATATGGCCGCGCTACTCTATTGAGCGAATATACGGGTTGAGTCCGCCCAGCAACCCCGCTTGACGGATCGACCTGACCGTCGACGGACTCCCGTCGGCGGGTGGTGTGCAAAGACGCAGATGCGGATGCCTACCCGCATTGCGATATCGAATTCGGAGGTGACGGCTTGTTCAGCGTGCTTGACATGTTCTCCATCGGAGTGGGCCCAAGTTCATCGCACACGGTCGGCCCTATGAAGGCCGCATGCCGATTCGCCCGTTCGCTGCGTGGTTCGGGAATCCTGCACCAGGTCGCCCGCGTCAGGACGGTCCTGTACGGTTCGCTGTCCTTGACCGGCCTCGGCCACGGAACTGACCGCGCAATCATCGCCGGGCTTGAAGGCAGCATGCCCGATACGGTCGACACCGCGCATCTGCTCCACGCCCGTGAGGAATGCGCTCGCAGCCGGCGTCTTGACCTGCCCGGCGGCAGGCGCATCGTTTTCGATCCGGACAGTGACATTGTCTTCGAAAAGTGGCAGCGTCTCGCCGCGCATCCCAACGGTATGCGATTCCAAGCATTCGACGGGGAAGGCAATCTGCTGGACGAACAGGTGTGGTATTCGATCGGCGGCGGATTCATCGCACAAGGCAGTCCGGAAGACACGCTGATCGGTATTCATGATCGTCCGCCTGAACACACGGCATTCGCCGATGCGGATGAACAAGAGGCCACCAGATTCCCGGACAAGGCCCCATACCATTTCGACACCTGCACCGAGCTGGTGACTTTGTGCCAGCGGGAGCATAAACGGATTTCCGACATTATCTGGGCGAACGAAACCGCCGTACGCCCGGCTGCCGATGTGCGCGCCAGACTGCTTGCCGTCTGGGAAGCTATGGGGCAGTGTGTGCAAGCCGGATGCAGCAGTGACGAGCCGGTGTTGCCCGGCGGTCTTGACGTGCCCCGTCGCGCAGCCGGCATGTACCGACTGCTGATGTCCACAGGCGATGTGCTGCGGCGCAGCCACCATCGCATCGATGTCGTCTTGGAATCCTCGGATGCGGCATGGGTGAACCTCTTCGCGCTCGCTGTCAGCGAAGAAAACGCCGGCGGCGGCAGAGTGGTCACCGCACCGACCAACGGGTCCGCAGGCATCATCCCCGCAGTGTTGGAGTATTACTGGCATTTCGTCGATGGCGCCGACGAGGACGGCGTCGTCCGCTTCCTGCTCACTGCAGGGGCGATTGGGTATCTGTTCAAACGCAACGCGTCGATTTCGGGCGCCGAAGTCGGCTGCCAAGGTGAGGTCGGCTCAGCGTGTTCGATGGCCGCCGCGGGATTATGCGAGGTAATCGGCGGGACCGTCCAGCAGGTAGAGAACGCCGCGGAAATCGGCATTGAACATAATCTCGGCCTGACCTGCGACCCGGTTCGCGGATTGGTACAGATTCCCTGCATTGAGCGCAACGCCGTGGCAGCGAATACGGCAATCAACGCGGTTCGTATCGCCATGCTCGGCAATGGCTCGCATATCGTTACCCTTGACCAGGCGATCCGCACGATGAAGCAGACCGGCGAGGACATGATGGCCAAATACAAGGAAACTGCAAAAGGCGGGCTTGCGGTGAATGTCGTCGAATGCTGACCAGTGAACCTCGTACCGGCGGTCATGCCCTGCGAAGCGTCACGAAGCGTGCTAATCTAAGTGACATTGTTTCAGTGGCATTACGCCGGCTACCTGTGTCAAACGGGGTGGCGGAATGCACAGATACGTCATCAAGGAGGCAAGCATGGTCAGCAACATGCCCGAGGTCAACGCTGAGTTCGGCGCCACACCGGCAATCGCTTTTCCGACGGATAAACCGCCGGTCGGGCTCAAGTCAATCGAAATCGTGGAAGGCGACGGCCCGATGGTCCGCCGTGGCGACACGGTGACGGTCAATTATCACGGTGTGGTCTGGGGCAAGGACACCCCGTTCGACTCGAGTTTTGAGCGCCATCAGCCGGCGAGTTTCGGCATCGGCGTCGGCCAGGTGATTCGCGGATGGGATATGACGGTTCCCGGCCACAATGTCGGTTCCCGTCTCGTGGTGTCGATTCCGCCGTCCTACGGGTATGGCTCGCAGGGTGTTCCGCAGGCGGGCATCGGGGGAGAGGACACCCTCGTGTTCGTCATCGACATCATCTCGACGCGCTGACACGCATCCTTTTCAGGCGCCGGTGGTCGCCGGCGCTTTTTCATGACATGGCCGCCTCACGCACGTGTTCGCGGGCGGCGCGATCCATCAAGGTCAGGAGGTAACAATGGCCGAGGAAGAGAAGACGATCCTGCTCACGCAGGAAGCATATGACAAGATGAAGCAGGAACTCGAGTACCGCGAGGGCCAGTATCGTGACGAAATCACCGAACGTATCGCCGCGGCGCGCGCGGAAGGCGATTTGTCCGAAAACGGCGGATACCAGGCTGCTCGCGAGGAGCAGGGCAAGAACGAGGGCCGCATCAACGAGCTGACCGTCAAGCTGCGCAATGCGAAGATTCTTCAGGCCCCGAAGGCGGGTACGGTCGGCAATGGCTCAGTGGTGACGCTCGAGCTCGCAGGCAAGGAAATGACGTATGTGCTCGGCTCCCGTGATATCGCGGTGGCTACCGATTACGACGTCATCAGCCCGGAATCGCCGATTGGTGCTGCGATCATGGGCGCCAAAGCCGGTGACACGGTGTCGTACGCGACGCCGACGGGACGTCAGATTTCCGTGACGATCAAGAAGGCGGAGCCGCTGAAGGCTTGAGATTTCGGGCGTGCCGCCCGGCAGGTGTCACGCCCCTTGTTCCGCTGCGTTGAATGCGGATGGAAGTGAATATGGTTGTGGGGGGGGGGGGGGGGGGGGGGGGGGGGGGGGGGGGCGGCGGGGGGGGGGGGGGGGGGGGGGGGGGGGGGGGGGGGGGGGGGGGGGGGGGGGGGGGGGGGGGGGGGGGGGGGGGGGGGGGGGGGGGGGGG
>NZ_JBQKEV010000013.1:0-73630 GCF_052121135.1 Bifidobacterium sp. LCP19S3_E9 | reverse complement strand
GGCACTCGGACGGCCTTTTTAACGACACGTCACGTTAAACGCACGCCGACACGCCTACAGCCACTTGGCCTGACCGGCATCATAAACACCACGTTTAGTTCCTATAGGCCCAATTTGACGGTATCAGCTTCGACGCGGCAGGAACCTACCAAGGAGATTCCTCGGCTTCACCGACAACCATGACGCAACCACCCGATGATGCGGCTGTACCATCATGTGCTCGGACCGGGCAAGTATCTCAAGGACTACAGCGACTTAAGCGAACGCGGCACCACGAAGGACGCCCAACTTTACGGCTGGAACCTCGCGTATGCGGTGGCGCTCGGTCAGGCGAAAGGCGAGCTCGCGTCGGTCGATCGCGTCGTGTGGAAGTCCTTCGGCTCCACCGCACAGAGCGAACCCGTGGGCCGTCACGCATCTGCCAGCTCCAAAGAACCTGATCCCTTCGATAACTTGCGACGGTTGGGAATCCCAATGAATATCACAACGGAAGAACTGAACCACAAGATAGACAACGTGGTTGTGCAGACCGCGGAAAAACACGGTATCAAGACGGCGGCGTACAACAGCGATCGCGAAGCGTATGCTGCTCTAGTATCGGAAGCGACAGAGCCCAGGCCCGATGACAATATGGCGCAGAAGTCGGTAAGGGCTTACGTGCGTTGGCTCAATGAGGAATTGGAGAAGCGGGACCATGACGAATCTTAATGATTTGGCGCACACCCATGATGACGACGATATGCCCGGCGGCGATGCCATCCCCGGGCGTGGCAGTATGACCGGCGATGGCACGGATTCCACGCCGGCGCCGGACGCGTTGATGGCGGCGCTCAAGGCGGCGAATAATCCTGCTGCGTTGTTCGGCGCAAGGCCGTGCACCGCAGCCGATGACGAAGATGCTGAAGCCCCGGATGATGTCGAAAACCGGAATGACAACGATTCCAACGATTCCGCCGATTCCGGCAATCACGCCTCAGACAGCCATCACCCCCGATTTGACGTAGACACGTTCCTCGCCGGTCTGGACGCCATCTATGACAAGCATCGCGCGGGTCAAGACGCCGAAGCCTACTTGCAACAGGCAATGACCGATGCCGAAAACGCCGGTGACAACGCCGGATTGTTGACCGTCCTCAATGAAACGATGGGATTCTACCGTTCCCAGGGACGGCACGAGGACAACCAGTGGATTGTGCAACGGGCGCTCGAACTGGGCATCCGCATGGGAATCGCCGGCAGCGAGTCGTGGACAACGACGCTTGTCAACGCCGCCACCGCCATGCGCGCCGCACGGCAATACGACCAAGCGGAAGACCTGTACCGCCAAGCGCTTGACAACGCGAAAACAACCTACGGACCCCGCGACAGGCGGCTCGCCGCGCTGCATAACAACCTGTCCATGCTCTACAGCGAGACGAACCGTCTGGGCGAGGCGCGCGACCAGCTCGTGCAGGCAATGGGCATCCTCGAGGATTCGGGCGCGGACCGGCACACGGACCCCGACATCGCATCCACCTACGTCAATCTTGCGCTGGTCGAACTGGAATTGTGGCATGAGGCG
Organism: Bifidobacterium sp. LCP19S3_E9; assembly: GCF_052121135.1. Taxonomy (NCBI): domain Bacteria; kingdom Bacillati; phylum Actinomycetota; class Actinomycetes; order Bifidobacteriales; family Bifidobacteriaceae; genus Bifidobacterium; species Bifidobacterium sp. LCP19S3_E9. Next base: position 72,069 of record NZ_JBQKEV010000013.1, on the reverse strand, counting down.
TGCAAAAACGAGGCCGCGGGCAGGAGCGAAGCGAATGCGCAATCCCCTGCCGTGTTACTTGACCAAGCCGACGACGACGCTCAGCATGCGTTGACAATCTACGATGAAGGCGATCTGACCCACAGCGCGCATTATGCTTCCGCACTGGCTGCTGCGGCACAGGTACGTTTCATGCACGGCGCATTCGCAGATGCCGCTGCCTTGTATGGCAAGGCGCTCGACGTCATCGCCGAATGCTACGGCACCGACACGGAGTATTACCGGACCACCAGCGAGAATCTCCAAGCCGCCAAAGACGCGCTTGCAGAGCAATCGACATCCGCCGCACATGCCGTCGATTCGGCAGCGCAAGGGCAACAGGATGCCCGGCCCAACCACCGGCACGCCGGCAAGCGGAACATCACTTCGGACAGTGCGGATCTCAAACCGGAAATTACCGGTCTGCAACTGGCTCGGCGCACTTGGACGGAATTCGGCAAGCCGCTAATCGCGGAACGTTACCCGGAGTATCAAGGTCGCATCGCCGCCGGATTGGTCGGACATGGCTCGGAATGCTACGGTTTTGACGATTTGCTCTCCCGCGACCATGATTTCGGCCCTGGCTTCTGCCTGTGGCTGACCGACGGGGATTACGAGCGAATCGGCGAGCGCTTGCAAGCGGACTACGATGCCTTGCCGGAGCGATTCCTCGGGTTCGGACCGCGTCAGACCACACCGCGAGCGCAAGGTGCTGGCAGGCGGGTGGGAGTATTCCGTATCGGTGACTTCTTCGAATCCCTGACCGGATACCGCCAAGCCCCTAGTGCCAATCATCCGCATGAATGGCTGATGCTGGACGAGGCGACTCTCGCCACGGCGACCAACGGCCAGGTGTTCGCCGACCCGCTGGGCGCATTCTCCAAGACTCGCCAAGGTTTCAAACTCATGCCTGACGATGTGCGGTTGTCGCTGATTTCGCGCCGATTGGGCATGATCAGCCAAGCCGGGCAATACAATCTGCCCCGGATGCTGCGCCGCGGTGATGGCAGCGCGGCGTGGCTGTCCATCAGCGAATTCGCGGACGCGGTCTCCTCGCTGGTGTTCCTGATCAACACGCCGGTTTCTGCCGGATACGCACCCTATTACAAGTGGCGATTCGCCGCCCTGCGCCGTCTCAGCGCCCGCATGGGTACGCGGCTCGCCGGCGTTTGCGAACAGCTGGAACAGGTTCTTCGCCTCTCAAGCGACGCCTGCTATGGCAAAGGGGCATCACCACGTGAAGCCGCCGATGAAATCAGCACTGTGGTCAATGCCATATGCTCGGATATCGTCGCCGAACTCCAACGTGAAGGATTGACGCACAGCAACGAACGCTTCCTCGAATGGCAGCGACCGCATGTCGAGGCGCATATCGTCAGCGATGCCGCCTGTTTGCATAGCATCTAGACGGGAGTTCGACGAACCGCCGGCAACGTGCCGAATGGTCGGCATTCGGCACTGGGCAGTAGGCGGTTCAGCGGCTGCGCGATTGTTTTCCAGCGGTTTCGTCTGCACAGTTGCGTCTGCACAGTTGCGTCTGCACAGTTGCATCCGTACAGCCCGGTCTGCACAGTCGCGCTCAGCGTGTCGCAATAGCGCCGGCGGCGAATCAGGCCATGCATAGCGGGATAGGCATGCATATCATGGCAAATGTTCGCACTGCGAATCAGATAGAATCCGACAGAAAGAGGATGCCATGTCCCAACAGCCGCCGATGGTCACGGTCCGTGCCGACGATCCGATGGTTGAAACGGTGATTCGGCTGGAATGGGACCAGTTCCAACGCACGGACAATGAAGGCGGCCGGGCGGCATGCCAAGGCAACTGGCCGATGTTCCACGAGATGCGGCTGAGCCAGTTCCTCACCTGGACCCCGGCGCTGCTGGCAAGCTACGAGAACGATTTACGGCAGGCGGACCGCGTCGGGCGCAATCTGGTCACCGAAAAATACGCACGGATGATGGCCTCCACGACGCCTGACATCTACCACGAACGCATCGAACCGTATATTCCCCGACTTTCCGCGCAACGGGTGGCGCGCCAGGAGCAGGTGATCGCCCGGCAAGTCGCATGGGCGCGCGAATTCGCGGGCCGCTGGCCGGCGCTCGGGGAGGCGATGCGAGTGCTCACCACCGCCGAGGATACGCCTGAGCAGACGTCGTTCGAGACCTATCTGCGCGGCGAATTGGGCACGTATTCGGATACCACTTTCGACGAATACGAGCGTCTGGTGGCGAATATCATCGAGCAAGACGGCAACCTGACCGAGCAGACCGTACGCAACACGGTCCGGCTGGAGGGATATGCGGGGCTTGACGAAGCGCAGGCGGCACAGGCGCGACAGGCGGCGGCACAGGGCGCGAACAACCAGCAAGGCAGGCAAGAACCGCGCAATCCGCAAGATTCTCCATCCGGTGCGAAGGCATGAAAGGCGACGGGAAACCGGGAAATCAGGACAATCCAAGAATCAGGACAATCCAGACCACGAAGGCAGGAACGGCATTTGGACACCACAACGGAAGACCATGAAGAACGCGAGACAGCGGCCGGAACCGCAACCACAGGAACCGCAACGGCCGCGGAAACCCGGAAGGAGCGCGGACGTCACCGGCTCATGATCGTCGAAGGCGCAGCACTCGTGGTTCTCATCATCCTCGCTGGCATCGGTTCTGCAATCGGCGCAAACTGGCGGGTGGAACCGTATACGGACCATATCACGGTCGGTTCGTCCAGCACCGCTATCGCGGCGAATGGCCTGTCAACCGCGCAAGAAGGCACCTACAAAGTCAAGACGACGAAACTCACCATCAAACTCACCGACACGGTCAGCGTGAACGCGATCTTGCGCGAACCAATCGGCGCCCCCGGCAAACGCCCCGCGTGCGTGTTCGTGCATGGCGCCGGGACTGGCAAGGCGTCTGAAGTGTACGGCGATATCGCCCCCGCGATGACGTCCGCGGGCATCGTCACGTTGGTGCCGGACAAGCGGCTGGACAACTATTCATGGACAAGCCGCGACTATCAGGCCATGGCCCGCGACTATCTTGCCTCATGGAAGCTGCTGGCCGGATTGAACGACGTCAACCCCTCGCAGGTGGGCGTGTATGCGGAATCGGAAGGCACGTGGATCGCCACCGTCATGGCGAAACGACAGCCGGATATCGCGTTCATGATCCTCACATCCCCGCCGGTGGTGCCCGGGCGTGACCAGATGGCGATGGCGGCGACCTCGTACGCGACCATCGCGGGCGCGCCTCAAAGCGTGGTCGATGAGCTGCCGACGCTGATCAGCCTTGATTTCTCGCTTGTTGGGCTGGAGTATGCGGATTTCCCGGCACAGGATTATTACTCTGCGCTCACCATGCCGCTGCTCATCAATTACGGGACCATCGACCCGTCCATGCCCATCGAGCAGGGCGCACGCACGCTAATCGATGCAGCGAAACGTAACGGCAATGCGAATGTGACGGTACGGTACTACCCGACGAATCATCAGATGCGTACCGGCTCATCGCTGTCATTGCCCGGATTGCCGTTGGAACAGCATTACACGCATAATCTCGAGGATTGGGCCAACGCCATCGCCGCCGGCGCCACGGCTACGGACTGGGCCACGCCGATGATCGCCGGAAGTCAGCCACATCAACGGTTTGCGGCTCCTTCCAAGACACCGCATGGCATCATCGGGTCGGTTTCTGTGGCGCTCGCGTTGATGGTAGCGCAAATCCTGTGCGTGATCGCCGCTGTCATCGGGGCGGTTGCACTGTGGGTCAGTGGACGACTGCGCGCATCGAGAACGCAGACGCTGATGGGGCATAGTCATCAGTCCGAAGGCATGCCGGCGGATACTCCGCACTTCGGGCGCGGCACGGCTCCCCTACTCGCCGCAAGCGTCGTAGTTCCCGTATTGGTCGCCGGCGCACTCGGCTGGTATCTGGTCACGCTCGGGAAAGCGGCGTTGTCGCTGACGAATCGCGCCGACATACTGCGGCCTGGTTGGACGGTGTTGCAAATCGGCGCCGCCACCTGCCTGTTGTTGCTGTTCCTGGTGTTCACCATGGTGATGCGCAATGTCCGCAAATATCCCGACGAGCCGTCTATCGCGACCGGCACCGGGCACGTTATCGTCGCCACGCTCGTGCTCGCCACGTTGGCCCTGTCCATCATCGTATTCATGTTCTGGGGACTGCGATAGCCCGTCCCCCTGTTTCTGCCGACGCTCAGCAAGTCGTCAGCGTCGGCAGAAGCTGGGAGCCCGACAGGGTGTCGGGTTTTGTGGCGGCGTCGCCATGCCATGTGTGTCGCTATGTCACGGGCGACCTTGAGCGTGGCTGGGGATGCGTCAGCCCATCCGGGTCACTATGCTGCGCGTATCGCGCGCGTCACGAGCGATACCGTGTGGAGGGCGATACCGTATTGCGGACGTGGACACGTCGCGCGTTCCCGCGTTGTGCGCTACTTGCGTTCGCGCCGACGGCTGGACACCGCGTTGGTCACCGCCCAAATGATGGCGATGACCACGAGCGTGACCCCGACCGCACCAATGCTGACCGCCGCGGCGACCCACGGATCCACTGCACCGAACGGCCAATTGGGAACCATGCCGGCCATGACAATCGCCACCGCGCCGAGCAAGACCAGCAACACACCGAGCACCACAGTTCCGGCGCTGACGCCCGTCGGGGCCGGGGCATGAATGACAGACGCCGGCTCGACGGGGGCAGTCGCCTCGGCAGACCTGAAGGGTGCGCCCGTGTACATCGGCACGGTGTTGTCGCCGAGCGGATGTGACTGGCGACGCGCCTCATCCGCCACCTGCTGCCGGCGGCGCGCCAACTCATCGAGCGGAATACCACCACGCGGAACGGACGACCCGGACGGTTCATGCGAGTCAGAGGGCTCTGAAGGTTCAGACTGTTCAACCGGTTCAGGCCGCCGGGCCACCGGCTGGGTGGCGTCCTCCCGCGAAACCGCTTGCGGTACAACCTGTGTCTGAGCGGCGTCCATCGAGGAGGTCTGTGGCATGACCTTGGTCTCCGCAACCGGTTCGTCCACGTTGACGTGCCGCATGGTTACGGTTTCGACCGTATCCTGTTCCTTGACTTCACTCATTTCGTACCCTCTTTCTTGGCGTTGTCAGATGAGATGCGGACATACCCCTTGCCGTTGCCCCCGTAGCTCACGCCGACCCATCCCTGAATCGTCGAAGCGTCGATGGTCAGTTCCGGCGTGGATACGAAGTCGAAATCATCGTCATCGTCATAATCATCGTCGTCATCCTCATCATCGCTGTCGCTGTCCGAATCGGACTTCGACGAATGAGAGGATTTGCTGTCAGACCCCGAAGAGGCGGACGACTCAGGATTGGCCACATGACCTTGATCCGACGCCGACATATCGATGTGCACGCCGTCGTCGAATCCCACCTGGACAAATCGGGAGTCAACCAGCAGATATTCGCCGCCCACTCCGTTGGTGCCCATGTAACCGGCGTGTTTGAACCGGTAGGTGCAGTATTTGGGCAGTTTCACATCCACCTTGACGTCGCTCGCAATAATCCGGTAGGTGCCCGTCGGGCAGTACGACTCATAGTCATGCTCCACGTCGGTCATCTTGTGGGTGCCGTAACGCTCACCGTAATCGCTCAGGTCGATGGTCACCTTGTCGCCGGAATAGCTGTCGCCAACGAAATAGATGCCGTCATTGAGGCGTTTGAGCGTCGTCTTGGTCGCGGTCAGGGTCGTCGAACCGTTGACATCCACCCGTTCGTAGTCTTCCGCCTGCCGGTTGATGTCAGTCAGGCAATACCCGGTGGCGCCCGCGGTGAACACCATGACTACCGTGATGAACACCGACATCCACACCAGCGGGTGCAAGCCGCCGGTACGGCGTCCTTTGGCACCGAGCACGACCAGCAGAACTCCGAGTGCGACGCAGACGCATCCGATCCAACCGGTCGCCGATGCGACCATGCTGACCATTCGGGGTTCGCCATGATGATGGCTCATGACCCAGAACACCATCAGCGCCGCCGACAACAGCACCAGGCCGAACGAGGCGAGCACCACAAGCGGTCCTGCGGGCTTGCGTCGAGTGCGTACCGTGCGAGGTTGCGCGGCTTCGACCGGGCGCGCAGGCTGAGCCACATACCGCGGGTACGGCTGGGGCTGCACCGGCGGGACAGGTCCCTGCCCTTGCATCGGCATCGCAGAACTGCCCGGCATGGGCGCCCCCGGCATCGGCGTTGGAGGCGCAATCGGCCTTACGCGCCCGGAACGATACGTCGTTGCGTTGAACATCACCAAGACCAACGCGAGCGCAACAAGCGAGACCCACCCGGTGATATCCCAACGCCAGCGGTCACTCATCAGCCACGACATGACCGTGCTGACGACGATGAACATAGCGATTGGGGCGAACACCCACTGCCAGCCGTCACCGCCGTGCAGAACATCCTCGGCGATGATATGGCCGTCGTTGGTGACATCCGGCATCAGCAGCCACGCGAAAATGTAGGCATACACGCCGAAACCGCCGAAGAAGGCAAGGATGATGACGATGGCGCGCACCAAGGCGGGACTCCAGCCCAGCCGATGGGCGATACCTGCGCACACACCGCCGATATACCGGTCTTCGGTACGGACAAGGCCGCTTTGTCTGACCCACCCGAAGAACATGTCGCGCCAGTCGCGTTTCGTTGTTTTGTGCGGTTCGGGCTGGCTAGAAGGATACCAGTTGCCGTTGCGGGAGCCGGACTGGTCTGCCGCCGTGGAATTGGCGTATTGGCGTTGGGCGTTGTCGTCACGGCCTTGTTGGCCGCTGTGACCTTGCGCTTCGCCGGGTTGCGGCTGCCATGTAGATTGGGTTGATTGCGCAGATTGCCCAGGCTGCGTTGACTGCGCCGGCTGTTCCGCCGCATCGCCGGGCTGCCGCTGCGGCATCGGCTGTTGCGATTGATCATGTGTATTGCTCATGCCTCCATTACAGCAACCTCCCGCAGCCGAACGTATCGGGGAAACACCCGATTTATCCCTGAAAACAGGGTATGAACCCCGATGATATGCCCCAAGGGGCGCACAATGGAATCATGATGCAAACCACGAACGCCCCTCAGTGGATGAACACTCCGCCCGCCGACGCGCGGCCATATCAGGCGCCGGCTCCGCTTGCGCCGGCGAAACTGCCGCTGCTCAGGCCCAAATACGGCAGGATGCTCTGCGGTGTCTGCCGGGGCATCAGCATGCATCTGGGCATCCCCGTGTGGCTGGTCCGGCTCGCGTTCATCTGCTCCTCGTTTGTCTTCGGCGCAGGCATCATCGCCTATATCTTCCTGTGGGTGACCGTGCCAGTCGGCGATCCGGTGCGTGAAGCGCAGCGTATCAGCCCTGTCAACCAATCGCCGCTGTCTCGCGGCAACGCCCCCTACCCGATGCCCGGCGCCTCGGCTGCTGCTATGCCGCAGCCGGTCACGGTTGTTCCCGGGTATGTGCCGGGACAAGCGGGCGGCCCATCACGAACGCCTGCACCGACTCCCGCTCCTGCTGTTTCGGTTCCGGCGACGAGTCTTCCGACCGCACAGAATACTGCCACGTCAGACACAGCCATATCCGATGCAGCCGCGGCCGGTGCGGCAACGCCATCCGCCGCCGCACCGCCGAGCACATCCTACGCATCGGCCGATGAGCGCGCGATTCCTGCCGCCGAATCGACGGAGAACGGCGAAAGTCTGCTGGATGTCATCCGCCGCGCCCCCAAACCGGCAATCATCGCCCTGTCAGGCATCATCATGCTGATTATCAGCGGTGTCATGCTCTATACCGGGGAAACCGCAATGATCCTCCCGGCAATTATGACCGTCAGCGGCGTGCTCATCGCTTGGCTGCGATTCAACGATGGACAACGTCAGTGGCTCACCGCGATACTCGGGCTGGCGCTCCTCGTCGGCGCGTTCTGCATCACCGTACTCTTGGAACCCGGCACACCTCAAGTGCACGGCAAAACCATCCTCGCCGCAGCCGCCCTGCTGGTTGCCACCACACTCGCCGTCATCCCATGGATCATGTCATTGACGCGTTCCCTGAGCACCGAGCGCGCACTCAAAGAACGCGAGGAAGAACGCGCGGATATGACCGCGCACCTACACGACGGGGTATTGCAAACGCTGGCACTTATCCAGCTGCACAGCAGTGAACCGCAGATTGTGCTCGCACTGGCGCGCCAGCAGGAGCGCGAACTGCGCAACTGGCTGTATCAGGAGCGTACTCCACCCGACAAATCCGTCAGCGCAGGCATCAAGGACATCGCCGCCGAAGTCGAAGACGAATCAGGCAAAGCGATTGAGGTGGTGACTGTCGGCGACGCGCAGCCATGCACCCAGACCGACGCGCTGCTGAACGCCACCCGGCAGGCGCTGGTCAACGCGGTCACGCACGGCGGGGAGCCGATTTCCGTCTATTGCGAGGCGGGAGCAACCACTGTGGACGTCTACGTGCGCGACCACGGCGAAGGCTTCGATGTGAACGCCATACCCGAAGGCCGGCTCGGCATCCGTGAATCCATCATCGGCCGTATCAAACGCCGCGGAGGCACAGTACAGATCGTGTCCCGGCCACATTGGGGCACCGAAGTGCGTATGCACATGCCCATCGGCGGCACGGCGAGTCCTGCCGGCGCTCGCACGCATATCATGGACAGCGCAGGCAACGACCAGCACAGGACATCAGGAATCGAGGAGCAATGAGTCATAGCGAACAAGACGACAACGCGGACGGCAGCGACATCCGCATCGCCGTCGTTGATGACCACGAGATGTTCAGGGCTGGCGTTATCGCCACCTTGCAACCAGATTTCGATATCGTCGGGCAGGCGGGCGATGTCGAGGGCGCCATCGAGATGATTGCGCAGACCAAGCCCGATGTCGTGCTCCTCGACGTGCATGTGCCTGGCGGCGCGGGTGGTGGAGGCACGGAAATCCTCACCCGTTCGCACCCGCTCTCCCCTGATTCCGTGTTCCTGGCGTTGAGCGTCTCGGATTCGCCTCAGGATGTCGGCTCGGTGATCCGGGCGGGGGCTCGCGGATATGTGACCAAGACGATAACCGGCGATGATTTGGCCAGCTCCATCAGGCAAGTGCACGAGGGATATGCCGTGTTCTCCCCCAAACTCGCCGGATTCGTACTGTCCGCCTTCCAAAACGGCGGAATCGCGCCCGAAGGGGAAATCCACGACGATGAGCTCGACAGGCTGTCGGCGCGCGAACAGGAAGTCATGCGGCTGATTGCCCGCGGATACACGTACAAGGAAGTCGCAGCCGAGCTGTTCATCTCGGTGAAAACTGTGGAAACCCACGTCAGCGCAGTGCTGCGTAAACTCCAGTTGTCCAACAGGACCGAGCTGACGCGTTGGGCGGCGGACCGGCGCATTGTGTGAATGGCGGACGATGGCGGTCCGATTGTCCGATTGAACTGCCCGCTTGGACCGGCCGATTGAACGGCTGATTGAACCGGCTGATTGAACCGCATCGTCGGGATAATCAGGACAAGCCGAGCACTGCGCGCGCCTGGTCGGCGGATGTGAACGTCACCCCGCGCAAACCGGCTATTCTTGCCCCACGCGCGTTGCGGGGATTGTCGTCGAAAAACACCGTGGACTGCGGGTCGACACCGAAGCGATCGATTGCGCGCAGATAAATCACCGGGTCAGGCTTGAGCAGACGCTCCTGCGACGAAACGAGCGTGTCTTGCAATCGGCTGAACACATCGAATCGCGAATGCGCGATATCAACTGCCTCCGTAGTGAAATTCGTCAGGCCCCACACCCCGACGCCGGCAGATTGCAAGTCATCGACCAACTGCTCCATACCGTCAAGCACGCCGAAAATCGCCCGCTCCTCATGCTCGAGCCACATCCGCAGCACCCACGTGACCGCCGGGCCGTGGTGTCGCGCGTATTCGACAAGGACATCCTGCGTCGGAACGCCGGAATCGAGCAGGCGGTCGATGAAATCGTAGCCCCACTCGTCCGCGGAATCGAAGAACATGTCGATCACGCCTTGGGGATACAAGCCCTCAAGTGCGCGCCACGGACGCCAATCCAGCAGGACATCGCAATAATCGAAGATGACGTCGGTGATCGGGCCGCCGTGCGGGGCGATGATGGTCTCGCCTGCATGGAATGGCGACTCTTGATTGTTGATGTTGCCAATGTTCTCGTGATTACGCTCGCTCATGACTCTTATTGTCGCGCACGGCGGTGTCAATGATTGTTGATGTGTCGGCTGGTGGCATCGAGTGGCGCTATCGGGCGATGCTGCTGGGTGACACTGCAGAACGACACTCCCGGGTGGTATGGCCGAGTGATTTGTCCGAGTGTCTGAGCTTGATGAGGCAGCCGTTGTATCGTGTCAATCTGACTTATGCGTTGCCATCACTGTTTCCGGGCTGCCTCGGCGTTCAATCTGCATGGTTTGAGGGTGCAGGGCCGTTAGAGGATGGTGGCTGCTGGATGAAGGATGGGATTTGACGGGCAATCGGACATCATCACGTCCCTGCACCGAATCGGAGCACGCCGGGCGGAATAGGAATCAGTTCACGCCGGCACCGGGCCGCACCCAGCCACCAGCTAGGATGCGGTCGTGAACCCGCGGAATCCCAAGGATTTGCTTGCACCACAACAATCAACCACCGCCCGGACCGCCCCGGGGTGCCCGAAATGCGGACTAGATCGGAGAATACGAGCCGAAAACCGATCCAGTCCACAAAGGTGCACACCATCACGCACCCCGCAACCATGGCCGCACCGCGAATCCGCAGCACATCAACCATCTGCCACACCACGAAGACTAGCCGCCGGCGCACCGGCCGCGCAACCGCCCAGCCCCACGGACCGAATCGGGAATCGCGCGACGACATCGGAACCAGTCCGCACAGGGATTGGAACGCCCTCGGCCACCAGCCACGGCACCACCACAGAACCGCGGAATTCCGACAATCCACTCACACCATCACCATCAACCGCCGGCTGGCCGACCACCCCGACCATCCGAGTCGCGGACCAAATCGGGAAATGCAAGCCACAGACCAATCCAGTCCACAAAGGCATCCACCGTCAACCATCCATGCAACCACGGCCACGCCGCAAACCGCAGCACATCAACGATCCGCCAACACCACGAAGACCAGCCACCGGGACACCGGCCGCACAACCATCCGAACCCACGGACCAAACTGGAAATCGCACGACGACATCGGAGCCAGTCCACGCCGGCATCGGGACACACCCGGCCGCGCAAACTGTTCACGCCAATCAAGTCAGCATCGGCAAGCGCAGTCATCTCTCCGCTTCTACCGACACTGAGATACCCCTCAGCGTCGGTAGAGGGTTACGGGATACACGCCACGGGGTTCCGAGGCCGGACAACACATGATACGTTGCCCGGAACCCGATCTCACGATACGTCCGTCGGAACCCAATTGCATGACATGTCGGCCGAAACCCGATCACGCGGTTTTCGGCTTGATAACAAGAAACCCCGCGGGTTGAACCCACGGGGTTATTGCGGACAGGGCGAGATTCGAACTCGCGGTGGCTTGCACCACAACGGTTTTCAAGACCGTCTCCATAGACCGCTCGGACACCTGTCCATGCGTTTGCACGCACAAACGGTTATGTTACCACAAGGTCTGCATCAGACTGCGAACCAGCGAAAACATACCTGCACGATACGCGTGCAAACGCGAATCAAAAGAAAGGCTCAGGCCTCCCACTTGCGCGGTTCGATGACTTCCTTGCCGCCCATGTACGGACGCATGGCCTTCGGGATCTCGATGGAACCGTCAGCCTGCTGATGGTTTTCGAGAATCGCGACCAGCCAGCGCGTGGTGGCCAGCGTGCCGTTCAACGTAGACACCGCGCGAGTCGAGCCGTCCTCGGTACGCTCACGGATGTTCAAACGACGCGCCTGATACTCGGTGCAGTTCGAAGTGGACGTGAGCTCGCGGTAGCGGTTCTGCGTCGGCACCCAGGCCTCGCAGTCGAACTTGCGAGCAGCGGAAGCGCCCAGATCGCCGGCGGCGGTGTCGATGATGCGGTACGGCACCTCGACCTTGCCCAGCATCTCCTGCTCCATCTGCAGCAGGTGCTGATGCTCGGCGCGGGAGTTCTCCTGCTTGCAGTAGACGAACATCTCAACCTTGTCGAACTGGTGGACGCGGATGATGCCCATCGTGTCCTTGCCTGCGGCACCCGCCTCGCGACGGTAGCAGCTGGACCAGCCGCAGTAGCGCAGCGGGCCGTTGTCAAGATCAAGAATCTCGTTCTCATGCATGCCGGCGAGCGCGACTTCAGACGTACCGACCAGATACTGGTCATCCGGCTCACGCAGACGGTAGATTTCGTCCGCATGGGAGTTGAGGAAGCCGGTGCCGGCCATGACTTCGGGGCGCACAAGCGTCGGGGTGATGGCGAGCGTGAAGCCGTGCTCCTCGGCCTGGTCGACGGCCATGGTGAGCATAGCGATCTGCAGTCGGGCGACCGCACCGCGCAGGAAGTAGAAGCGGGAGCCGGAGACCTTGACGCCACGCTTCATATCGATGCCGGCAACGCCTTCACCGAGCTCGAGGTGGTTCTTCGGTTCGAAGCCTTCCGCGGCGAAATCGCGGATGGTGCCGACCTTCTTGACGACCACGTAGTCGTCCTCGCCGCCTTCCGGGGCTTCCGGCTCAACGATGTTGCTGAGCTTCCACATCGCGGTCGTGTACTCGGCCGCGGCCTGGTCTGCGGTGTCCTTGTATTCGGAGACCTTATTGGACAGCTCCTTGGTCTGGGCGATGATCTTCGCCTTCTCCTCAGGAGCGGCGGTGGCGATCTTCTTGCCCATGTCCTTCTGTTCGGCGCGTGCGGCTTCGAACGCCTTGAGCGACTCGCGACGGGTTTCGTCGGAGCGGAGCACCTCGTCGACAAGTTCCACGGATTCCCCGCGCTTGCGCTGGGATTCCTTCACGATGTCCGGATGTTCACGGATGAATTGAATATCAAGCATAGTTCAAGACTAATGCGGCAAGCCGACACGTGACTGCTGGCAGTAGGTGCCGGCGACGGCAACGCGAAACAATTCGTGGAGGGACCGTCAAATTCTCGAGATTTGCCCATGGACATCCCAGCGAAACAGGTAAGAATGGAACCTATGCAGTCGTCCAAGATGCCTATAGCGGTTGTTGTTATCGCAATCATCGTCGCGGTCGTAGCGATTGGTGTCGCCGCGTTCTTCCTTGTCCGCCATCTGCGTCGCCAGCATGTCGCCAAGGTACTTGAACAGCGGGAAGACGACCAGGTCCATTACGCGTTCATCATCAATCCATCCAAACCGCAGGCCAATGAACGGCGTCGCCAAATCAAGTCGTTCTGCGAAAGCAAAGGCATCAAACAAATCGAGTTTATCGACACGCAGCTTGACAAGGACGGCCGCGCGTGCGCACTCGAAGCGCTCGGGCATGGCGCTGACGTCGTGGTCGCGGTAGGCGGCGACGGCACGGTGCGTACGGTGGCGAGCGCGATGTCGGGCAGCGGGCATGCGATGGGCATCCTGCCGATCGGCACGGGTAATCTGTTCGCCCGCAATCTCAACATTCCCGTGGATGACTTCGAGGCAGCCCTGACCATCGCCACATCGCACGGTTCAAGGAAGGTCGACGTCGGACGCCTATCCCTGCTGGACGACCCGAACGAAGACCACCCGCATGCGTTCATGATTATCGGCGGTGTCGGCTTCGACGCGCAGATGATCGAGGAGACAGATCCGCAACTCAAGAAGAACATCAGCTGGCTGGCCTACTTCGTCAGCGGGGCGAAGAACCTGTTCACGCCGAAATTCAAGGCGGATGTGACCGTGACCGACGCACACGGCAACACGCACACGGTTGACGGACTCGTGTTCCGCACGTTCATGGCCGGCAATTGCGGTGAAATACCGGTGTTTTCACTGATGCCCAGCGCGTCCTATGATGACGGGCTGCTTGATTTCGAGATTATCGATACGACCGGCGGCCTGCTTGGCTGGGCGAACCTGTTCAATGACGTGGTCCATCAGACCATCACCAAGAAGCCACAGCAAAGCCCGCTGTCCACGAATTCGACCATCGAGCAGATGCAGGGCGTCAGCGCCGAAATCAAGCTGGAAAAGTCGGCACTTGCGGAGGTGGACGGCGACATGCTCGGCCGCACACGGCATATCCTCATCACCGTTGATCGGCAATCGCTGACCGTGCGCGCCCCGGAAAGCGACCCGGCCAAGGCGAGCGCAGCAGCGCCGGCATCCACATCAGCGCCAGGAACGGCCTCCGTTTCCACGGCCGCGCCCGTGGCCGTGCCAGCATCAGCACCGCGGTCCGAGTCGGGTTCCGCCCCCAAGTCGCCATCAGTACGCGCCTCCGTCCCCGCAACCGCACCGGCGGCCGCTCCCGGCAACAGCAATCTGAATCAATCGCGCTGAGCATCCACCGGCAACACGTCGTCCTGTTCGCGTTCATCGACGTCGGATACCACACGGGCTACATGCAACGCCAGATAAGCGATTTCAGCGGGAGTCAGATCCGCCCCCAATCGGATCGCGACGACATCGGCGATTTTCTGCGCGCACCGCATCTGATCGGGATAGGATTGCTTGATCGCCTCGATCACCGGCTCAGGCTCGCTGTCCAATTGGCGGCCTTGATAGATGCGCACGAACAGATAGCGCAGATGCGTAATGAACCGGCCGACACTGACATTGTGCTGCCCGAGCGAAATATTGCAGGTCTTCTCGATGATGACGAGCATCTGCTGGATGACGCCCGTCATGGTATAGGTATACGACAAATCCCCGTTGGAAAAGCCCGCATTGACCAGATGCAACGCGAACGCCACCGCCTCGCTGCGGGGCAGGGCATCATGCAGGCTGTCATTGAGCGCTGAAACCAGCGCCTCCCCTTGGACATACTCCTTGGCGTACAGGGAACGGACCTCCACGTCGAGCGGATATTCCACGGAGGTGCCGCGCTTGGCCCGACGCAACGCGCCGACCACGTGATCGGCGAGCGCCATGACGAGCGTAGGCGTCTGTTCGGCTTGTTGGCCGAGTCCCACGCGCGTCATGGCGTCGGTGACCAGCCGAATCGTCTCTGGAGGAATATCCGCGAGCAATTCGGCTACATGATCGGGATCGCGGCCGTCGGAAGGAACGAATTTCCGCACGACTTTGGAGTCGTCAACCCTCTGGCCGGGCTTGGCTTTGAAACCAAGGCCCCGGCCGGTGAGGATGACCTCCTGGTCGCCGTCGCGCGCAAGCACGACATTGTTGTTGAAAACGCGGAGAATATCCACGACGTTCCTTCCGATCAGCCCGCGATTCAGCGGGAGATCTCCAGAACGGCGTCTCCCGGCTTGACGTCGATGCCCGTCTTCGGGGTCACGCCGCCAAGCGCCGCGGTGTTCAGAACCGTCATCAAAGTGACGGTGTTAAAACCTGCCGCCTTGACTTTATCAAAGTCCACGGTCACCAGCTTGTCGCCGGCGTTGACGTGTTGCCCCTTGGTGACGGCCGGGGTGAAGCCCTCGCCGTTCATCTTGACCGTATCGATGCCGACGTGCACGAGCACTTCGACCCCGTCATCGGTCTTGATGCCGAAGGCGTGACCGGTTTCGGCCACAGTCGACAGCTCGCCGGACACCGGGGCGTACACGGTGGAGTCAGTGGGCTGGATGCCGACGCCCTCGCCAAGCGCGCGGGAGGCGAACACCGGGTCGCCTGCTTCATCCAAGGAAATGACGTGGCCGGCAACCGGAGCGACAACCGTATCGGTCACGGTCTTGGTTGCGGTAGCGGTAGCAGTAGCAGTTGCGACAGTATTGTCGCTCGCGGCGGCCGGGGCTGCCGGGGCTTCGACCTCGTCCATCGCCTGCTGGGCTTCCACCGCATGGTCAGCGGCCTTCTGCTCCGGGGTGCGGTAGTCGAGCGTGATAATCAGGAACATGGATACGAAGAACGCCACGGCGATGGCAATCGCATAAACCCACATCTGGCTGAACACCGGGATGGTCAGCAGCGAGGTGAAGGCGAAGGCCGTGGTGGTCACGCCGTGCACGACCTGGCCGTTGGCGAGTGTGGACGGGAAGATCCAGCCGAGAATCGCGATGACCACACCACCGATGAAGCAGCCGATGAGCATGCGCTTGTACACCAGCTTGTAGCGCAGGTGGATGCCGTACAGGCTCGGCTCGGACACACCGCCGAGCAGGCCTGCCATGAGCGCGCCGAACGCGGTCTGACGCATGTCGACGTTCTTCTCGCGCATCGCGATGACCAGCACGCCGGCGGTCGCGCCGAAGCAGGCGAAGTTCCACACGCCCATCGGGCCCTGGATGAAGTCGTAGCCCAGCGTGTTGATGTTGACCAGCATGAGGGCGTTGAGCGGCCAGTGCAGACCAAGCGGCACGAGGAACGGATAAAGCATAGGAATGAGGATCGCGAAGATGAACGGCGCGTTGTTGTTCAGCCATGCCAGGCCGATGCCGAGGCCGTTGCCGACCCACACGCCCAGCGGGCCGAGCAGGAAGGCGGTGACCGGGATCATGATGATCATGGACAGGAACGGCACGAACACCATCTGCACACTGTCGGGGATGATCCGCTCGAGACCCTTGTAGACGAGCGCGAGCACGGCGACCATGAACAGCGGCACGAACACGGAACCGGAGTAGTCGTTGAGCTGCAACGGCAGGCCGAACACCTTGGTGGAGCACGACTGGGTGCCCAGCGTGGCGTTGGTCACGCAGTTGAGGGCGCTCTTGGCCGCGGCCAGACCGCTCTTGTCGCCGAAGATGCCCGCCCACTTGTCAGGCGCGGACAGGGCCATGAACTGCGGGGTCATGAGGGCCGCCATGATGGTGGCACCGACCCAGCCGTCTACCTTGAGCTTCTTCGCGCCGTTGTAGGCGATCATGATCGGCAGGAAGTAGAAGACGCCCTCGTACGCGGCCTTGCACAGCAGCAGGGTCGGGCTTTCCGTGTCATTGGAGATGACATGGCAGGCGATGAGCACGTTGAGGATCGCGATGATCAGCGACGCACCGAGCAGCACGTTGATGATCGGGCGGAACGTGTCGGACAGGAACTCAAAGAAGTTGTCCACCCACGCGTGCTTGCCCTTGACCTTGGAGCGTTCCTGGGCTTTGACTTCGGCGTTGGACAGTTTCTTGGAGCCGTCGTTGTTGACTTCGCCGCCGCCGATATTGGCCATTTCGGGCAGCTGCATGATCTTGTCGTACATGGTGGCGACGCCGCCGCCGATGACGACCTGGTACCGGTCACCGCTCTGTGGAACGGCACCGAGCACGCCTTTCATGTGCTCGAGTCGGTTCTGGTCCACCTTGCCTGCGTCGACAAGTTCGAACCGCAAACGGGTGGCGCAATGCGTCAGGCTCTTGATGTTGCCCGGACCACCGACCGCGTCGATGATCTGCGAGGCAGTTGATTCGGCCATCGTCTTTCCTTCCTTGGGCTGTTCTTCCACTTCGTATTCACAAGGCGTCAACAAAAAAGACCCGAGGCTCGGTGGCAGATATGACAGTGCCACCGTGTCTCAGGTCTTGCGTCTTGTTTGACTTGCAACCCTGCAATAAACGAATCAGTTACACTATAGCGCTGCACTTCGTTTCTTGCAAGCATCTTTGCGGGCATCTTTGGATTGAATCGTCTCGAGCCGCGGATCTTCAAGGAAGATGCCGCGTTGGCGCGTGGCTGCTGGTACGAGGTCGCGGGTGCGTGGTCACAGACACGTGGGCGCGGGCGGACCGGCGAGACGATGCCGGGTGCCGCAATCACTGAATCAGCCCGACGTCCGTATGTCGCCAATCGTATGCAAACGATAGCAATCAAGAGGAATACGATGATTCCGCCAATGCAAACGTTTCATTCCTGACACGAGAAGCGAAAATCAGCGATCGTTGCCATATGTCGGGACGCCTCCGAGCGAACATCCAAACGACGTGGCACAATTGAAGACATGGTAGCAAAAAATGCGGGTCTTCCCGCCACCCCAGCTGATCTGATTGATGTCGACGAGGTCATCGGCAAATACTATGACATCGTCCCCGACGTCAACGTCCCCGAGCAGCGCGTGAGCTTCGGCACGTCCGGCCACCGCGGCTCCTCCCTGAAGACCTCGTTCAACGAGGCCCACATCGTCGCCATCTCCCAGGCCATCGCCGAGCACCGCAAGGCCGCCGGCATCACCGGCCCGCTGTACCTCGGCCGCGATACCCACGCCCTGTCCTTGCCGGCGTGGAAGACCGCTATCGAGGTGCTGGTCGCCAACGGTGTGCGTGTGCGCATCGATTCGCGCGACGATTTCACCCCGACGCCGGTCGTCTCCCAGGCTATCCTGACGCACAACCGTGCGGCTGACGGCACGCAGCGCTTCTCCGGCGACGACCTCGCCGACGGCATCGTCGTCACCCCGTCGCACAACCCGCCCACCGACGGCGGCTTCAAGTACGATCCGCCGACCGGCGGCCCGGCCCCGGCTGAGACGACGAACGCAATCGCCAAGCGCGCCAACGAGCTGCTGCCTGATTTCAAGAATGTCAAGCGCGTTCCGTTTGAGCAGGCCGTCAAGTCCGATCTCGTCGAGCGTTTCGACTTCCGCAAGCATTACGTCGAGGATCTGGGCAACGTCATCGACTTCGACGTGATCAAGTCCTCCGGCGTGCGCCTGGGCATCGACCCGCTGGGCGGCGCGTCCGTCAACTACTGGCCGCTGGTCAACGAAGTGTACGGCACCTCCATCGAAGTCGTGCGCCCGCAAGTCGACCCGACCTGGCGTTTCATGACCATCGACCACGACGGCAAGATCCGTATGGATCCGTCCTCCCCGTACGCGATGAAGGGTCTGGTCGACTCCCTCAACAACGGCGCGTGGGACAAGTACGACCTCGTCGGCGGCACCGACCCGGACGCCGACCGTCACGGCATCGTCTGCCCGAACTGGGGCGTCATGAACCCGAACCACTACATCGCCGTCGTCGTCGAATACCTGTTCGGTAAGGACAAGAACGGCAACCCGAACCGCCCGGATTGGCCTGAAGGCACCGGCATCGGCAAGACCCTCGTGTCCTCCTCGCTCATCGACCGTGTGGCCGCCTCCATCGGCGCCAAGCTCGTCGAGGTCCCGGTCGGCTTCAAGTGGTTCGTCGACCCGCTGTTCACCGGCGAAGTCGCGTTCGGCGGCGAAGAGAGCTCCGGCATGAGCTTCCTGCGCAAGGACGGCCGCGTGTGGACCACCGACAAGGACGGCCTCATCCCCGACCTGCTCGCCGCGGAAATCACCGGCAAGATGGGTAAGAACCCGGCCGAACTGCACAAGGACCAGGTCGCCCGCTTCGGCGAAAGCTGGTACAAGCGCATCGACACGCCGACCACCCTCGAGCAGAAGCAGAAGTTCGCCAAGCTCACCGGCGACGATGTGACCGCCACCACCCTGGGCGGCGAGGAGATCACCGCGAAGCTCACCAAGGCTCCCGGCAACGACGCGCCGATCGGTGGTCTCAAGGTGACGACCAAGGACAACTGGTTCGCCGCCCGCCCCTCCGGCACCGAGAACATCTACAAGGTGTACGCCGAGTCCTTCGTCTCCCCCGAGGCTCTGGACAAGGTACTCGACGAGGCCACCGTCGTGGTCGACAAGGCCCTGAGCGAGTGAAATCGCTGCGTTAGTCGCGTTCACCGCAACTAATAAGGCTCTGCATTGGATTCATGCAATCCACTGCAGAGCTTTTTTAGCGCATATGCAGTTCGCGACCACTGAAACACGCAGGTCAACGGTTCTCCTCATGCACCGTGACTGCATTTTCTCAACATCACTGCAGGGCAGGACGGCCAGATGACCGCGAAACGTTCGCCTGCCTACCATCATCATTGTGGGGTCACAGCGGCCAGATGACCGCCGAAGCGTTCGGTCGGCTTGCATCATGGTCGAGTTTTAACATCGTTGTGGGACGCCACGACGAATTTGCCCATTCCAGAGTTGCCATCCCACAAAAGCGTGGGACAACAGCTAAGTCAATCGTTTTACATTTTCCCCCATCCCACACACTCAAACTGGAAACCCCGGAAAGACGCCATTCCTGCCACACCCGTCACAGCCATTACCCGAGGGGCCGTGGGACGCCACGCAAAAATCGGCAAAACACGCGTAGCGTCCCACACCCATTGGCGCAAATCCACGCCCAATGCACCCCCCCCCCAATCGACCACTATGACACATTTCCCTCCACAATCGAACACTAGTCATTCACGAAATCCATCACTACGAGGCATCGCAATCGAACGGCATGCAATATCAAGCACACACCACAACAACAGGTCGTACAAATATTGCCTTTACATCAGTCCATTTCGGACATTATGGTCACAGCAGGCTCTGCGACAACTCTTCAAGAGACATGGCAACTACATGAAACTCGAATACGGCACCGCGCGAAGCAAGCGCCCTCGCCACGTTGAAAGCGAATTCAGCACGAGCGTCCTCGTTAGCGATACTTGCCGCCGTGGCGACGAAGACCAGCCATCTCCGCCCGACCAGCACACCCCTTTTCTCTTGGTCACGGCGCCATTGAGCCTTACTCGTACGATGATGATCGCCATCATATTCAACAGCGACCTTGAACTCTGGCCACGCTAAGTCCAACGTTATGGGAGCTCCAGATGCAAAAGCCGCATCCGGCACCACATAGTTCGCAACCGGCTGTGGAATCCCATGCGCTACCAGAGAGAGTCGTTCTTCTGATTCTTTGGGCGAATCAGCACCAGGTGATATCAGCGGCAATGCTCGAACGCAGGACGGGCGCCCTCTGAATCGGGTAAATCGCTCCACGAACTTCACCAGATCCTGATAGATTGCAGCAGCATCACGATCCTTGGCCAATACTGGCTGTTTGCTCGTAGCAGCGATGACGGCATCCCCGAGCACAATCAGGGACTCAAAAGAAACATACGGGGCAAGTTGAGCCCATACGTGAAACAGGTCCAGCGCAAACACGTGTTGGTTCATTTCCACATTGGCGGCTTTAGCCGCATGTTTCCAAATATGCGTTTGCAGTGGTGCATGGCGTGTACGAAACCGCTTGCTCTTAACGCTGGATACAGTGTGCAGCTTGGCCGAGTCGAGGTCGCAATCGGCGGGAATCGGTACGGATTGCAGAGCGAGGGAAGTGGTTATGCCGAAAAGCAGCTTCTTGCCCGCCCGTTTCGCTTCCTCAGTGCAGCGTGCGACCATGTCGCGTTTGCGCTGGGCAAGGCTTTCGCTCATGGTCGGTGCCGCCGCAGAATCATGTGCACCACTGTTTGGCGATGGCGAGTCGCGAAAAGTCGGGTATTTCGAGTCAGCAGAAAATGCCCCCGCAAATTCGGGCGGAACAAAAACTGTCTCCGATTCTTCCGGAGGCGGATCGTATATAGAGCCTGGCAGAGCTCCATAGTTGGTGATGCCGTCGGTCATCCTGTTCATGACACCACCATATGGGTAGTGGGTGCGGAAACGGAAGCCGATTCGAGGTATGTGGTCCTAGCTTCACTTACGCACATTCATTGTGGATAACCATGTGGACACCTCACTTATACACATAGTCATCCACCTCTTCAACCCCGATTTGACACACTAACTGTATCTGATATGATTACAGTATCATAACTGTACACATCATAGCTACAGTATCGACTCGGTGAGGAGGTCGTTTCATGAACGGCGACCATTCACTGGCAGTGCACGCATTGGTCTACCTTGACCATCGCGCCACACACCTGCCCAGTCAGATCCTGGCCGAGAACATATGTACCAATGCGGCGCGCGTGCGCAAAGTAATGCGACCGCTCGCCTCAGCCGGACTCATCGCCACTAAAGAGGGTGCTGAAGGCGGGTAAGCTCTGGCCCGGCCCGCCGCCGAAATCACTTTGCGCGCGGTAACGGAAGCCACCGGCACCACTTTTGTGAAAGTGAACTGGACACCGGGCGACGTACACGAGGACTGTCTGGTGTCATCTTCAATGGGCGCAGTGATGAACGACATCTATGCCGGGCTCAACCGCACTTGCCTCGAACAACTCGAACACACCACCATCCACGACATCACCGAACAGATATTCAGCGAGCGCAAAGGCTAATAATCCCGCGCGTTTCCCCTAGCCAGCATCAGTCGATAACGCTTCGGCAGTCAAAGACGCCGCACGGCACACAACACATCAGCACAACGCACTCTTATCACTCGAATACGTAAGGAAGTAACCATGTCCATCAGCACACCCAATGCCATCAGCACACCCAGCACCTCCCCCACTATCACCACCGACGCCCTGATCATTGGATTCGGCAAGGGCGGCAAAACCTTGGCTGCCAAGCTCAGTGCAGCCGGCCGCAAGGTCGTCGTCGCCGAGGCAAGCGCCGACATGTACGGCGGCACCTGCATCAATATCGGATGCTTGCCGTCCAAGTCACTGATTTTGTCCGCCGAACAGGCGCGGCGGGATGGCGCGAACAGTACTCCCGAAACCCGCGAAGCAGCGTTCGAGGCTGCTATCAAGGAGAAGCGCCGCGTCACTTCGATGCTGCGCGACAAGAACTATCACAAGCTCGCCGACCAAGACAACATCACCGTAATCACCGGCCGCGCTCACTTCACCGGCCCTCATAGCGTGGAAATCGCCACCGCTGAGGGCCCGGTCGCCGTGACCGCCAGCAAGATCTTCATCAATACCGGTGCCACGCCGCGCATTCCGGATATTCCCGGTATCCATACTACGCCCGGCGTCTACACCAGCACTGGACTGATGGATCTCGACGATATGCCGCAGCGACTGGTGATTATCGGTTCAGGATTCATTGGACTTGAGTTTGCCTCGATGTTTGCCGATTTCGGCACGGCGGTTACCGTGCTGCAGCACAATGCCGAGTTCCTGCCGCGCGAGGATGCGGATGTGGCGGCCGCGATTCGCGCACAGTTGGAAGCGCAGGGCGTCAAGTTCCTGTTCAACGCGGATACCAAGGCCATCGCGCCTGCTGCTGACGGCGGCGTCAGGTTGTCCGTTGCGGTGAAGGGTATGACTCGCGGCGCATCGCAAGCTTGCGATTCCACCCCCGCCGGCACCGGGAACGCTCATACCGATATCACCGGTGCCACCGACACTACAACAACCACCAGCCCCACTAGCAACCCGACCGATCACGCCACGATGTCACACGTTCAAACGAAACCATCAGACGATGGCGAGCCGCGGTTCGCCGAGCCGGCTGAAGCCCGATTCTGCCTGACCACCGACGCGGTACTGGTGGCCACCGGACGTACGCCGAACGTCGAGGGACTGCATCTTGAGGCAGCTGGCGTGGAGCTCACCGAACGCGGTGCCGTGAAAGTCGACGAGCTTCTGCGCACCACAGCAGCCGACATTTGGGCTCTGGGCGATGTGAACGGCGGCCCGCAGCACACGTACATTTCGCTGGATGACTATCGCGTGGTGTGGTCGCAGCTCAATGGTTCCGACCGTCCGTACACGGTGAAGGACCGCAAGCATGTGCCGTCAAGCACATTCCTCGCCACGCCTTACTCGCGCGTGGGATTGAATGAGCGCGAGGCGAAGGCGGCTGGATTGGATTATGTGGTCAAGCGATTGCCGGTGGCCGCTGTGCCGAAGGCCCAGGTAATGCGGCGACCGGATGGTCTGATGAAGGCGATTGTGGAACGCAATACTGGCCGCATTCTGGGTGCGATGCTGCTTTCCGTCGAGTCGCACGAGGTGATCAATATCGTCAAGTTGGCGATGGATCTTGACGCGCCGGCCAGCACGTTGCGCGATATGGTGTTCACGCATCCGACGATTGCCGAGGCACTGAACGACTTGTTCGCGTAGTTTGTTCGCATAGCACGCCCGCGCAGCATGACCCGCGTAGCGCAGCCCGCAACAGACTCCCCTAATGCGCGCGAAGGTCCTCATCGACGTAAACCGATGAGGACCTTCGCGCTGTCGTCATGATCCGGACGTGACAGCAATCACGTCCGAACCAGCCGTTACTTCAAGCCGAGCTTACGGTCCAGAATGTCGGAGGCATCCAATCCTAAGCGGCGTCGGATGAACCAGCCAAGACCGAGCGGCAGGCCGGGAGCCAAGGCCATGCCGCCTGGACCGAGTGCCACGGTTTTGGAGTTGCCTGCGATAAGCATGGTGCCCTTGGATGCGGCCGTGGAGGTCGAACCATCGCTGTCCGCCTCTGGTTTGAGGATTTCGATGTTGCCGTCACTGGTTTTGTACAGTCCCTTATTCTCATTCCAGATACCGGATGCGCCATTGTTGCCGGCCTCACCCACAGAGAGGAAATGTCTTGTTTTTCTTGTGAGCGCTCACCTATTCACGCGCGATGGCATGTTTTTCAAGCAAAGTCAATAGGTGTGATGTTATTCACACTCTTCACTACGTTGTTTTGCCTCGCACTGGGCAACCCCACTTCAGCAAGAGATTGCACAGCTTGCGTTAGGGTGGAGAACATGACTATCACAGTATCCACAGATGGGTCCGCATTAGGGAATCCAAACGGGCCAATGGGCTGGGCCTGGGCCGATCATGAGCAGAACGCCGGCGGCAAGCCCGGCCATAAGCACGACGACCATGGTTATGATGCGGGCGGCGCGACCAACGGCACCAATCAGATTGGTGAGCTGTGCGCAGTGCTGGAAGCTTTGCGAGCGCACCCGGGCCCTGAGCCATTGCTCATCGAATCGGATTCGCAGTACGCCATCAATTGCTCGACCAAGTGGGTCAAAGGCTGGAAGAAGAACGGCTGGAAAAATTCGCAGAAAAAGCCTGTGAAGAACAAAGAGCTTATTCAGGCGATCGACCGTGAGATCTCACAACGCCCTGGCCCGGTGGATTTCCGATGGGTCAAAGGTCACGCCGGCAACGAAGGCAATGAGCTGGTCGATGAACTGGCACGCACCTATGCGGGCGATTGCCGTTCGGGTGCGCGCGACGGCTATCTACCGATTGAAGGCTGGCAGTCGCTGCTGGGCTCCGAATACGCACATGGCACCGATGTGCCTCCAGACGTGCAATTGGTATTGGACGGCAAAGCGGATGCGGCAAGTTTGCGCAAGCCGGCTGCGGCGACGGATCAGACGGATGCCGCAAGGCCGGAGACCAAGTCTTCGTCACCCTTAGCGGCACAATCAACGCAACCTGTACAATCAACGCAACCTGTACCCCCCGCAAAGCCCAGCGGGCTGACGGTATCCGGTACGCTGACCTTCTCCCCCGCGCCGAAAACGAGCCCGTATTTCAACGGGCAGCCGATGCCGATCAAAGGCAGCATCGAAATCGAAGGCTATGTGGACGGCGACGGCAACCTGACCATCACCAACGCACCATTCGTACGACACTGACACCCAAACACACGAATATGTACCGCAATCGGACACGATGACACAAAATCGCTCATTCGCGTTAGGATAGGAGATAAGGCTTCACGCCGTTGATCCGTGCGGCGGAGGCAAGGATGGCAAAGGAGAAACCATGGATAAGGCACAGCAGGATGCGCTGAAGAAGGCGGCCGGCATCGAAGCCGCCAAGCTCGTTGAAAACGGCATGATCGCAGGCCTCGGCACTGGTTCGACCGTGAAGTTCCTGGTGGACGAGCTCGGCCGCCGTCATCAGGAGGAAGGTCTTGAGTTCACTGGCGTGACCACGTCTCGCCGCACGCAGGCCCAGGCCGAGGGCTACGGCATCAAGATTGTGAACATCGACGATGTGGACCACATCGACATCACCATCGACGGCGCCGACGAGGTCGACAAGAACTTCAACGGCATCAAGGGCGGCGGCGCTGCCCTTCTGTGGGAGAAGATCGTGGCGATCAATTCCAACAAAGTCGTGTGGATCGTTGACCAGTCCAAGGTCGTCGACACCATCGGCAAGTTCCCGCTGCCGGTCGAGGTTATCCCCTTCGGTAACGGCCAGGTGATCCGTAAATTCGAGGCGAAGGGCTACAAGCCGACGCTGCGCCTGGACGCCGACGGCAAGCCGGTGCTCACTGACGAGAACGATTACGTCGTAGACCTGCACCTGGGGCGCATCGACCACCCGCAGGAGCTGGCCGAGGATCTCATCCACACCGTGGGCGTGGTGGAGCACGGCCTGTTCCTCAACATGGTCGACCAGGTCATCGTCGGCGATCCGGCAGGCCCGCGCGTGCTCACCAACCCGAACAAGTGAGCGTGTAAATCCTCCCTTTCAAACCCCCGCGGGGCAACCCACGGGGGTTTCTTTTACAGCCTGAGCGGGTATCTGCGGCACGAATCCGCCAGCATACGGCCATTGCCGTCGAGAACCACCCGAATCCGTCACACATCACACATAAGAGAGTCAGTGGAATGGCTGGGGATACACTGAATAAGGTACGTTGACGCACATCCGATACGATGCCCTATCACAGAAAGGCAAACCCCATGACCGATATGACGGACGAATCCCAATCCATCGACACCATCTGTGTCCAGGGCGGCTGGCAGCCGAAGAACGGCGAGCCACGCACGCCCCCGATCGTCCAGTCCACCACATTCAAATACACGAGCAGCGAGCAGATGTCCCGCCTGTTCGACCTGTCGGAGTCCGGGTATTTCTATACCCGCCTGTCCAACCCGACGAACGATGTCGTCGCCAAGAAAATCTGCGAACTCGAAGGCGGCACCGCGGCCATCCTCACGAGCTCCGGCCAGGCGGCGAACTTCTTCGCCCTGTTCAACATCTGCTCCGCCGGCGACCATATCGTCGCCTCGAACGCCATCTACGGCGGCACCTACAACCTCATCAATGTGACCATGCGCCGCATGGGCATCGACTGCACCTTCGTGCACCCGGACTGCACGCCCGAAGAGCTCGACGCCGCGTTCCAGCCCAATACGAAGGCCGTGTTCGGCGAATCCATCGCCAATCCCTCGCTCATGGTGCTTGACTTCGACAAGTTCGCCGCCGCAGCACATCAGCACGGCGTGCCGCTGATCGTCGACAACACCTTCCCGACGCCCGTCAACTGCCGCCCCTTCAAGTACGGTGTCGACATCGTGACGCATTCGACCACCAAGTACATGGACGGCCACGGCTCCTGCGTAGGCGGCGCCATCGTGGATTCCGGCAACTTCGACTGGATGGCCCACGCCGACAAGTTCCCCGGCCTGACTACGCCCGACGATTCGTATCACGGCGTGACCTACGCCAAGGAATTCGGCAACGGCGGCGCGTTCATCACCAAGTGCGTGGCGCAGCTCATGCGCGATTTCGGCTCGATCCCCTCGCCGTTCAACGCATGGATCCTCGGCCAGAACCTTGAAGATCTGGGGCTGCGTATGAAGCGGCACTGCGAAAACGGCTACCAGGTGGCGAAGTTCCTCGACGAGGATCCGCGCATCTCGTGGGTCAACCACCCCGGCCTCGAAACCGACACATACTACGAGCTCGCGAAGAAATACATGCCGAACGGTACGTGCGGCGTCATCGCCTTCGGCGTGCCCGGCGGTCGCGACAAGGTCTCCGCGTTCCTCGACCATTTGAAGCTCGTGTCCATCGCCACGCATGTAGCCGATTCGCGCTCATGCATCCTCTACCCGGCCGGCACCACGCACCGTCAGCTCACCGAGCAGCAGCTCAAGGAGGCGGGCGTCGGCATCGACCTCGTGCGTCTGAGCTGCGGCCTAGAAAACGCCGACGATATCATCGCCGACCTGAAGCAGGCCATGGACGCCGTGCTCTGAGCCCACACGCACGCACCTGTGCGCAGTAATACCGTGAATAGCTGAACCGCGAACGGATGGTAATCCAGCCCGTTCGCGGTTTTCTTTCTCGGCGTGCGATCACCATGTCAGGTTGCGCATGCCCGGACATACGCAACATACCTATGCGTCCTCTTGCCAACCGGTTACGCCAAAGCCGCGTCCGGATGCCACCAGTTCAAGGCAGCCGCTCCGGCAAGGCAAAGAAAAAGCCCCTCCGAAGAGGGGCCTGAGCTGTGAGCTACTCGCATGTTGCGCGCGAGGCTTCACCGGTGCAACTACTTGCGCTGGTGACGAGTCTTACGCAGCAGTTTGCGGTGCTTCTTCTTGCTCATCCGCTTGCGGCGCTTCTTGATGACGGAACCCATCTGAAGCCTCCATTCTTATTACCGAAAGATTGCAACTCGCCTAATACTACACGCATTCGGCGACTTTGGATAACGACATTCCGACGGCACACGCGAAAGCGCGTCCTGCCTTCGTCACAGCGGGAATTTCTGGCAGAACGTCGTCACCGCGTCACTCGGACCGTTCGCCTGAAATACCGCGGTATCGTTGAGCCAGACAGCGACCGCCTTCTTGCTGTCGGAGGCGTCCTTGCGAATCACATAGCTGCCGGTAGTCTTTCCGCTGACCTTGACATTGCCGGATGCAATCTCGTCGCCAGTCAGCGAGGCCGTCAACGTCTCATACTGCTTTTTCGCATCATCTGCACTGGACCACTGTGCGGTAATCAGTGAGATGTTCTTTGTGTCATCCCCAGTGGAATACGTCATCGTGTACTCTTCCAGCGGTGACGTGGATGTCCAGTTCGCGCTCGGGTTGGCGTCGGTACGCGCATAATTGACCACGCTGTCCGGCATGGCTTTCAGCAGACTGGTCGCGTCAGTGGGCAGAGCTTTTGCCGAAATGGTCGGAGTCGATGGAGCTTTCGCGCTCGCTGACTTCTTGCCGCTCGCCGTCGAGCTGGTGGTCGGCGCACTCGCCGGTGTCGTCGTCTTGTTGAGCGCCCAGCCGGGCCAGATGAATGCCGACAGCAGTGCCAGCACAATAACCACCGCTGCCACTGCGATTACCGCAGTGAGCTTGCCGTGGGATGAGGATTGTTGAGTGTTCGCCATACGGTTTATTCTCGCACAGCGGCATGACGCGTGCCCGGCATCATCGGGAACGCACGTTGAGCCCGCCGCGCAATGTCGTGAAAGTTCGCTAGCTTCGGCACTATGGCAAAGACTACGACGCAGTACGTGTGCACAGAATGCGGCTGGAACGGCCCCAAATGGTACGGACGCTGCCCTGAATGCGGCCAATGGGGCACGGTCGAGGAGTTCCATGAGGCGCGTCCCGCCGCAAAATCGCGCACCGCCGCTCCCGGCCGTACCTCGCGCACGCAGGCACAGACCGTGGTGGGTGAGGGCACGGTCAAACCGATCAGCGAAGTCGGCACGGAAAGCGTTGCCCGCATTCCCACCGGATTCGGCGAATTCGACCGTGTACTGGGCGGCGGCATCGTCCCCGGTTCTGTCGTTCTGGTCGCCGGCGAGCCGGGTATCGGCAAATCAACACTATTGCTCGAAACGGCGGGGAATGTGGCGCGCACGAACCCGGATGGCACCGTACTGTACCTGTCGGGCGAGGAATCGCAGGCACAGGTGCGCATGCGTGCCTCACGCATCGATGCGGTGCAGGACAATCTCCTGCTCGCCTCCACCACTGATCTGGCCACCGTTTTGGGGCTGATCGCTCAGGAACATCCGCGGCTCGCCATCGTGGATTCCGCGCAGACTATCGTCTCCCAAGATGTCGATGGCATCTCGGGCGGTTCCACCCAGGTGCGAGAAGTCGCGAGCGCGCTTATCGACACCGCAAAAACCCTTGACATCCCTATTGTCTTGGTCGGTCACGTCACCAAGGATGGTTCAATCGCCGGGCCGCGCACACTGGAACATCTGGTCGATGTGGTCTGCCAATTCGAAGGCGATACGCAGACCGCGCTGCGTATGCTGCACGCGGTGAAAAACCGGTTCGGTCCCACCGACGAGGTTGGCTGCTTCGATATGAGCGGCGAGGGCATAGAAGAGGTGACCGACCCTTCCGGGCTGTTCCTGTCCGCTTCGCAGGAGACGGTAGACGGCACATGCGTGACCTTCACTCTGGACGGGCATCGCAGCCTGCCAATCGAGTTGCAGGCGCTCGTCACGAAATCCGTGTTGCCCACCCCGCGTCGTGCGGTCAACGGTGTGGATGGGAACCGTCTGGCGATGCTCACCGCGGTCCTGTACCGTCATGGCAAGGTGAATCTGCTTGCCAACGACGTCTATGTTTCGACCATCGCGGGGGCGTCCGCCAAAGAGCCGGCATGCGATTTGGCGATTGTTGCGGCGTTGGCGAGCGCAGCGACCGGCACCCCGATTGCACGGTCGACCTGCGCGATCGGGGAGATATCGCTGACCGGGCAGGTGCGGCCAGTTCCCCAGCTCACCCACCGGTTGAACGAGGCGGCACGGCTCGGGTTCACACGTGCCGTGGTTCCGGCGACCCGTTCGGGCAAGCGGCGGGGAGGTTCCGCGCCGAAGGGGATTGAATTGGTCGAGGTGACGTCGTTGCGGGATGCGTTGGACGCATTGGGGCTCACGAAGCGCCGGTGAGAGACGGCTGACGATATGCCAGCGCCAACAGCCGTTCAGGCCTGCCGGGCGGCATCCGCCGCCTGCTTGGCGTTGACCGCAAGCTCAGCTTTCAGTGCGTCCACGGAATCGAACTTGATTTGTGGACGCAGGAATCCGGTGAATTCAATGCGAGCGCGATGCCCGTACAGGTCAAGCCAGTCATCGGTCACCGCATAGGCTTCGACGACACGTTCCGGCTCGCCGGCTTCGGCTTCGAATGTGGGTTTGGTGCCGATGGAGATAGCCGCCGGCCAACGGTATGGCGAGTGCGGAGCAAGCCGCGATCGAATGGAGGCAAGGTCCACGGGCAGCGGGATGCTTGCGGCGGGCGTGGTGCCGTCCGCATTCGCAACATCGGGCCGAGCAGCGTCTTGTGGCGCCTGATCCGCCGCATCTGCAGACGTCGTCGAATCCTGCGCATCATCGCCGTTCTTAGGCTCACCCAAGTCAACCAGCCACCCCGCGTACACGCCATCGACAGGCAGGAATCCGTCAATTTGCGTGTCCAGATTCGCCGTCGGGAAGCCGATGCCACGACCGCGCTGCTCGCCGTGAACAACCGTGCCTTCGATGGCATGAGGCGCGCCCAGAATGGCGTTCGCATCCTTGATCCGTCCATGGGACAGCAGATAGCGCACATTCGAGGAACTCCACACTCTCGCCTGTTTGGCTTGATGCTTTTTACTCCACGCGCGCATCTGGGCCTTGGTCATGCCGGCGGTCGGGTCTTTCGGCTCGCCCGGTCCCTCAGGCGCAACATATGCGATATTCTGCGGGATACGCGTGTATCCGGGCCCGCGGTCGTCAACGATGTCCAGTTCGAACACACCGGTGGCGAGCGCAAGATTCTCGATGGCTTTCACATCGCCGGTGCGGCCCGCCCCCATATGCGCGTCCTGCCCCAGCACGAGGGTGCGCATACCGAGTTTGCCGACCAGCTGGCCGAGGAAGAAACGGAAGGATTTCGCGGCGAACGCGAGCGTATACCGCACGAGCAGCACGTGGTCCACACCCAGTTCGTCCATGACGCGCAGCCGCTGGTCGACGCCCATGAGCCGCTCAGGATCGGCGATATCCGCCGGCGGCTGCTGCCCCTGATGGGTTTTTGCGTACTGATGGACGACACTCGGCCGCGGGTCGAACAGGATGACCACCGAGAAGGCGTTGTTGCGCTTGGCCAATTCAACGGTTCTTCCAATCACCGCACGGTGCCCCTGATGCATGCCGTCGAAGGATCCGACCGTGACGACGGATTTACGGTTGACGCTCAAGGTCGGCCAGTTGACCAGCCCGTTGACGTCGGGAACCAGATTGGTGATATTCATGCTGTTCCTCTTGTCGTTGTCCCGAAACTCTTGGATGTCTTGGTTGTGATGTCTTGGTTGTCTTCGATGTTTTGATTCTTGGATTGCCGCGTCCACTCTAGCAAAAGGTCAGGCGGCGGGAAAGACCACCGTCGGGCGCGATTGCGCCGGCATCCCGCTGTCGGGGACAATGATGGCGACCACGTCTTCCCCGGTATTTGCCGGATGCGCGATGGCGGCTGTGGCACCCGCCACGGTGACGCCAATACTGCGCCCATACCGCAGATCCTGCGCCTGCTTGTCACTGACATCCACGACGGGCATGGTCATCCGTGCGGCCTGCCCCATGGTCAGGGCGGCGTCCAGGAGCTGCTCCTTCGTGATATCAAGCCGGGCCCTCATGCGGGTTTCGTGCCGTCCGTCGCGCGTGGTGAAGCTATGTTCCTCGCTGCGGGCGGGCAAGACATGCGGTCCTTCGAGGCTGAACGCGCCGACATGGGTGCGCCGCAACCGGGTGAGGTATCCGCCGACCCCGAGGATATGGCCCAGATCGCGGGCGAGCGCCCGAATATACGTTCCTGCGGAGCATGTGACACGCACGTCGATATCGCGCGTGTCCTGCGCCGCATCCGGTTCATGGACGGCGAGCACGTCGAAGCTGTCGATGGTCACTTGGCGAGGCTTGAGGGCCACCTCCTTGCCTTCGCGGGCGAGATCGTAGGCGTGTTTGCCGTTGATTTTCACCGCAGAGTAGGAGCTCGGGACCTGGCTAATCTCCCCCATCAGGTGGGTGTTAATCGCCTGTTCAATCACTTCCCGGGAAAGCGCGGCGATTTGCGCGCGCACGTGTTCGCGTTCCTCGGCAGGCCACTCGATGGCCTCGCCTTCGGCATCCTCGGTGGTGGTGCGCATCCCGAGCCGGATGGTCGCCTCATAGGTCTTGTGATGGTCGACGATGTAGTTGAGCAGCCGGGTGGCGTAGCCGAACCCGATGACCAGCACGCCGGTGGCCATCGGGTCGAGCGTGCCTGCGTGGCCGACGCGTTTCACGTGAAGCACCGACCGTACCGCGGCAACGACGTCATGGCTCGTGACCCCTTGCGGCTTGTCAATGACGATAAGGCCGTCAGGCATCCTGCCCGCCTGTCAGCCCGCTGTCGGTATCGTCATGTTCGTCGCCGGTATCGACGGCGTCGTCGGATTCCTCACCGTAGTTGTCGTCGTCATAAGCATCGTAATCATCATCATCCTCGGCCCATCGGTTCTCCCGCTCCTCAGGATGCTTGTACGGATCGGCTTCGCCGGCGTACTGGGCGTGTTCACGGCTTTTCGCGAGTTCCTCGTCACGACGACGGGCGGTGACTAGAATATCTTCGATTTCGGTCGCCTCCCCCGGCACCTCGTCGAACTTGAACTTGAGTTCCGGGGTAAGTCGCAGCCCCGCCTTGCGACCGACCAGCGTGCGCAGACGGCCTTTCGCCTGATTGAGCGCCTGCTGGGCGCGCTTGCGTTCACCCTGTTCCTTGCCGTCGTGGCCGAGCTGGGTCCAGTAGATGGTGGCGATCTGCAAATCGTTGGTGACCCGCACGTCGGTGATGGTCACGCTGTGGAGCCGTTCGTCGTGCAGCTGGCGTTCCAACGCGGATGCGACCACACGCTGGATGAGCGCCGCGATGCGCGCCGCCCGTGGATTCGTCCCTGCCAATGGTGTTCCTTTCTAAGAGTTCTAGGAGCCGGTCTGTTCGAGGCCGGTCTGATACGTTCGTTGGTTTGATATTCCCACAGCCCAGTCACGTGTGCCTGTTTCAGGCTGAGGGCGTAACCGCCCGCGGGCAGTCTTCATGTCTTCGGTTGCGCAACAGGCCAGTGCGCCGATGGAGTGCACTGGCCTGTTCCTGGTGTTCCGAACCGTTGTGGGCGGCCCGGGCCGTCCAAAACGGCTACTTGCGTTCGATTTCGCGCATCTCGAAGGTCTCGATGATGTCGCCGATCTCGATGTCGTTGAAGGTGCCGAGGTTGATACCGGCCTCGTAGCCTTCCTTGACCGACTGGACGTCGTCCTTGAAACGACGCAGCGAGGAAATCTCCAGGTCGTTGACCGTGGCGACCCCGTTGCGCAGGATGCGGCACTTCGTACCACGCTTGACCTCGCCGTCCTGGACCATGACGCCGGCGATGTTGCCGAACTTGGAGGAGCGGAAGATTTCGCGGATCTCGGAGTGCGAGGTGACGACCTCTTCGTATTCGGGCTTGAGCATGCCCTTCAAGGAGGCTTCGACATCCTCGATGGCCTTGTAGATGATCGAGTAGTACTTGATCTCCACGCCTTCGCGTTCCGCCAGATCGGCGACCTGACGGTTCGGGCGCACGTTGAAGCCGATGATGACGGCCTTGTCGACGCTCGCCAGGTTGACATCGTTCTGCGTGATGGCACCGACACCGCGGTGGATGACCTGGATGCCGACTTCCTCGGACACATCGATCTTCATGAGCGAATCCTCGAGGGCCTCGACAGAGCCGGAGGAATCGCCCTTGATGACGATATTGAGCATATCCACTTCGGACTTGGCGAACTGCTCCTTGAGGCTTTCGAGCGAAACCACCTTGCGGCGCTTGGCCAGCTGGGCCGCGCGTTCGGTGGCCTGACGCTTCTCGGCGATCTGGCGTGCCGCACGGTCGTCAGGGGCGACCAGGAACAGGTCGCCTGCGGTCGGCACGGAAGTCAGGCCGAGCACCTGGACAGGCGTGGACGGGGCTGCGGCCTTCATATGATTGCCGTTCTCGTCGAGCATCGCACGCACGCGGCCGTACGAGGTACCGGCCACGATAGCGTCACCCACATGGAGGGTGCCGGACTGCACGAGCACGGTCGCCACTGCACCACGGCCCTTGTCCAGTCGGGCTTCGACGGTGGCGCCTCGAGCGTCCATATCCGGGTTGGCGCGCAGATCAAGCTCCGCGTCGGCGGTGAGCAACACCGCTTCGAGCAGCTTGTCGACGTTCGTGCCTTGCTTGGCGGAGATGTCGACGAACATGGTGTTGCCGCCGTACTCCTCTGGCACGAGGCCGAATTCGGTGAGCTGGCCGCGCACACGTTCCGGGTTGGCGCCTGGCTTATCGATCTTGTTGACCGCGACCACAATCGGGACATGCGCCGCCTGCGCATGGTTGATGGCTTCAACGGTCTGGGGCATGACGCCATCATCCGCCGCGACCACGAGGATCGCGATATCGGTGAGTTCGGCGCCACGGGCACGCATAGCGGTGAAGGCTTCGTGGCCAGGGGTATCGAGGAAGGTGATCTTGCGCGATTCGCCGTCAAGCTTGACCGTCACCTGGTATGCGCCGATGCGCTGGGTAATGCCGCCGGCCTCACGAGCGACCACGTTGGTCTTGCGGATGGTGTCCAGCAAGCGGGTCTTACCGTGATCGACATGGCCCATGACCGTGACCACAGGCGGACGCGGCTTGAGGTTCTTGTCGTCCTGCAGCTCTTCCTCATCAAGGTCGATGTCGAACTGCTGCAGCAGCTCCTTGTCTTCCTCTTCAGCGGAAACGATCTTGATGTTCCAGCCGATTTCCTCGCCGAGGATCTGGAAGGTCGCTTCGTCAAGGGACTGGGTCGCCGTGGCCATCTCGCCGAGATGGAACAGGACGGTGACGAGCGCCGCCGGATTGACGTTGATTTTCTCAGCAAGATCCGCAAGGGACGCGCCCTGACGCAGACGCACAGTCTGGCCGTTGCCTGCGGGGATGCGCACACCGGCGATGACCGGGGCCTTCATCTCCTGATATTCATGACGCTTCGCGAGACGGTTCTTGCGTGCTTTCGAGGACTTGCCGCCCTGACGACCGAATGCACCTGCGGCACCGCCACGACCACGGCCGCCGCCACGGGACGGACCAGCATTGCCGCCACTGTTCTGGAAGCCGCCGCCGAAATGATTGCCGCTTCCACCGCGGTTTGCGCCGGCACCTTGGCCAGGACGATGCTGGCCCCACTGCCCCGGACGAGCACCGCGGCCGTTGGCGAAACCATTGCGGCCGCCACGACCACGGCCGCCACGACCACCTTCGACAGTCGGGCGCGCCATGGGGTGCGGACGCGGGATGTCACCCGGAGTGGGCACGTGCATGCCCTGCTTGCGGCTGAACGGATTGTTGCCCGGACGCGGCCCCGGAGTCGTGGCATGCGGCGTACCGGAACGCTGTTGCGACGCGGCGCCTTGGGCTCCGCGCGACGCGTGCGGACCACTGGCCCCTGGACGAGGACCATTACGACGCGGATTGTGACCCGGACGGCCTTGCTCACCGTTACGGGAATTGCGTCCCTCGCGGTTGTCACGACGGTCGTCACGGCGCTGGGGACGGTCAGGACGACCACCCTGCTGGGAACGCTGGCCGGCATGAGGCCCCGGATGCGGTGCACCCGGCTTCGGCACATGCAGATGTGCCGGCCCCGGCTTCGCGGCATTGCTCTCGCTTGATGCCTGCGACTGCTCCTGATGATGCTCGGAGTGTTGCGGACGCGGTGCAGCCTTTGCACCTTGCTTCTTATCGTTTGGCTTATTGGATGCATCCTGCTTCGGGAAGGATGCCTTCAGACGACGAACGACCGGCGCCTCCACGGTAGAAGACGCGGACTTGACGAACTCCCCCATGTCCTTGAGCTTCTCAAGGACGGTTTTGCTGTCAACGCCAAGCTCCTTGGCCAGTTCATATACGCGCTGTTTTGCCACTCAGTTTTCTCCTATTCCGTGACTGCGCGCATATGCGCAGTCACACTTCGATGATGGCGAGCTTACCTTGTCTCATCGTGCGACCATGATCTGTTACCTCGTCTCCGTGTCACGGCCCGGAAGTATGGACTGCCGGGCCCGGATTGCCGCAATCCAGCATACCGGAGACTGTGGATTGCGGCGCGAGCCGTGTCTACTTGTTTTCAGCCGATTGTGACGCGCCTGCCTCAGCTGCCCGTTCGGCGGCGAGCTTCGCCTTATGCTGCTCGGCAGACTCGATGCCGATCTTCCAACCGGTCAGCTTCGCGGCGAGACGGGCGTTCTGCCCTTCCTTGCCGATGGCGAGCGACAGCTGGTCGTCATGGATGAACGCGATGGCGGTCTTGTTCTTCTCACTGATGACCTGCACATCCGTCGCAACCGCAGGTGACAGCGCCGACGCCACAAACTTCGCCGGATCTGCGGACCAATCGACGATATCGATCTTCTCGTTGCCGAGATTCTCCATGACAGCACGCACTCTGGATCCCGCAGGGCCGATCAATGCGCCCTTCGGATTGACCCCGTCAGTGTTCGCCTTGACCGCGATCTTGGTGCGGGCACCGGCCTCGCGCGCGATCGCCATGATGGACACCGCGCCGGACACCAGCTCCGGCACCTCGCGTTCAAACAGGCGACGCACCAGCTCCGGATGGGAACGGGAGACGACAATCTCCGGCCCCCGCAGGCCACGAGACACATTGACCACATACACGCGCAGACGTTCGCCATGACGATACCGTTCGCCCGGCACCTGCTCGCGACGAGGAAGCAGCGCTTCGACATCGCCAACGGCGATATGTACATTGCTCGGATCCTTAGCGTCCTGCTGGACGATACCGGTGATCAGCTTGCCCTTCTGCCCTGCGAAGGCGCCAAGCACACGGTCATCCTCAGCCTTGCGGAACAGCTGGCTGATGACCTGACGCGCCGTCGCGGCAGCGAGACGACCGAAATCATGCGGGGTGTCGTCATACTCCTCCCCCAACTTCGGCGCCGGATGAGGGTCATCCTCGGTCGGCTCGACCGGAATCTCGTCCTGAGCCCAGATCGTGAACGTGCCTGCACGCTCGTCAAGCTCGACGCGGGCATGCTTCGCCGCGTGCGGTGTTTTGAGATAAGCCAGTCGCAATGCCTCGGAAAGTGCATCATCCAGCGTCTCGGCGTCAATTCCCTGACCAGCTGCCAGCTGGTGAATACCTGCCAGGTCCAGTTCCATCCTGCAAGACCTCCTATGTGAAGTTATTACCGAGCGCTTTGCCCAATTGGTCACAGTTACGTACTACTTTAGATGATTATGCAGACACGCAGTCCTCTCCTTCGCCGTGCGCGCACTATCTTCAGATACGCCGCCATATGCGTTGCCGCAATCGCGGTGATGACTGCCACGACTGCATGCTCATCCCCCAGAATCGCAGGACGAGCCGAATCGGAATATCAGGAAACCGACTGCGAGCGCTCCTACCGCTCCGCCACCGACAACGACTCCCGCGCACAGCACGGTCCGATCATCGTCAGATACTTGGCGTCATCGCAGTCGGCGCAAGACTGGCAGACCGTCGCGGCAGCATGTCCGCAACGCATCACAGAAGGGGTCATCCGCAGCGCGCAAGCCCAATGGCTGGCCAACAATCTCGCGCAAAGCATCTC
Source organism: Bifidobacterium sp. LCP19S3_E9 (assembly GCF_052121135.1). NCBI lineage: Bacteria > Bacillati > Actinomycetota > Actinomycetes > Bifidobacteriales > Bifidobacteriaceae > Bifidobacterium > Bifidobacterium sp. LCP19S3_E9. The sequence continues at coordinate 33,813 of NZ_JBQKEV010000013.1, read as the reverse complement.
ACAGACCTACACGGCGAGCGCCCACGACGGCAACGCCCTGCGCAGACAGCGTCTCGATGGGCTGACAGCGCTGCCGTTAAGCAAAGCAATTCTTCGCAAACTCGCGCTTGCCGAAGACCGCGCAGGCTCCGCATTGCAAGTGCTCGCCGCCAAAGGGGTGGCCGGCGCGACTCTCACCGCAAGCGACAACCATCATGCCGCCGGGTCGCAGTTGATGTCTATCGCGGGCAATACCGGCGATTTGCGGCAGAAAGAATACGACATAACCAATCTGCTCGCCAATCCGAGCACTGCGACCGACCAATCAACAGGATTGCAGGCGTCCACGGTGTCCATCATCGAAATCGACTGCGCGTTGGAGGAGTTGGCCGCCCTCGCATCCCCCGACAACACCGTCTCGAACACCGGGGCTACAGCAGCCAGCACCCGCACCAATCAGATGCTCGTGTTGGTGCGTCTGATTACGGGGCATTGCTACGAGGCGTTCGCGCAAGGCTACCCGAGCGCCGATTTTGCGGTTTTCGCAAACAGCAGCAAGCAATGACGCCACACCTGGCATAGTTCGCGATCCCGTGATACCCACGACTCGACGAACTATGGGTGGTCAGATAAATATGTCCGGCCCATCGGTCCTCTTCATCTCTGGATGCCTGTGTATCAGAAAGTCCGAAAATCTCGCCGAAAATCCTGTGCGAGAGAGATTTTCCAATAATCTCTGAATATCTCTCCGATAATGCGAAATCCGCGACCTTTTCAGGACCGCCAGATGACGCGACGAAGGCACGATAAGTTAGAATCGTTGAAATTTCAAGCTTCTGATAATCCTGCCTATATGGCAACATCGTGCTGAATGCTCAATATCTCCCCAAAACTGCCATCGCCGAGAGATATTCAGACTTTCTTCTCAATATCTCTCGAAATCCACACGAAAACGCGAGATATTGAGATTCGCATATCCACAGATCGCTCAGACTGGACTGTGGCCCCCGACTCCCGTGTGCGGGAGAAGCGCGTCCGCGTCGGTCGAAAAGCTTTCAGGCCCGCCCAGGGCCGTAATGTCGGTTTACGTATGCCCCGGCATACGCCGCATGGCAGACGGAAAACGCCGTGCCCAATCCGTGAGCAACATGGCGAGTTGCGTATGTCCGGGAATGTGCAGATCGCAGGGCACAGCCCGGTGCTGCTGCTTTCCGACGATATTGTTCAGCTTCGCATGCCGCGGCATACAGGATGCGCACGCAGACCGGAACGATGTTCCAGTCTCCCATACATCTCGCCACGCATATAGGGACCAAAGTTATTGCCTATCATCCTCACCGGCGTTGCGGCACGCGCCCACCATGCCCCTAATGCGTCTCCCAATATGCGCCATGACATATATCTGTATGCCCCTCGACGCAACCCTGCCTGGTGGGGCGACACGCCGTGAAACCGTTGGAACCGCGCGGTTTTCGACTTGATAACAAGAAACCCCGCGGGTGGAACCCACGGGGTACTGCGGATGAGGCGAGATTCGAACTCGCGGAGGGTTTCGCCCTCACACGCTTTCGAGGCGTGCTCCTTCGACCGCTCGGACACTCATCCAAGTCGCTCGTCACTGCGATGACCGCAGAAAACATGCAACCTGATTATTATAGGACAATTTCACGCGCATCCGTCCCGCGTGTCGCGATGATGCGAGAATATCCCCCACCAAGCTGTTCTCACATGCCGACTCAAGCATGCGCGACTAACGTGCAACCGAACAGCTATTCCAAGGTGCGCTTCGCCCTGATTGCCTCGGCACGCGCAGCCAGTTCGTCATCCGGAGGGTAGGACACGTGCTCCAGCGTCAATCCGCGCGCATCGATAGGCCCGGTCGAACCCTCACGAACCGGCTCGGCCATTTTGTGCGCGAACCAGTCCAAGCTTTTCCTACCTCTGCCTACCTGCACGCAAGCATTAACCAACGAACGCACCATATTGTGGGCGAAGGCATCGGCGACGATCGTGAAACAGACCAGCCCTGACTCGAGAACAGACACCCGATACCCTGCCGAATCGGAATCCCCCGACACCAGCGGTGCATCCGGGATTCTGTCCCAGTGGGCGCGCTTGACCTCCCTGATGGTCGTACCCCCGGGATTGGGTGTCGCGAACGAGCCGAAATCGTGCAGGCCTACGGTCATCCGGGCTGCCTCGTTCATTAGGCCTAAATCAAGTCGATCCGGGATAGCCGTCACAAATCCACGCATCCTGGGGTCCACCGGCCGACCTGCATCACAAATCCGATAGACGTAAGTTCGCTCCAGCGCGGAGAATCGCGCGTCAAAACCGTCAGGCGCGCGGCTGATGGAGCGGATAACGATATCATCGGGCAACACATGCTTGAGGCGACGCTCCAACGCCTCGACACCATTCGCCTGCATATGGCCGATGCATGAGTCGAGAACCTCGGGCGATATATCGACGTGGCACACCTGCCCCAATGCGTGCACGCCGGTATCGGTTCGGCCGGCGACAGTGACACGAATCTCCCGCTCGTCGGCAAGTCGAAGGATGGTCGCCAACGCGTGTTCCAGTTCGCCTTGTACTGTGCGCAGCTCTGGCTGTCGCGCCCAGCCATGGTATCCGCCGCCATCGTAGGAAAGGTCAATTCTCAATCTCATCGGCACAAGTATACGACCTTGGCATAAATGTGTGCCGTTAATCAAGTGGCATGCGACAGTAAACGGACACATGCGGGATACGTCTCGTGACAATGCCTCCGGTATGCGATCATATACGGCAACGGGGGCCGGACCCGTATGGATCCGACCCCGTCATCAGTGTTGTGCAACAATCACGGAAGGTGACTGTTCACTCACTTCTCGTCGGCAGCCTTCTCGGCGTCATCAGCCACGTCAGCTTCCTCAACCTGCTCAGCAGCCTCGGCATCCGCGGCATCCGCGGTCTTATCGAGGTCAACAGCGGCGGCGTCAGCAGCGGCGACGTCGTTGCCGGACTCGTTGGCGGCCACAGCCTGCTCAACGGCATCATCAGCAGCGCCATCAGCGATCGCGGCATCGGCGGCAGCAGCAACAGCCTCGCTGTCTTCCTTCGCGGCGGTCTTGGCAGCGGCTTCAGCTTCCTTCACGACGGCCTTCTTGGCAACCGGCTCGGTGACGAGCTCGATGATGGCCTGCGGAGCGGAATCACCACGACGCGGAGCAATCTTGACGATGCGAGTGTAGCCACCCTCGCGCTGTTCCATCTGCTCGGCAATCTCAGTGAAGAGCTTGTGGACAATGGACTTGTCACGAATGACGCGCATCACGCGACGGCGGGAGTGCAGATCACCACGCTTGGCGAAGGTGATCAGGCGCTCGGCCAGCGGACGCAGACGCTTTGCCTTCGGCAGGGTGGTCTTGATGCTGCCGTTGCGGAACAGGCTGGTCGCCATGTTCGCGAGCATCAGGCGCTCATGTGCCGGGCTCGACGCCAGACGCGGGCCTTTCTTCGGTTTTGGCATGTTTACTCCTTATTGTTCCCGCTCAGGTGGGCAGATGCCCGAACATCCGATCAGGAACGGTTGGTCAAAGGGGCGGTTCACTCATCTTCCGGCGAGAAGAACGTGCCACCTTCGAGGTTGTTGGTATCAAATCCGCCGAGTGGCGAAGGCTTGAGCGACAGGCCGAAACCTTGCAGCTTCTCCTTGACTTCGTCGATGGACTTCATACCGAAATTGCGGATATCGAGCAGATCCTGCTCGGTGTGGGACACCAGCTCGCCGATGGTGTGGATCCCCTCGCGCTTGAGGCAGTTGTAGCTGCGCTGCGTGAGATTGAGATCCTCAATCGGGATGGACATCTCAGGGTTGGTCTCTTCGGCAACCGGTGCCGGACCAACCTCGACGCCCTCGGCCTGAGCATTGAGCTCACGGCACAAGCCGAAAAGCTCAACCAGGGTCGAGCCGGCCGAAGCCACCGCATCACGCGGCGAAATGGCGGGCTTGGTCTCCACGTCCAGAATGAGCTTGTCGAAGTCGGTGCGCTGTTCCACGCGAGTGGCCTCGACCTTGTAGCTCACCTTGAGAACCGGGGAGTAGATCGAATCGACCGGAATTCGGCCGATTTCGTCGTTATCCTGCTTGTTCATCTGAGCAGGCACATAACCGCGGCCGCGTTCAACGGTGAACTCGATCTCGAGTTCGCCATCGTCTTCGAGCGTGGCGATGTGCAGATCCGGATTAGCGATGGTGACGCCGGCAGGCGGCGTGATATCTCCCGCCGTAGCCTCGCCCTTACCGCTTTTGCGCAGATACATGACCACTGGCTCGTCGTATTCGCTGGTCAGCACGATGCCCTTGATGTTAAGCAGGATCTCGGTGACATCCTCGACCACGCCAGGCAGAGTAGTGAACTCATGCAGGGCGCCGGAGATGCGGACCGAAGTGACTGCCGCTCCAGGGATGGAGCTGAGCAGCGTGCGGCGCAGGGAGTTGCCGAGCGTATAGCCGAAGCCAGGCTCGAGCGGCTCGATCACGAAACGTGAGCGCTGTGGATTGAGAGATTCCTCGGTAAGTGTCGGACGCTGTGCGATAAGCACTGTGGTTATCCTTTCAGCTTCTGATCGGTGGTGCACTCACCGGCCATAAGCGGGTTGGATGGGTGGATTGTAAAAGTGCTCAGACGCGACGACGCTTCGGAGGACGAACGCCGTTATGCGCTTGTGGGGTGACGTCGGTGATGGAACCGACCTCGAGTCCGGCGGACTGCAGGGAACGGATGGCGGTTTCACGACCGGAACCCGGGCCCTTCACGAATACGTCGACCTTCTTGACGCCGTGTTCCATCGCCTTGCGGGCAGCAGATTCGGCGGCCATGCCAGCGGCGTACGGCGTGGACTTGCGGGAGCCCTTGAAACCGACATCGCCACCGGACGCCCAGGAGACAACCGCTCCGGACGGGTCCGTAATCGAGATGATGGTGTTATTGAAAGTGGACTTGATGTGCGCCTGCCCGACCGGCACCGACTTGCGGTCCCGGCGACGCGGCTTGCGCGCAGCTTGCTTGTTGGCTGCCATTGACCCTCGTTTCCTAGTAACGAACTTGAATGCCCGGGCGATGAGCTAGTCCGTCTCGTGGCCCGGGGCACGCCACCTTACTTGGTGGCCTTCTTCTTTCCGGCGACCGTACGCTTCGGGCCCTTGCGGGTGCGGGCGTTGGTCTTGGTGCGCTGACCGCGCACAGGAAGTCCCCTACGGTGACGCTGGCCTTGGTAGCAGTTGATCTGGATCTTACGACGGATGTCCGCATCGATTTCACGACGCAGATCGCCTTCGATCTTGTAGTTGGCTTCAAGATAGTCGCGCAGCGTGATGAGCTGCTCATCCGTAAGATCCTTGACGCGGGTATCCGGATTGATTCCGGTCGCGGCAAGCGTTTCCTTCGCACGAGTGCGGCCCACACCAAAGATGTAGGTGAGCGCAATCTCGATACGCTTCTCATTTGGGATGTCGACTCCGGCAAGACGTGCCATTGCGATTCCTTTTGTTTTGCGCAGGTCTCACACCGAATCGCCCGGTTTCCCGGCCCGGGCCTGCGTACCCGGGGTTCAGCTTGCGCTGTGATTCAGTGTCTGTTCATATGCCGCTGGAAATCTGCTCAGCCCTGACGCTGCTTGTGGCGCGGGTTCGTGCAGATCACCATGACGCGGCCGTGACGACGGATCACGCGGCAGTTTTCGCAGATCCTCTTCACACTAGGGCTGACCTTCATGGTTTTCCTTTGCTTGTACCTTACTTGTAACGGTACGTAATACGCCCACGGTTCAGATCGTAGGGGCTCATCTCCAGCACAACCCGGTCCTGCGGAAGAATACGGATGTAGTTCTTGCGCATCTTTCCGGAAATCGTTGCCAGCACGATGTGCTTGTTCTCAAGTTCCACGCGAAACATCGCGTTCGGCAGTGCTTCCACCACCTTGCCTTCGACTTCAATCACACCGTCTTTTGCCATGAGCCTCGTTCCGTTCCTCAGACGAATTACTATGGGTATCCGAAGACACACCAAATTGCAATAATACACGAAAAGCTGGTTGTGCAACACACGGCGTGTTGCACCACCAGCTTCGATGGTCACGCGGTTCGTCGGGTAACGGACCGCCTTTGATCGTCAGCCGAGCTTGGCGATGATCTCCTTGTTGATGGCTTCGATTTCGCCGACGCCATTGACACTGACGAGCTTGCCGCGGTTGCGGTAGATGTCGAGCAGTGGTGCGGTCTCCTTCGCATAGGTCTCAAGACGCTTCGCAATCGCTTCCGGGGTGTCGTCGGAACGACCTTCCTCGGCTGCACGCTTTTTCATGCGTTCCAGCAGCACATCCTGCGCCGCGTCGAGCGCGACAGCATAATCCAACGGAGTTCCCAGCTCGTCAAGCATCTTGTCGAGCGCCTCGACCTGGGCGGCGTTACGCGGATACCCGTCAAGAATCCAACCGTTGCGGGTGTCGTCTTTGGCAAGACGATCCTTGACGATCGAGTTCGTCAGCTCGTCCGGCACAAGTTCGCCCTTGTCGATATACGCCTGTGCCTGCTTGCCGAGCTCAGTGTGGTTCTTCAGGTTGTAGCGGAAGATATCTCCGGTGGAAATCGCCGGGATGTTGTAATGCTTACTCAGCAGAGCGGCCTGGGTTCCCTTGCCGACGCCCTGCGGTCCCATGATCAGCAGACGCATGGTGTTCCTTTCCTGTGGTTGTTGGCTTGATAAGCCAATGATCCGCGACCTCGAGTCCGGAGCCTAAGGCCCAGATGAAGCCACGCACAATTTGCATGTCATACACGGTGATGGTGAAACTGTTATCTGTGCTCACTTTGTGCAGCCGCGGATAACAGTTCGGGTACGGTCTCAAGGACCGTACCCGGTTGTGGTTGTGATTACTTGCCTTCGACGTGCTCGGTGTTCTCGAACAGGAATCCGGTGTACTGGAACTGCTCGGTCTGAGCCTTCGCCTGACGCAGAGTGTCTAGGCCGACGCCTGCGATAATCAGGATCGTCGTGCCGCCGAAGGGCAGACGGTTGTTCAGGTGCATGGACATGATGAGAACAGTCGGGATGAGTGCCACAAACAGCAGGTAGATGGCGCCCACCGTATCAAGACGGTTCATCACATAGCCAAGATAACGGCTGGTCGCGCTACCGGCACGGATACCCGGGATGAACCCGCCGTAATCCTTCATATTGTCGGCAACTTCGTCCGGATCGAAGGTGATGGACGTGTAGAAGAAGGTGAAGAACACAATCTGGATGGCATACAGCACGATGTACCACACGGTGGTGGTGCTGGCAAGGTTGGTGTTGATCCACTTGACCCAGCTCTGGTCGCTGTTGCCGAACTGTGCGATCAGTGTCGGGATGGACAGGATCGAGGACGCGAAAATCGGCGGGATAACGCCGCTCATATTGATCTTGAGCGGCAGGTAGGTGGACGAACCGCCGTACATCTTACGGCCGATCATGCGGCGCGTATACTGCACCGGAATACGGCGCTGAGCAAGTTCGACATACACGACGAAAATCATGATGACGAGCAGAACGCCGACGACGATGCCGAACTTGGTCCAGTTGCCGTCCTTGCCATTGGTGCCCCAGCCGATTTCCCACAGCTGCGGCAGGAAGCCGGAGCAGATTGACATGAAGATAAGAATCGACATGCCCTGGCCGATGCCCTTATCGGTGATAAGCTCGGCCATCCACATGATAAAGCCGGTGCCGCCAGTCATGATGAGGACCATAACGACCAGATTCCATACCGAATCGTTCGGGATGACCTGCGAGCACTGGTAGTTGAACAATGCGCCGGAACGCGCAGTGACCAGGATGGTGGTGGATTGGAGCACCGCCAGGCCGATGGTCAGATAACGGGTGTACTGGGTGAGCTTCGCTTCGCCGGACTGGCCTTCCTTGTGCAGCATTTCGAAACGAGGAATGACCACACGCAGCAACTGGATGACGATGGATGCCGTGATGTACGGCATGACGCCCAGTGCGAAGATCGACAGCTGCAGCATGGCGCCGCCGGAGAAGAGGTTGACCAGACCGATGAAGTTCTCGGATACCGTGCTCATCTTGCCGACGCACTGCTGGACGACTTTGACGTCGACACCCGGTGTCGGGATGAATGAGCCGATACGGTAAATGATGATCATGCCAAGTACAAAGAGGATCTTGTTCCTCAATTCCTTGGTCTTGAAGGCCTGGATTAACGTCCTCACCTGGGGTTCCTTCCCTTATGTCTTGCGCGAGGAAACCACGCGAACGTGCAATGTCACACTCTAAGTTCCACAGTCTACCCCATGCCGTCTACCTGACGCGCGTCGATGCACGCGAGGCAACGCCGGCAGCGTGGCGGAAACCGCGGGTACAGTACTGAATACGATGTGACCCTCTCCTAGTACAGGAGAGGGTCACATCAACTTGTCTAGCAGGCAAGCATCACCGAGTTCAGTTCTCGGAGATGGAGCCGCCTGCGGCCTCAATCTTGGCCTTGGCGGAGGCCGAAGCCTTCACGCCCTTGATGGTGAACGCCAGCTTGGTGTCTCCATCGCCAAGGATCTTAACCGGGTTGCCAGCACGCACAGCGCGCTTCTTGACCAGATCGGCCACGGTGACTTCGCCGCCCTCAGGGAACAGCTCGTTCAGCGTAGCGATGTTGACGACCTGGTAGACCTGCTTGAACGGGCTCTTGAAGCCACGCAGCTTCGGAAGACGCATGTACAGCGGCAGCTGTCCGCCTTCGAAGCCAGGACGAACCTGATAGCGCTTCTTAGTGCCCTTGGCGCCACGGCCCGAGGTCTTGCCCTTGGAACCTTCACCGCGACCAACGCGGATACGGTCCTTCTTGGCTCCCGGAGCCGGGTGCAGATCATGCATTTGCAGGATGTCTGCTTCTTCGTTTGCCATAATCAGTCAGCCTCCTCGACGGTGACCAGGTGGCGCACAGCGTTGACCAGGCCACGGTTGGCGGCGGTGTCCTCACGGACGACGCTCTGGCCGATCTTGTGCAGACCCAGGGTCTGCACCGTAGCACGCTGGCGTGGGGTGGTGTTCACCACACCGTGGATCAGGGTGATCTTGAGGTTTGCCATCACTCACCATCCTTCGTTTCAGCGGCTGCCTTGGCCTGGGCTTCCTCACGGGCCTTGCGGGCCTCAGCGATGCCCTCGGCGCGAGCGCGCAGCAGAGCATCCGGAGCAACCTCTTCGAGCGAGAGACCACGGCGCGCCGCGATCTCTTCCGGCTCTTCGAGCTGCTTGAGAGCAGCCACGGTTGCACGAACCACGTTCACCGCGGTTGCAGAGCCCATGGACTTGGTGAGGATGTCGGAGATGCCAGCGCACTCCATGACGGCGCGGACAGCACCACCGGCGATAACGCCGGTACCAGGGGCGGCCGGGCGAAGCATCACGGTGCCAGCTGCGTCGTGACCAATCACCGGGTGGGTGATGGTGCCCTTGACGCGCGGAACGGTGAACATGTGCTTCTTGGCGTCCAGCTGGCCCTTGGCGATAGCCGCCGGGACCTCACGGGACTTGCCATAGCCGACACCCACAGTGCCCTTGCCGTCACCGACAACCACGAGGGCGGCGAAGCTGAAGGTACGACCACCCTTGTGGGTCTTGGACACGCGGTTGATGGTGACCACGCGATCGAGCAGCTCGTCGCCGTGATTCTCTTCACGACGGTTGCGACGCTCACCGCGACGGCCTTCACCGCGCTGGCCACGACGGGACTTGCGCTCGTCGTTGTTCTCTGCAGCAGCCTGAGTGTTCTGAGTTTCTTCAGCCACTTGGGTTTCCTTCTCGTTATCGCTCACAGTGCCAGACCTCCCTCGCGGGCGCCATCAGCAACAGCTGCGACGCGACCATGGTACTTGTAGCCACCGCGGTCGAACACGACCTTGGTGATACCGGCGTCCTTGGCGCGCTGAGCGACAAGTTCACCGACCTTCTTGGCCGCTTCGGTCTTGTTGCCTTCGAACCCATCGAAATCGTGGGACATAGTGGAAGCGCTTGCCAAGGTGATGCCCTTGGTATCGTCCACAATCTGGGCGACCATGTGACGGTTGGAACGGGTGACCACCAGGCGCGGACGCTCCGGGGTACCGGAAATGCGCTTGCGCAGGCGGGCGTGACGACGAAGACGGGAGAACTTCTTGCCCTTGCCGAAAATCTTGACGCTCATATCACTTACCAGCCTTTCCAGCCTTGCGCAGGATGTGCTCGTCGCTGTACTTGATGCCCTTGCCCTTGTAGGGTTCCGGAGCACGAAGCTTGCGGATGTTCGCGGCAGCCTGGCCAACGGCCTGCTTGTCGGAGCCCTTGACGATCACCTGGTTGGCGTTCGGCAGTTCGAACTCGATGCCTTCAGGAGGATCGACGGTGATGGTGTGCGAGTAGCCGAGGGAGAACTCGATGCTCTTGCCCTTGGGCTGCGCGCGGTAACCAGTGCCGACGATGTCGAGGGTCTTGGTGTAGCCCTCGTGAACGCCCTTGACCATGGACGCGATGATCGAACGGGCCAGACCGTGCTTGGCACGGGTCGGACGCAGATCGTCGGCCGGGGTCAGGATGATTTCGTTGCCTTCGACCTTGCCGGTGATGCCTTCCGGAATCACGAAGGAATCAGAGCCCTTCGGGCCCTTGGTGGAGAAGGTCTGACCTTCAATCTTGACTTCCACGCCATCCGGGATGGTGACGGGGAGCTTACCAATATGCGATGCCATGTTTCAGCTCTCCTTTCTCACCAAACGTAAGCGACGATTTCGCCGCCGATGCCCCGGTCGAGGCATTCCTTCTGGGTCAGCAATCCCGAGCTCGTCGAGATGATGGCGACACCGAGGCCGCCGAGCGGCATCGGCAAGGAGTCGGACTTCGCATAGCGACGCATGCCCGGCTTCGAAATACGCTTGATGCCCTGGATGGAACGTTCGCCGTGAGGACCATACTTCAGCGTGATTTCGAGGGTCTGGCCGACCTTGGCTTCCTTCGCCGTGAAATCAGCGATGTAGCCTTCACGCTTGAGGATCTCGGCGATGTTCGCCTTGAACTTGGAGTACGGCATATCCACGGTCTGGTGCTTTGCCGCGCTCGCATTACGCAGACGCGTGAGCATGTCTGCGATCGGATCTGTCATTGTCATGTGGGCTAACGCCCTTTCTCGCCGTGGTTTCCGCCGCCCTCACGGGTGCCATGCACCCGATCGGGCCGCGGACCTTCAGCGTCGATGTTTACCAACTGGACTTCGTAACTCCGGGCAGCTCGCCACGGTGAGCCTTCTCGCGAAGGCAGATGCGGCACAGGCCGAACTTGCGGTACACGGAGTGGGGACGACCACAAACCTGGCAACGCGTGTAGGCGCGCACCTTGAACTTCGGCTTGGCGGCCGCCTTGTTCTTCAGAGCGGTTTTTGCCATTTCAGTTCTCCTTGAAGGGGAAACCGAGGTGCTTGAGCAGCACGCGGGCTTCCTTGTCGTCCTTGGTGTTCGTCACCACGGTGATGTCCATACCACGGACGTGGTCAATGGAATCAGGATCGATCTCGTGGAACATGGACTGCTCAGTGAGACCGAAGTTGTAGTTGCCCTGACCGTCGAACTGGTTGCCATCGATTCCGCGGAAATCGCGGATACGCGGCAGAGCCAGCGTCAGAAGGCGGTCGAGGAACTCCCACATGCGGTCGCCGCGGAGCGTAACATACGCACCGATGGCCTGCCCCTCACGCAGATGGAACTGCGCGACGGACTTCTTCGCGTGGGTGATCTTCGGCTTCTGACCGGTGATGGCCGTCAGGTCCTTCACAGCACCTTCGATGAGCTTGGAGTCGCGGGCAGCGGCACCGACACCCATGGAGACGACGACCTTCTGCAGACGAGCGACCTGCATCGGGTTGGAATACTTGAATTCCTTCTCGAGCTCAGGCACGATCTGGTCGAAGTACTTCTGCTTCAAGCGCGGAGTTGCCGGCGCTTCGACTGTGGTATCGGTCATGCCAGCTCCTTTCCGGACTTCTTGGCGACACGCACGCGCACGGTCTTCACCTTGCCGTCACGAGCCTCCTGCTTAACGACCACGCCAACGCGGGTCGGCTGCTTGGTCTCCGGGTCGATCAGCATCACGTTGGAGCGATGGATCGGGGCCTCGACCGGAACAATGCCAGACTGCTGGCCCTGCTGGGTGGCGCGGACATGCTTCTTGACGATCTGCACACCCTCAACGATCAGTCGATCGTTGGGCAGCACACGCAAGACCTTGCCTTCCTTGCCGCGATCCTTGCCGCGGATGACCTTGACCTGGTCGCCGCTCTTGATCTTGGCTACCATTCAGATCACCTCCGGAGCGAGGGACACGATCTTCATGAAGCGCTTGTCGCGCAGCTCACGACCGACCGGTCCGAAGATACGAGTGCCCTTGGGTTCCTGGCCAGAGCCGAGGAGCACAGCGGCGTTCTCGTCGAACTTGATGTAGGAACCATCCGCACGGCGGTGTTCCTTGACGGTGCGGACGACAACGGCCTTCACCACGTCGCCCTTCTTGACCGACCCGCCAGGAATGGCGTCCTTGACGGTGGCGACGATCACGTCGCCGATGCCGGCATAGCGTCGCTTCGATCCGCCGAGCACTCGGATGGCCAAGATCTCCTTGGCACCCGTGTTGTCGGCGACATGAAGCCGCGTTTCCTGCTGAATCATTGATTCTCCTTAGCCGAGCTGGTTCTCCCCGAGCACCCTTGCGGGTGATCGCGGAGCCTTGCCGAACTTGTTACTTGGCGCGCTCGATAATGCTATCGAGACGCCAACGCTTGGTCTTGCTCAGAGGCCGAGTCTCCATAATACTCACGAGGTCGCCAACGTGGGCTTCGTTGTGTTCATCATGGGCCTTGACCTTGCGGGTGGAGCGGACGACCTTGCCGTACAGCGGGTGGGTCGAACGCTGCTCGAGCTCGACGGTAATCGTCTTGTCCATAGCTTCGGACACGACGTAACCGCGACGAACCTTGCGGAAGTTACGCTCTTGCTTTTCAGCCATGCTTACTTCTCCTCAGCTTTCGTATCCGCAGCCTCAGGCTCCTCGGTGATACCGAGTTCGCGCTCGCGCAGGACGGTGTACATCCGGGCGATGTCGCGCTTGACGGCCTTGAGACGGGCGGTGTTTTCGAGCTGGCCGGTTGCGTGCTGGAAGCGCAGGTTGAACAGCTCTTCCTTGGACTTCTTGAGGAAGCCCTCGATTTCCGCATTGGTCTTCTCGTTGAGATTCTTGATGGAATAGTCTGCAGTTCCGACTGGCATCAGATGTCACCGCCTTCACGCGCGATAATACGGCACTTCATGGGGAGCTTGTCGATAGCGCGGCGCAGAGCCTCGTGAGCGACATCCTCCGTGACACCACCGATCTCGAACATGACTCGACCGGGGTGGATATCGGCGATCCAGAACTCAGGCGCGCCCTTACCGGAACCCATTCGGGCGCCGAGCGGGTGCTTGGTCAGCGGGCGATCCGGGAAGATCGTGATCCACACGCGGCCACCACGCTTGATGTAGCGGGTCATGGCGATACGTGCGGCTTCGATCTGACGGTTCGTCACATAAGCCGGGGCAAGCGCCTGGATGCCGTAATCGCCGAAAGCGATCTCGTTGCCGCCCTTGGACATACCATGACGGTCCGGGCGATGCTGCTTGCGGTATTTAACTCTCTTTGGGATAAGCATTCCAGCTCACTCCTTCGTTTCCGTTGCGGCAGGAGCCTCAGCTTCGGCTGCAGCCGGGGCCGCCTGAGCGGCTTCGGTCGCGGGCTTGGTCTGAGCGGAACGCTGACCGCCACGGCGCTGGCGACGATCGCCACGACGACCCGGACGGCTGTTGTTCTGCTGAGCCTGCTGCTCTTCGAACTGAGTCTCAGTCATATCGCCCTTGTAGATCCACACCTTCACGCCGATACGGCCGTAAGTGGTGCGGGCTTCGAAGAAGCCGTAATCGATGAGGGCACGGAGAGTCTGCAGCGGAACGCGACCCTCGCGATAGAACTCGGAACGGCTCATTTCCGCACCGCCGAGACGGCCGGAGAGCTTGATGCGGATACCCTTTGCGCCGGCACGCATTGCGTCCTGCTCCGCCTTGCGCATGGCACGGCGGAAGGTGACGCGGTTGGTCAGCTGCTCAGCGATGCTCTGGGCGACGAGCTGAGCGTCAAGAGCCGCGTTCTTCACTTCGAAGATGTTGAGCTGGACCTGCTTGCCGGTGAGCTTCTCGAGCTTGGCGCGAACGCGCTCAGCCTCAGCACCACGGCGGCCGATCACGATGCCCGGGCGGGCGGTGTGGATGTCCACACGCACACGGTCACGGGTACGCTCGATGACGATACGGGACACGCCCGCACGCTCGAGATCCTTGCTCAGCGCCTTGCGGATCTTGTCATCCTCCAGCACGAAGTCACGGTAACGCTCGCCAACCTTGTTGGAATCGGAGAACCACTTGGAACGATGGTTCTCAGTGATACCCAGGCGATAGCCAAAGGGATTGATCTTCTGACCCATCTTTAGCGGGCTCCTTCCTTGCTAGCGACAACGACCGTGATGTGGCTGGTGCGCTTGTTGATGCGAGCGGCACGGCCCTGGGCACGAGCGCGGAAACGCTTGAGCGTCACGCCTTCGTCCACATAGGTCTCCTTGATGAACAGGTCGTTCTCGCGGAACGGCTCGCCGGCCTTGTCGGCCTTCACGCGAGCGTTGGCGATAGCGCTCTCCAGAGTCTTGCGCACGGGGAGTGCGGCGGACTGAGGAGCGAACTTGAGAATGGTAATGGCGTCGGTCGCACGCTTGCCTCGGATGAGGTCGACCATGCGGCGAGCCTTGCGCGGCGTCACGCGGACGTGACGAGCGATTGCTTTAGCTTCCATGTGTCTTGTCTCCTCTTTAGCGGCGTGCCTTCTTGTCGTCCTTCACATGACCCTTGAAGGTCTTGGTCGGGGCGAACTCGCCGAGCTTGTGGCCAACCATTGCCTCGGTGACGAACACCGGCACATGCTTGCGGCCGTCATGGACGGCGAAGGTGTGGCCGATGAAGTCCGGGGTGATCATCGAACGGCGCGACCACGTCTTGATGACGTTGTGCGTGCCCTTCTCGTTCTGCTCGTCGACTTTCTTCTGCAAGTGGGCGTCGACGAATGGGCCCTTCTTGATGCTACGAGTCATCTACTCGACACTCCCTTACTTGCGGTTCTTACCATTCGGACGACGACGAACAATCATCTTGTTCGAAGCCTTCTTCGGACGGCGAGTACGAACTTCGCCCTTGCCCCACGGAGACACTGGCGGCTTGCCACCACGAGTACGACCGCCGTGCGGGTGGTCGACCGGGTTCATGGACTCACCACGAGTGATCGGGCGCTTGCCCATCCAGCGGGCGCGACCTGCCTTACCGAGCTGGACGTTGGCGTGATCGGCGTTGCCGACCTCACCGACGGTCGCGCGGCAGCGAGCGTCGACGTTGCGGATTTCGCCGGACGGCATACGCAGCTGGGCGTAAGCGCCATCCTTAGCGACGAGCTGAACGGCAGCACCAGCGGAACGCGCAATCTTCGCGCCGCCCAGCGGGCGGAGCTCGATGGCGTGCACAATGGTACCGGTCGGGATGTTGCGCAGCGGCAGGTTGTTGCCGGGCTTGATATCGGCCTGTTCACCGGTCTCAATGATGTCGCCCTGCTTGACGCCTTCCGGAGCGATGATGTAGCGCTTCTCACCATCTGCATAGTGCAGCAGTGCGATGCGGGCCGAACGGTTCGGGTCGTACTCGATGTGAGCGACCTTCGCCGGCACGCCGTCCTTGTCCCAACGCTTGAAGTCGATGAGACGGTACTGGCGCTTGTGGCCGCCGCCACGATGGCGGGAGGTCATACGGCCATAAGAGTTACGACCGCCGGTCTTGGTGAGCTTGCGAACCAGCGACTTCTCAGGCGTGGAGCGCGTGACGTCGGAGAAATCCGACACGGACGCGTTGCGACGGCCTGCAGTCGTCGGCTTATAAACGCGGATAGCCATAATGTAGTTCTTCCTTTGACTTTCTCGGCTAGCCTTCAGTTACCGAAGATGTCGATCGTCTGGCCCTCGGCCACGGTCACGATCGCGCGCTTCTGATTGACACGCTGACCGAAACCGGTGCGGGTGCGCTTGCGCTTGCCCGCGCGGTTGAGGGTGTTGACATTCGTCACCTTGACATTGAAGATCTCTTCGATGGCCTGCTTGATCTGCACCTTGTTCGCGTTCGGCGCCACAACGAAGGTGTAGCGGCCGCGATCGGACTCGGCGTAGCTCTTCTCAGAGACAACAGGCTTGAGGATGATGTCGTGTGCTGGCTTGTGAATAGCGACCATGTGGATCAGGCCTCCTTCGTGGCCGACTTCGTCTTCGCTGCAACGAAGGCGTCGAAGCCTTCCTTCGAGAAGACGACATACTTGGCGGTGACCACGTCGTACGTGTTGAGCTGATCCGCGAAGATCGGGTGCACGGTCGGGATGTTGCGCACCGACAGCCACTCGTTGATGTTGTCGCGGGAGAACACCACGGTGGTGAACTCGTTGGAGCTCACGGCGTTCAGCGCGGTAACAGCGGTCTTCGTGGACGGGGTCTCGATGCCACCGAAATCGATGACACCGATGTGACCGGCGTTGGCGCGATCGGAGAGGATGTAGCGCAGAGCTGCAGCCTTCATCTTCTTCGGGGTGCGCTGGCTGTAGTCACGCGGAACCGGCCCGTGGACAACGCCACCGTGGTACCACTGCGGAGCGCGGATGGAGCCCTGGCGTGCACGGCCGGTGCCCTTCTGCTTCCACGGCTTCTTGCCGCCGCCGGAGACCTTCGCACGGTTCTTCACCGCATGGGTGCCCTGACGGGCAGCGGCGAGCTGTGCGATGACCACCTGGTGGATCAGCGGGATGTGGGCGTGGACGTCTTCAGCGGAAATGCCGAAGATTTCAGCCGGCGCCTCGACGGTGCCAGCGGCCTGTCCCTTGACGTCAGTGACGTTCAGAGTAACGTTTGCCATGGTTTCAGGCTCCCTTCACTGCCGAACGGACGAGAACGATGCCGCCCTTGGGCCCCGGGATGGCGCCCTTGATGGCGAGGATGCCGTTCTCGACATCGGAGGAGACGATGGTAAGGCTGAGCACGGTGTTGGTCTCATGACCCATACGGCCGGCCATGCGCTTGCCCTTGAGAATACGGCTCGGAGTAGCGCATGCACCGACTGAACCGGGGCGACGCTCGTTTTTATGAGAGCCGTGAGTACGACGATAGGACTTGAAGCCCCAGCGCTTGATGGTACCGGCGAAGCCCTTGCCCTTGGTGGTGCCGGTGACGTCCACCAGCGTACCTTCGGAGAACAGCTCGGCGGTCAGTTCCTGACCGGGCTTGTACTCCTCGGCGTTCTCCGTGCGCACCTCTGCGAGGTGACGACGCGGGGTGACACCGGCCTTGGCGAAATGACCAGCGAGCGGCTTGGTCACCTTCGTCGGATCGATCTGGCCGTAACCGAGCTGGACAGCCTTGTAGCCGTCGGTTTCCTCGGTCTTGACTGCGGTGACCACGTTGGTGGACACGTCGACCAGGGTGACGGGAACGAAGAAGCCGTTCTCATCCCAGACCTGCGACATGCCGAGCTTGCGGCCGAGCAGTGCAGTGCGATTCTTGTTCTGTGACATAGCGGTTCCCTCCTCCCTTACAGCTTGATCTCGATGTTGACATCCGCAGGCAGATCAATGTGCATCAGGGAGTCCACGGCCTTCGGGGTCGGGTCCACGATGTCGATGAGACGCTTATGAGTACGCATCTCGAAATGCTCGCGAGAATCCTTGTACTTGTGAGGAGAACGAATAACACAGAATACGTTCTTCTCGGTCGGCAGAGGAACCGGGCCCACCACAGTGGCACCCGCGTTCGTCACCGTCTCGACGATTTTCTTCGCCGATTGGTCGATGACCTCATGGTCATAGGACTTAAGCCTGATGCGGATTTTCTGTCCCGCCATTGCCGTCCGCCCTTTCTAGCGATTCGTTTACTGTTTACCAACCTGTCGCAGGGCACCGGCGAGCTTGACCCAAGGCATAACGCCCCGGTCGTAACCACATCAGTGCGCAGCCAGACAGCGACCCACTCGGAGCCGCCGACGCCGCGCTCGCTTTTTTGATTCCAATATGCGAGCCTAAAACAGGCAACTTGATTATTAAAGCACGTGCCATGTATAAGATTTCTGCGGCGTGTCGCACTTCCGGGACTCTGCCCCGGGCGCTGACACCACTCATCTCATCCATCACAAGAGCCCACCTGAGTATAGGACATCAAGCTGCCGCCCGCCACCACGGTGTGGCGCAACACGCAATCCGCCTGTCCGCCCAACGAAAGACTAGACTGGGCCATACGGCTACGCACCACCGCACAACGACGACGGCGTTGGAGAATCGAGGCAGATATGGCACATCTGAGATATGCGTCGGCGCTCGGCGCCACCCCACAGTTTGATTTCGGCAATCCACGTTCCGCGAGCTGGACCGAATTCGACGCAGACCTCGCCGATTGCGGATACGACGAGCACGCTGTGCAGGCCATCCGCGACACCCGCCTCGCGTTTGCAAGAAGCGATCTGCCACGCTCACGGTACTGGTCAGTGCCCGATGACATCGATATGATTACCGACATCCCTTATCTCAACGACGGGATCCGCGGGCATCTGCTCGATTTGTATCTACCCCATGACGCCATTATCCGCCAAGGCCGCACGCTGCCTGTCTACGTCGATATCCACGGCGGCGGATTCGTATACGGGTATAAGGAACTCAACCGCAATTTCAACGTAACGCTCGCACAACACGGTTTCGCAGTGTTTTCGCTCAACTACCGCCCCGCGCCGCAGACCGATTTCCTCGGACAGCTGCGCGATATCGCCGCAGGCCTCGCCTGGATCGCCGGGCATGGAGATGCCTACCCAATCGACCTTAATCACGTGTTCCTCACCGGCGATTCCGCCGGCGGTGCACTCGCCTTCTATCAGGCTGCCTTGCAAAGCGACCCCGCAACGGCCGCAGCATACGGCGTCACCCCATCGGGTCTGCACATCCGTGGTGTCGCCGCGGTTTCGGGAGTCTTCGATCTTTCGCCGTTCACACCGGGGGTCACGGATGCACAATCGCGCAACGAACGTCCCGACGACGTCGTGTCGGTTATCGGTCCCCACTTCTTCAAGCGGCTGTCGCAGGTCGACCCCGACTACCGCTTCAGCACCAACTTGGTCCGCAACAGCATGATACCGCCCATGTATCTGGCGACCAGCAGCGACGATTTCATCGAGTATGAAAGCCTGGCCCTTGCGACGGAGCTGTCACGCGCGCACCAGGAGTTCGAACTCCACGACGTCAAAACACGGCCCGGCAAACCGCTCGGCCATGTCTACAGCGTCTGCATGTCGTGGCTCGAAGAAAGCGAGGCGGTGTTCCGCCAGATCCACGATTTCTCGTACCGGCTGCTGTCATAACGTCCGGAGCGAACCTAGATACCGACGTCCGGACGCGAAAGATAGGTAAGGAACTCCTGCCAGTTCCTGCACGTCAGATGGCGCATGCCATCCATGAACAGATCATGCATCGTGTCGGCATCAAAGGAATCGTCACGCAGATACGCCTGCACCAAACCCTGCCAGAGCGCAAGAATCTGCATCGCGGTACGTTTGGCGTCCAAGGCTTGGTGCATCACGCCTTGATGCTGCAACTGCGTGCACAGTTTCGTCCAATGATCGACGGTGCGCATATCCTTGGTCGCCAAGTACTTGCTCGCCGGATTGTCCGGCTGCGTGGCCAACCCGCGAAGGTAGGCCATGAGCAACAGCCGGTTGCGTCGCGAAAGCCTCATCCTGATAAGCTTGTCGAGCATGTCCTCGCTCAGCTCGGGCCATGCGCTTTCCAGGTTGTACTTTTTGCCGTCAAGCGAATCGGCGTATTCCATCGCGCCGACCAGCAGATGGTCTTTGGTGGGGAAATGATAGAGGACGCTCGACTGCGGTATCCCGGTTTCCTTGGAAATCCGGATGACAGTCACGTCGCCATACCCGGATTGATCGACAATCTGCAGTACGGCTGAGGCTATCTGTTCACGCCTAGCGCGGCTGGGGGCATAATTGCCGCGTTTCGTACGGCGGCGGGAAGCTGTCGGTTGTTCAATGGCTGTCACAAGCAGGTATGATAACACGCGATTACGCAAGGCTGATGGTACGACAAGCGATGCCGTGCCACCCATATCATCTCCGACAGATGCCGACAGAAGCTGATGCCAGCAGATGCTGATGCCGGCCGGCCGCAGCCAGTCATGGACCCCGAAATGAGTTGCGCCGCCATACCCGACTGGGTACGACGGCGCAATGGTTAGGATTCAGGCGATCAATGCCGGGCGGGAATCTGCCCCGCGGGACATCACTTCACGCGCTCGGAAGCCTCTTCGGTGGCTGCGACACCGAGACGATCGACGCGCATCTTGTGGCCCTCAGCCTGCGAGACGCCATAGTATGCGGCGATGGCGATGTCCTCCATATCCTCGATGAGCGGGATACGCGGGTTCGCCGGCGTGCACTGGTCCTCATAGGCGCGCATGCCGATGCGGTCGATAAGCGACCAGTACGTATCCTCGTCAACACCGCAGGCCTTGAAGCTGGCGTCCATACCGAGCTTGTTGTCTCGGTAATCCTCGATAGCGCGGGCGAGGTTCTCCACACCTTCCTCAGGGGTCTTGCCCGGATCGATGCCAATCAGACGGGCGATTTCCTGGTAGCGCTGCGGGGCCACGTACTTGTTGTACTTCGGCCAGCTGGTCGGCTCGGACGGGACCTGGCCGTTGTAGCGGATGACATACGGCAGCAGGATGGCGTTCGTGTGGCCGTGGACCACGTGGCACAGCGCACCGATGGTGTGCGCCATGCTGTGGCACATGCCGAGGAAGCCGGAGCCGAAGGCCATGCCGGCCATGGTGGCGGCGTTGTGCATATGTTCCTGCGCGGCGGTCTTCTCAAGACCGGCTTCACCGTTGACGGACTCGGACAGGTTGTCCCAGATGATCTTGATGGCGTGCAGCGCCATGGCGTCGGTGAAGTCGTTGGAGTACACGGACACGTAGGCCTCGATTGCGTGGGTAAGGGCGTCCATGCCGGAATCGCAGGCCAAGCGACGCGGCTGGGTGCGGGCGAGCACCGGGTCGACGATGGCCACGGACGGGGTCAACGCGTAATCGGTGATCGGGTACTTGTAGCCGGTCTTGTGGTCGGTGATGACGGCGTACGGAGTGACCTCCGAACCGGTGCCGGAAGAGGTCGGGATGCACACGAGCTTGGCCTTCTCGCCGAGCGGCGGGATCTTGAACGCGCGCTTACGGATATCGAAGAACTTCTCGCGCACATCGGAGAAGGCGATCTCCGGGTGCTCGTACATGAGCCACATGACCTTCGCGGCGTCCATCGCGGAGCCACCGCCAACGGCGATAATGGTGTCGGGCTTGAACTCGTCACGCATCATGGAGGCGCCGCGCTCGACGGTCTCGACCGACGGTTCCGGCTCGACGTAGTCGATGATGCGGAAGGTGACGCGGTTCTGGCGGGCGCGCAGCTGGTCGATGATCTTGTCGACCACGCCGAGCTGCTCCATGACCTTGTCGCACACGATGACCGCGCGGTTGAGGTTGTACATGTCGCGCAGATACCGGATCGCGTTCGGCTCGAAATAGGTCTTCGGCGGCACCTTGAACCACTGCATGTTGTTGTTCCTCCGTGCGATGCGCTTGATGTTGATGAGGTTGACGGCCTGGACGTTGCCGGACACCGAGTTGCCGCCGTAGGAGCCGCAGCCCAGGGTCAGGGACGGGGCGATGGAGTTGTAGATATCGCCGATGCCACCAAGCGAGCTCGGGGAGTTCCAGATGATACGGCAAGCGTGCATGCGCAGACCGAATTCACGGGCCAGATCCTGGTTGTTGGTGTGGATGGCGGCGGTGTGGCCGGCGCCATGCTTGAGCATCTCTTCGCACATCTCGAAAGCCTGCTCCTTATTGTCGGCCTTGAGCACGGCCTGCACCGGGCAGAGCTTTTCGAGAGTAAGCGGCTCCATCTCGCCGACTTCCTTGCATTCGGCGGCAAGGATGGTCACGTCGGCGGGCACTTCGAAGCCAGCCTCATGGGCGATGTACTGCGGGGACTTGCCCGGCACGACGGAGTTGAGCTTCGGGGAACCACCGGAATAGGAGGTGCAGCCGAACATGTACTGCTCAAGCTTGGCCTTCTCGTCGGGGTTCACAAAGTAGGCCTTGCGACGCTTGAGTTCCTTGACCAGCGGGTCGTAGACGTCCTTGTGGGCGATGATCGCCTGCTCTGTGGCGCAGATCATACCGTAATCGAAATGCTTGGAGAGGATGAGGTCGTTGGCGGCACGCTCGACATCGACATCGGCATCGACGTACGCCGGAGCATTGCCCGGGCCGACGCCGAGTGCCGGCTTGCCGGAGGTGTACGCAGCCTTGACCATACCCGGGCCGCCGGTCGCGAGAATCGTGGCGACGCCGTCGTGGCGCATGAGGGCACCGGTCGCCTCGATGGACGGATGCTCAATCCACTGGATACAGTTCTCAGGCGCGCCTGCGGCGATGGCCGCGTCACGCACAATCTTGGCGGCCGCGACCGAGCACTTCTGCGCGAACGGATGGAAGCCGAAGACGATCGGGCACCGGGTCTTAAGCGCAATCAAGGACTTGAAAATCGCAGTCGAAGTCGGGTTGGTGACCGGGGTGACACCCGCGACCACACCGACCGGCTCGGCGATTTCATCAATGCCGAGGACATCATCGGAACGGATGATGCCGACGGTCTTCTGCCCCGCCAAATAGTGGGTAACGTGCTCGCATGCGAAAATATTCTTGGTGGCCTTGTCTTCCACAAGACCACGGCCGGTCTCGTCCACAGCCATCTTCGCCAGCTGCAGATGCTTGTTCAGCGCTGCGACGGAAGCCTTCGCGACGATGTGATCGACCTGCTTCTGATCAAGCTTCTCAAACTCCTTCAGGGCAACCTGGGCCTTCTTGACCAGCTCGTCGACCTCGGCCTGAGCCGCGATCAGCTTCTCTTCGGGGCTTGGCTTGGTAGCCTCTGTTTTCTTTGCTTCTGCCAATTGGTCCTCCTCGAGCCTGTACTGCAAAAGGGGTCGCCGCCGGTCGGCGGCTCGTCACCGGAATCTGTGACCTTCATCACAATGTAGCGGATAACCGGTACGTTCTCATGCTTGCGTGGTGTTGAGCGTTTCATGAGAATCGGCGAGCACCTCATGGTATCAACTGAATGGTTTTTGTTCGATTCTGTGAGTTTCGCTCGACAATGCGGCAGATACCCCAACATGTGACCATATCGTGTGCGATGTTTGCGCAAACAGGCTACGCAGACCTTACAATGGCACCATGAAAAATCCGCCATTGCACCGTTACGCCACACGGCCAGGTCTCTACTTCACCGACGATGGCGGGGCGGATGCCGTCGTCAGATCGGAAACAGCCGACCGCATCTGGTTGTGCGTCTACGAGCCACTCGACCGCCCTTCCGCCTTCTACAACGAAGCGGTTCGCCTGTTCAAGGGGTCCCCCATCCCATGGACGCAAGAAGTGCGGCTCTTCCCCATCTGCTCGCGCATCATCGAATCCATGTACGTGCGCGAAACCCTGTTCGCAATGAGCGGTCCGAACTACGGCCTGTGGTATGTCCACCTGCCCAAGGCCTGGGACGGCATGCGCTACGCCTATCGCGTGGACGGGCAATGGAATCCCAAACATGACGTGCGTTTCAACCCGCACAAAATCCTGCTCGACCCTTACGGCAAGGGCATCGACGGGACCATGAAACTCGACGCCCCCGCATTCTCCTACGAGTGCACCATCGACAACGGGGTCGTCCACGGATCCCCCGACGGCAACATGAGCACACTTGACTCCCTCGGCAGCATGCCGGTGTCCGTCGCCATCGATGACCGAGACACCACCAAGCACGAAGGCGAGCCCTCCCACCCCCACGTGCCGTGGAGCAAAACCGTCATCTACGAGCTGCATGTCAAAGGCTTCACAGCGAACGCGCCGTGGCTGCCTCCAGAATTGCGCGGGACATATGCAGGGCTCGCCCACCCCGCTACCCTGTCCTACTTGCAGACACTCGGCGTCACCTCGATTGAGCTGCTGCCAATCCAAGCCAAACAGGATGAGCTGTTTCTCCAGCAACGCGGCCGGCACAACTATTGGGGGTATTCGACGCTCGGATACTTCGCGCCGGAGCCGTCCTACGCCACGCAGGCCGCACAACGTTCAGGCCCGCGCGCGGTTCGCCAGGAAGTCATCGACATGGTCCGAGCCCTGCACGAGGCCGGATTCGAAGTCATCATGGACGTGGTCTACAACCACACATGCGAAGGCGGTACCGACGGGCCGACCGTATGCTGGAGAGGGC
Source organism: Bifidobacterium sp. LCP19S3_E9 (assembly GCF_052121135.1). Taxonomy (NCBI): domain Bacteria; kingdom Bacillati; phylum Actinomycetota; class Actinomycetes; order Bifidobacteriales; family Bifidobacteriaceae; genus Bifidobacterium; species Bifidobacterium sp. LCP19S3_E9. The sequence goes on along the minus strand of NZ_JBQKEV010000013.1, from coordinate 9,298 downwards.
TGGACGAGCTGTCCTACTACCGGCACCAGCGCAACAATCCCGGCCGGTTGGAAGACACCACCGGCTGCGGCAACACGCTTGACTTTTCCAACACGCATGTCGTGACCTTCGCCATCGACAGCCTGCGGTACTGGGCCAAACGGATCGGCGTCGACGGCTTCCGCTTCGACCTGGCCGCCTCGCTTGCACGTCTCGACGGCAACTTCACCAAGCATCACCCCTTCCTGTACGCCTTGCGCAGCGACATGCTGCTGGGCAACCTGAAACTCATCATGGAGCCTTGGGATGTCGGCTATCAAGGGTGGCGCACCGGCCAGTTCGGTATGCCCTTCGGCGAGTGGAACGACACCTTCCGCAACTCGGTCAGGCAATTCTGGTTGACCGATCCGGTCGACCGGCCGGGCAACGGGGAAACCGGCATGCAGGAGATGGCCACCCGGTTGTGCGGTTCCGCAGACCTCTTCGCCACCGAGCCAGGACGCGGCGCTCCGTCGTCGATCAACTTCATTTCCTGTCATGACGGCTTCACCACCGCCGACCTGACCGCTTACGCCCGCAAACACAACGAGGACAACGGCGAAGACAACAACGACGGGTCGAATGTGAACTATTCAGTCAACTTCGGGCACGAAGGACCGTCCGATGACCCCGCCATCAACCAGCACCGCGAACGGGCCACGCTCAATCTTCTCGGCACGTTGCTGCTGTCGCTGGGCACGCCGATGCTCCAAGCCGGTGACGAGTTCGGCAACAGCCAGCAAGGCAACAACAACGCCTACTGCCAAGACAACGACATCACATGGCTGCAATGGGATTGGATGGACTCGACCGGTAAGAACAGTCAGCTGCGGATTTTTGAATCTGTGTCGCGGCTGATTTCCGCACGCAAATCCCTCTCGCTGTTCCATACCGAAGATTTCTACACGCGTCTGACACAAATCGGGCTGTTCAAGCAGTCCAGCCGCGTGCAATGGTTCCTGCCAGACGGCAACGCGCCGGTGGACAGGGACTGGTCGAATCCTACGACACGCCGGTTCGGCATGCGTCTGATCGCACGAAATTCTGCTGATCTGCTCATCATCATCAACGGTGATGCCGGTGACCGCAGCTTCCGTCTGCCAGCCGACAGCTCATGGCAGACTGTGTGGAGTTCGGCCCAAGCCGAAGGCATCGAGCCCGCCCCAGGCACCAAAGTCAGTGTGGCCCAGCACTCGCCTGACATGAATTGGATGGCGATGCGCCTGACGCGGCACCCGCTGAGCGACGTCATCGCCCAAGTCCAAAACACGCCGCATGACTCGACGTCGGTGATGACGCCGCCAGTTCCAAGCGTCATCGCGCAAGCCGACGCAGCCGAACAGCTCCGTGCCCCGTATCAAGGCGTTCCTGCCGACGCAAGAGCGCAGACAGGCGCAATGGCTGGAACCAGTGCCGATGCAACCGGGAATACGGCACCGGGCACAAGCTCACGCAATACCGCCAAGTCGGCGACGCAGCATCATAACAATCATGACGACGCTAAGCCAGAGCAGGAGTCGTGGATGGTGCCAGAGTACAGCATCACGCTCATGCAGCAGATCAAGCCGAAAAATCAGGCAGACTGATTGAACCGGCTGGGGGTGACGGCGGCGCAGTATAGATGGCTTCTGCACCGCCGGAGCACCCCCTTCCGGAGCAACACCCCTCCGAAGCAATCCCTTGTGTCAAGGAATTCTCAATTTCTCTGGATATTGGCAAAATCGCCGAGATATTCAGGAAAATGTCTCAATATCTCCCTCAAATCGCTGACAGACACGAGATATTGAGATATTGCCGTCGGTGAGGGTCACATTGACTTACGGCAAATCGTTGATATTCTGCGATTTTCTCGGGTCACGCATCGTGTCGGCCGGGTTGTGGAATCCAAATGTCTCGCGCAACCGCGCCAACATCAAGAGATATTTGGATGTATTTCGCAATTTCTCGGGCAATCAGGCCATCTGCTCGAGATATTGAATTCATGTGGTCATGTACCCGTCATGCGTTGCAGGGAGCGATTACTAACAGTCGCACAGGCAGGCGAGACGCCACTAGGCTGCGCAATTCCTTCACCGCTCAAACCAACACAGCGGTGATACGACAAATGCCGGCACCCTTTCGGGATACCGGCATCTGTAACGCGCAATAGCGCGAACAAACAAACTTAACGCTTGGAGAACTGCGGAGCGCGACGTGCCTTGTGCAGACCAGCCTTCTTGCGCTCGACGACACGGGAGTCGCGAGTCAGGAAGCCGGCCTTCTTCAGCGCGATACGGTTCGCGTCACGATCGACCGCGTTCAGGGCGCGGGCGACACCGAGGCGGATAGCACCGGCCTGGCCGGTGGTGCCGCCGCCGTCCACGAGGACGATGGCGTCGAACTTGCCCTCAAGCTTGAGCAGCACGATCGGGGAATTCACCTCACGCTGCAGCAGCTTCGACGGGAAATATTCCTCGAGCGCGCGACCGTTGATCGTCCACTTGCCGGTGCCCGGAACCAGACGGACACGGGCGACGGCTTCCTTGCGGCGGCCAGTGCCGTAGCAAGGTGCAATCTGGGACGTACCGGTACCAGCGCCGGCGTTGGTTTCGGTGGTGTACGAGGTGAGCTCCTCTTCGGTCTCGAGAACCGCGGAGTCGTTGGTGTTTTCAGCCATGTTTCTTTATCTCCCTTCGGTTCACTTGGCCTGCTGAGAAACCTGCGCGATCTCGAAGACCTGCGGCTTCTGCGGGGTGTGCGGATGCTCTTCGCCGGCGAAGACGTGCAGACGGTTGAGCTGCACCTTCGCAAGACGGTTCTTCGGCAGCATGCCACGGACGGCGGCAGTGATGATACGCTCCGGCTTGCGCTCGAGCAGGTCGGCGTACTTGTCGCGACGCAGGCCACCAGGACGGCCGGAGTGCGAGTACAGCACCTTGTCGAGCTTGTTGCCAGTCAGCGCCACCTTCGCGGCGTTGATGACGATGACATGATTGCCGGAATCGGCATGCGGCGCGTACGTCGGCTTGTTCTTGCCGCGCAGCAGGATAGCGACCTGCGTCGCGAGACGGCCGAGCACCACGTCGGTGGCGTCGACGACGTACCACTCATGAGTCAGATCATCTGGCTTCGGTGTGAAAGTCTTCACGATTGTACCTTTTCTCATATTGTGTTCCAAACCTAACCGCCCGCAAGCGCGAAACGGCCCGGTTTTCTTATCGTGGGCTCCCTGAAAGTCCTCGATGGCGAGTGGGAAAGCGCTTTGAAGGACCCCTTGGGAACACAACAGTCGATAAGTATATCGTCTCCCCTGCCCAAACGCAACACGCCACCACGCCGTATATACAACGGTGGCCTGCCGGAATACAACCGACAGGCCACCGCGATTCGCCCGACAATACGTCAGGAATTCATGATCTTCGTCAGCGACTTCAGGCGCTCATTGTCGAAGAGCTCCTCAAGCGGAACAACGTTGCCGTCATAATCCGCGAGCGGGATACGCCAGTTCGGGTACTCGTTGTTGGTGCCCGGCTGGTTCTGCGCGCGCTTCTCGCCGACGGCGTCGGTGATGGATGCCGCGATGAGCTTGCTCGGCGCATCCTTGAGACCGCGGTACAGCGCCTCAACGATCTGCTGCTCATTGGCCTTCTCGTCCTTGAGCAGTTCCGCGTCAAGATAGCCGTTGTCGACGAGCATCTTGAGCATCGCGTTGTGCTCCTTGGTTGCGGATGCCTGGAATTCCTCGACCGGGCAGTCCAGCAAGTTGAGCTTCTCGCGGATTTTCACCTGCTCATACTCGAGGTAGCCGTAAGACGGCGGCATATCGTGGGTGTTGACCGAAGCAAGTGCATACTCGCGCCAAGTCTTCGGGGCCTTGAACTTGCCGTCCATCTGTTCGAACCATTCAACAGCGCAACCGAGCACGCCGTGACGTCCGAGCGACTTCGTCACGAAATCGGGGACCACGCCGAGATCTTCGCCGACGACCACGCCGTTGGCGCGCGCCGCTTCAATGGCGAGAATGCCGAGCATGACCTCGGAATCGTAGTACACGTAGGCGCCGTGCTTGGCGCCCTTGCCCTGCGGGATCCACCACAGGCGGAACAGGCCCAGGATATGGTCGATGCGGACGGCACCCGCGCGGGCGAACATGCCGTGCACCATCTCGCGGTACACCTGATATCCGGTGTTTTCCAGCTGGATTGGGTTGAGCGGAGGCTGGCTCCAGTCCTGACCCTGCTGGTTGAAGTAATCCGGCGGCGCGCCGACCGTGGCGCCCTTGGCGAAACGCTCAGGATTCCACCACACGTCGGATCCGGCAGGATGGACACCAACGGCCATATCGGCCATCAGACCGATCTTCATGCCGGCGTCCTTCGCCGCACGCTGGGCGGATTCGAGCTGCTCGCCGGCAATCCATTCGAGCCAACGATAGAACTCGAGCGTGTCGGGGAACTGGTTGCGCAGCGCCGCGACCTGCGCGGAATCCTTGGCGTACTTGCGCTCCCAGTTGTCCGGCGTGTCTTCGGGCTTGCCCCACTTGTCGTAGCACAGGCACCACGTGGCATAGGATTCGAGCTCGGCGCCCTGCTCCTTCTTGTACACGTCGAAGTCAGCCTGACGGCCGGCAGAGCGTCCCGCCTTGAACACCAGCCACAGCGCACGCATCTTCATACGCCACATGGTGTCGCGGTCGATGAGCTGCGCGTCGCCGTTGAGCGGTTCGACCTGGGAGTGCAGCTCCTCGATCTGCTTGCGAGCGGCGTCATCAAGCTGCTTGTATTCCGGAATGGACTCCGGGCGAATGTACGTGAAGTTCACGAAACGACGGCTGATCGGCAGATACGGAGACGGGGTCAGCGGAGCCACTGGCTCACTGCCGTGGACCGGGTTGATGAGCATGAAATCGGCGCCGGTCTTGCGCTTGGCTTCCACGAGGAGGGTCTTGAGATCCTCGAAATCACCGACACCCCACGAACCGTTGGAACGAATCGAATACAGCTGAGCCATCCAGCCCCACAGCTGGTTGTTCTTCATCGGGTCGATCAGCTCGATCTTCTCCGGAGCGCTGATCAGTGTGGCGTCCTGCTCGCGGTCACCAACACGCACATGCAGCGTGTGGTAGCCGATCGGAAGATCCTTCGGCAGGGCCAGCGAGGCGGTCGCGACGAACTTGCCATCCAACGAATACGCCTGAGAGCCGTCGCCTGCCCCGGCGACGAGCTCGCCGTCATACTGCCGGCCATCTTCCAAGGTGATGGTCGCCGACGGAATCTCCAGGATGCCGGTATTGACCAGCACGGAGTCCTCCTTGCCGACCGTATGCAGGACGGTCGGAGGAACCAGACGCGCGTGGCGTTCGTCGAGAATGGTGCGGATGGAACGTTCAATGGCCTCATCGTTCGATGCATCCACGCCAAGCGCCGCGAGTACCGCCACGAGGACGTCGTCCTCGATTTCGTGGTAGTCGTTACTTTGGCCGACATAGCTGGTGCCAATGCCGACGAGCTTGGCAAGACGAATCAGAGGACGAGCGAGGCGCTCATCGTTTTCGGTCTTCTCTGTCATACGTTCAAGTGTAAGCCCAAAAAGCGACCAGAAGAAGACGAAATCCCGGATTCATCGACAGTTTTCTGGGATTTTAATTCGATTCGCCCGTCTGCGCTGCTTCCAACCTGCGCTGTGCGCACCGCGCCACGGACGGGGAGGTGTCAGCGCTCAGACGTTGCAAGGTCTCTTGCGAGGCTCGAGGATTGAGGGCTACCGCGCGTCGCACCATGCCCGCGAGGACGACCGGGGCGCCGGGTTCGCACGACACGCCAAGCGTGGACAGGAAGTCCAAAGTGTCCGCGTCGACTTCGGGGTTCTGCGCCCCTTCAAGACGCATCTTCCAAGATGTACGGGGGTTGCGCAGAGCGGCGTCACGCACCGAGGGATCGGGGTCCTTGGTCAGACGCCCCACCAGCCAGTTCTTGTCATCCTGATTCGCGGCGACCCCACGACGCACCTGAGGTTCGGGATCTTCCGAGAGTTTGACCAGGATATTCGGGAACGGCATCTCGGTAGCCAAAAACACCCGGTCTTCAAGCGGCGTATGCTGATTGCCCGCGACCGCCTCAAGCAGTGCGGTGGCGCGGGAGAAGGCTGCTTGCAACGAACGGTCCGGCAACGGGCGACGCGCGTATTCGTGCAGTTCGGCGACGTCATCGGTATGGCGCAGGCGTTCGTAGGTGACGGTCAGCGGTTCGAAGGACGCGGCTGCGGTGTCGGGCGTGGCGGACTCACTGGGCGCGTCGGAATCACCGGGGGTGGCAGAATCCGGCGTACCGGTATCAGACGCGTCGGAAGCCGGCGTACCGACGTCGGATGTGTCTGTATCTGTCTCGGATACGTTGACGTCAGGCGCGTCAGTATCGGATGCCATAGTGTTAGGCGCCTCAGCAACCGATTCGCCTTGGGATTGCTGATGTTGAAGCTGCCCGTCTTGGGGCTGCCCCTCCTGCAACTGTCCCTCCTGTGAGGCCGCAGTCGCCTCTTCGTGTTGCGATGCTGTCGTCTCGCTCATACCGTCACTCATACCCCTCACTGTATCGCCCGGTGTTCGACACCAATCCGCTCGGCGTGCACCGATCCGCTGAAGGCCTCGACGACACGCGCGCTGAACGCTTGCGCCTTCGATTGCTCGATCAGCGCATCAAGGCGAACGACATCGGTGTACTGTTCGTTGTCCCGTACGCCGTCGGATTGCGCAATGAGATGGGTGAGCGTGTCAAGCTGCGGATAACCGACCGTCATCCGCAACCGCACACAGGTGGCGATTCTCGCGGTATCCGCCGCCTTGACTGCCAATGACGCCGCCGAAGAATACGCCCGCGTCAAGCCGCCGGACCCCAGCAGAATACCGCCGAAATACCGGGTGACCGTCACCACGCAATCCGTAAGACGATTGGCGCGAAGCACATCGAGAATCGGCTTGCCGGCAGTGCCCGAGGGCTCGCCGTCATCGCTCATCCGCTCTGCGAGCCGCCCTTGATCGCCGCATATCGCGGCATAGGCCACATGACGCGCCTTCGGGTGGCGTTCGCGAATCGTCTCCACGAAAGACACCGCTTGCGCAAGCTCGTCAACATGGCAGATGTCGGCGATGAACTCGGACTTCTTGTCCGTCAGCGACCCTTGTGTGGGGGCGGATGCGGGGTTGAGCACTGTGAATGATTCAGCCATAACAGCTTCCACGATAGCGCATGGGATGATGGCGCACGCACGACTGGTTTTTCGATTAGGCCTGATGCGCTGGACCGAATGCATTCCAGCGGGGCGACATGGCGGATGTCGGGCGACGACGGGGTGCGGCACCGCCCGACACGCCGAGACACGCCGAGACACGACGCACGAAGTACCGGAATGTGGACATATTCATTAACGGAAAAATGTTAACGCAAAACCAGAATATTTACGCGGGAAATCGGGATGACAACGAATGCAGTTTTCCCGCTGTACCGAGCAACGGACCATCAGAAAATGCTGAAATTCCGCCATTGTATAGATACAATGGAAGTACGGAGACGGCGGACAAAGGCGTACCTCCGGCTCCGCCCTACGTTCCAGTGGGCAACGATGCCCGCCGAATCAATCGTTTCTCATTCAAATGGCATGAACCGGATACACGGGCACATGTCCACCGACGAATGAGCGGAACAATCAGGTGATGTAGGCTTGCCCCATTCCCGGACGATTCCGCGACTTGCGCGTCTCAACAGGGCTAGCGAACCCCGACCACGTATCACTTGGCCAGATCATCGATGTCACGCTCGCGGCATCCTATCTCTCCTCACGCGAACCGGAGAGTAATGGCATCGATCGCATGCAAAATAATCTCAATCTTGCGAAATCGTTGCGGAAACGAGAGATATCGAGATTGTGCCATGATACTTCTTCGGGCATAGGACCGCCACAACCGTGGTCGGGACCGTGGATGGGATGGCGTGGACATGCACGCGTGCAGGGCTGCTCGACACCGAAAAGCGGGGCCATTGGGTATAGGGCATCTGCACCGCTTAGAGCGGATCAGAGGTCGAATCTGTTGTTGCGCGTATCAAGTTTTGGCTCCACGTTGCGGGTTTACGGTGTCGCCGCGGGCGGTTGTCTGATACCGGTCGGCGCTGGTGTGGATCGGTTCCGATTCCGATACGCGTTCTCCGATTCAGGCCACAGGCTCGGCCGGATGCCTTGCCGTCGCGCCGACGACCAGCCCAAAGAAATCCACGAATCATTGAAATCCCGGGGGTTTACAGCGATGCCATGATTGACGGACAGGCCAAGTCCAATGCCTGCACGGACTGAATCAGTTTTCAGTCCGCATTCTCCGATTCGGTCCGCGATCCGGACGATCCGTGCAGCTACACTTGCGACGGATGATTGTGATGATGTGGTTTGAGCGCTGGGATTCCGAGGATTTGCGGTGTTGCCGTCGTCGACGGACAGGCGCTGGTGTGGACTGGTTCCGATTCCGACGCGCAATTTGCGATTAAGTCCGCGGACTTGGCCTCTAGGGTGGGTGAGTGTCACTTGGTTAGAGCCAGGCCTACCGGAAGATTATTGGTATTCTGCGGTTTTCGTCGTGGGCGTGACCTGCGGGAGGTGTAATGATCGGCACCTTTGCAGACTGGATTGATTTTCGACTATTATTCTCCGATTCGGTCCGCGATCCGGGCGACTCAAGTGACCCGCCGCGCAATGGTTGATTATCGCAGTGCATACAAATCACTGGAATTCCGCCTGTTTACGTTGATACCATGGCTGGGAGCCATGTCCGTTGCGACGCCGGTAGGGACCGGTTCCGATTCCATCGCGCGATTCGCGATTGAGTCCATCAGCCTAGGCTGATGCTCGGCTGTCGCGACAACGGTCGACCCCGAAGTCATCGGCGAATCGTTGGAATCCCGCAAGTTTATTGTGCTGCCATGATTGGCGGGCAGGTCCGGTCCAATGCCGACACGGACCGGTTCCGATTCCGCCCAGCGTTCTCCGATTCAGTGCAGGAATGTTCGATTACCCGCCTAGGCTCCAACCTGTCCACGGTCAATCCTCTTCCACCCCGCCGCTCAAATCATCCAAATGGACCGATACCGACCGGCAACATTGATGGCACCGACAAGTCAACCCGCAAAGCGCATGCCTCGGCATACGAGGCCTATAGGAACTAAACGTGGTGTTTATGATGCCGGTCAGGCCAAGTGGCTGTAGGCGTGTCGGCGTGCGTTTAACGTGACGTGTCGTTAAAAAGGCCGTCCGAGTGCCG
>NZ_JBQKEV010000012.1:0-75106 GCF_052121135.1 Bifidobacterium sp. LCP19S3_E9 | reverse complement strand
GGCACTCGGACGGCCTTTTTAACGACACGTCACGTTAAACGCACGCCGACACGCCTACAGCCACTTGGCCTGACCGGCATCATAAACACCACGTTTAGTTCCTATAGGCCGAGAAACTATTTTGAACCAGGAACAGACGAATATTACAACAGGAAAGCAAATACGTCATCTGCGAACACAATTGGGAATGACACAGGAAGAACTAGCCGGGGAATTGAATGTTACCCGGCAGGCACTATCGAATTGGGAGAGAGATGTTAATGAACCCGATTTAAATATGTGGTAGATTGCAATAAATAACTTGAACAAATTTAATGACGCAGATTAAGCAAAAAGATCTCAATTGGAGTTCGCCAGTTCAAACATTTGAGTGGCCGTGAATTCAGATACCAGTTAATCTGAATCAATTCATCATCACTAATCTCTTCAATTGGCTGACCCTTAGGAATAAATCGCCGTAACACTCGATTACGATTCTCATTACTACCACGTTCATGCGGAGAATAAGCATGGGCAAAGTACAACGGCACGCCGGTATTTTTCTCAATTGATTGGTAGTTGGCGAACTCTTTCCCGTGATCAACCGTCAGTGTCTTGAGATTAGTTCCTAATTGATTAGCTAACTCAAGGATAGCCTTAGTCATTGAAGTGCTATCTCGTCCACCAAGCCGTTTAACGATAGTAAGGCGACTCTTGCGTTCGACAAACGTGGCTACTGCTTGACCTTTGCGCTTGCCAGATAAAACTGTATCAGCTTCAAAATGGCCTGCAATATTACGATCAGAAGCTTCAGCTGGACGATCTTCAATCGAACGACCATGACTGAAAGTCCCACGGGTTTCTTTAGCACGCTTACGACGAATACCATGGTCAGGTAAATCAGTCATCCGAATATCTAGAAGTCCTTGATCGACCCAGTTATAGATAGTCTTGTAGGCGATCCTAACCACATGGGCTACTTGTTCAATTGACCATTTCTGAATCTTGATCTTGTCTTCGATTAGTCGCTTGAGGTTAGCCGTTAATGAGCATTTACGACCACGATAACTAAGTTTAGTTTCGTGGTCGGCTTGCGCACTAGTCGCATGGTATTCACCCTTTAACCGGTGAATTTCATTAAAGATAGTAGTCTTACTAAAGCCCAGGTAATCAGCGATATATCGAAGAGATCGCTTTTCATGACGAAGCGTTTCGATGACAATGCGGTCTGAAAATGATAAGATAGTGGTGCCCATAAAGGTCCTTCTTTCTAATGGAATGTTGTAACGACACCATTAAAGACCTTTATGGGTTTTTCTGTCCACTAAAATGTTCAACTTAAATTTTACAATCTGCCTATTGGTTTTGTCACTTATAAGTTTAAGGCTTCATGGCCTTTTTGGTCTAGTTATTTAGGTGTTGCACTTACATTGTAAATCCGGCGTCACAAAAAAATTGACTGACGAGTCAATAATTCGTTGACTCGTCAGCCAATCGCGACTATACTGTAGGCGAAAAGGTTGATCAGATACCGACATATTAAAACGTGTTTCAAGTTTGACCTTAAGGAGGATGACAAAAATGACAACAGCTATTATCGAACTTGACCATCTTCAAAAAAACTTTGGCAAGTTTGCCGCATTAAAAGATGTCAGTTTCACGTTGGCACCCGGTCAGGTTCTGGGTTTTCTAGGACCTAATGGGGCCGGCAAATCCACGACCATTCGAGTTATTTTAGGCTTATTAAAAAAGAGTGGCGGCTCAGTGACCGTCTTCGGCAAAGATGCCTGGCGGGATGATGCGGCGATTCATCCACGCATCGCCTATATTCCTGGGGACGTTTATTTATGGCCAAATCTTTCTGGCGGCGAAATTATCGACCTATTGCTACGTTTAAATGGCCGCCAGCATAATCAAAAGACCGATGAACTAATCAAGGCCTTTGAATTTGATCCGAAGAAAAAAGCTCGTACCTATTCAAAAGGCAATCGTCAAAAAGTAGCGTTAATTGCTGCGTTGTCGCAAGATGCCGATTTGTATATTTTTGATGAACCCACTTCTGGGCTTGATCCATTAAATGAACAGACTTTCCAGCAAGAAGTTTTAAAACTGAAAAGAGCCGGTAAAAGTGTGCTGCTATCAAGCCACATTTTGTCCGAAGTCGAGCGAATGTGTGATTCAATTGTTATCATCCGTGATGGTAGTGTGATTGAGAGCGGCAATCTTGATCAATTACGGCATCTATCGCGGATCAAAATTGAAGTCACCACCGCTACCCCAATGACTGCTTTGGCAAAGCAAGCTGGCGTTCACGACCTCACTTATCGCGATTCCGAGCACACCAAGGCGGTTTTCACCGCTGATCGAGACGCGCTTGGCACCATCATGACCACACTGGCCGCCAACACCGTGGTCGACATGCAATCAACGCCGCCAACGCTGGAAGATTTATTCCTGCGTTATTATGGAAAGCAAGGTGAGACTCATGCGGCACAGTAATCGGAACGCAGGTTATCTGCTTCGGGCAAACCTCAAACAAAATCTAAAATTTTCACTCATCTGGCTTGTCATTTTGATCATGATGATTGCCAGTGGTGCTGGCAAATTGGAAGCAGCCTTTGCAGGCGGGGCCTCGGGCTCTAAAGAGATTGTCAAAATGCTGCAAGCGCCGGGCATGGCGGCAATGTTTGGCGCGATGCCAAAGGTGGACACGTATAACACAGCGATTGTGTTTGCTGGTGTGATGGTCGTCTTCATGATTATTTTGCAGGCCTTATGGGTTATGCCGCTGATGATTCGCAACACCCGCGGTCAAGAAGAAAGTGGCTTGCTCGAAATGGTTCGCGCTCGCAATGTTGGGCGAACGGCTGCCATCACCGCCGCTTCGCTTGAGCTTCTCATCGACAGTGCCATAATGGGTATCCTCTATTTTGTCTCGTTGGCCGCTGTCAACATGGGTGGTACTGACTTGTACGGTGACTTCCTGTTTTCACTGGGGATGGTGATCGCCAACTTGCTATTCGGAGCCATTGCGTTGCTATTCGCGCAACTAACCAATAACACACGTACAGCCAATATGTTGAGCTACATGGTGCTGACTGCCGCTTATTTGGTTCGGCTGGTCACCGATATCCAGCATCAAAATCTGACGTGGTTATCACCAATTGGTTGGTTCGAAAAAGCAAACTTCTATACTGATAACAACGTCTGGGCTTTAGGTTTGGCCTTACTGGTCAGCATTCTGCTTGCGGCCAGCGCCACCATGATTGCCCGCAACCGCGATCTGGGCGCCGGGATTATTGCTGAACGCACCGGCCGAGCCAAAGCTGCCGGCTGGCTTCGCTCGATCCCTGCCTTACTGTGGCGAACTGAGCGCGGATTATTTGCTGGGTGGTTAATCGGCGCCGTGGTGTTTGGCGGCGTCATGGGTAGTGTGCTCGGCGGCGTTGGCGACATTCTTAAAACGAATCCGCTTTATCGTAAAATACTAGATGTTGGCCAAATCAACGCTGCCAATCAGACCATGGTCCTGTCATTCTTAGGCATGTATCTCGGCATTTTCGTCGCATTAGCCGTGACTGCTGGCGTCCAAGTGGCATTCCGACTCAAACGCGATGACAACCTTGGTTACTTGAGCGTCATTCATGCCGAAAAGCCAACGCGAACCACGATCAGTGTCAGCTACTATTGCTTTGGTCTGCTGGCAGGCGTGTTCGTCCTTTCTGCTGGGCTGCTGGCCTTGTTCTTCACTGGGAACACTGTTCTCAGTCACCCGTTGCCGCTCAAGTACCTCGGTCGCCTATTCGTGGCTAGCGTTCCGGCTGTGATATCGTTTATCGCCCTTGGCATCGCACTAGTCGGTCTGTGGCCACGCTTAAGCAGTCTATTCTGGCTGTATATGGGAGCCGGTCTGATCGTTCAAATTTTCCGGGGATTGTTTGATTTGCCAAAACACGCAGGCAACTTCACACCTTTTGGCTGGATTGCCAATGTACCGGTTGAAAACGTTGATCAAACATGGCTAATCGTGATGGTTGTTAGCGCTATAGTATTATTTATTCTTGGCATTGCTGGTTATCGCCGTCAGGATTTGAGCCTATGAAAAATGTTGTGACAGATCCTGAAAAGGTCACCCGAATCCTCAAAACAGCGACGGAAATTTTCGGCCAGCAAGGCTTCATCAAGAGCAAAACCGATCAGATTGCCAACCAAGCACAAGTATCTAAGGGCTTGCTCTTCCATTATTTTGGCAATAAACAAGCGCTGTATCTTGACGCTTTCAAATATGCCTATCATCGAATTTATGATCACATGGACCCCAAAAAGTGGCAGAATGCCCCTGGCTTGGCTGCCATGATGACCACTGCAGTTAAGTATGAGTTGAAACTACAATTCAAATTCCCAGCTGAATACCGCTTGATGATGCAAGCCTATGCTGATTTACCGCATTTTCCCGAACCGTTGCGACAACAAGTGCAGCAAGAAACAACTGCCATATCCGCTGAAACCGATCGCATTTTTCGCGAGAAAATTGAACAGCTGCCTCGTCGTGAGGGCCTGTCAGTCGATGACGTTTTCGGTGTAGTTTCTGCCTTAATCGCCCAACAAACGGCGGTCACCACCAGACTCATTGCCAGTGGCCATTATCGCAAGTTTGAAGATCTGCAGTCCGTGGTTGAGACGATGGCACGCCAGTTATTGATTGTCGAACACGGCTTTTTACCAGATGAAAGTTGACGTCAGCTGATAGATCAAAAAAGGTCATTAGGGTATACCCTATTGGCCTTTTTTATTTGGCTCTATGATATTCGGTAAGGATAAGATGATTTCTTATCTTTACCGTTTTTTGTTACTTGCTATACCATTAATTTAAAAATGAAAAAGACAACTGTCTTAAGTTATCCCCATAACCACTCAGTTGTCTTAGAAAGGATATATTCCTCATGACTAATGATATCAACTTTTGGACTGGAATCATGGATTAATGAGGGTGTGCTTCGTACGTCCAATTTAGACCTCTTTGAAAAACCTAAACGTAAGCATCATCGAACTCATCCGCAAGCTAAAAGGTGCTTAGGGCCTAATATTGCTCAACGACCTCAAACTGCGGACCAACGGTCCGAAATTGGCCATTGGGAACTAGATACAGTTCAGGGACAGAAAAACGGTAATGACAGTGTTGTACTAGTAATGACTGATCGCCTTTCACGAGTTAATATCACGAGTAAAATTGCTGGTAAAACTGCGCATGCAGTAAATCAGTTCTTTATAAATTTACGCCAGAAAATGGGCACAGATGCTTACTATCGCATCTTTAAGACAATAACCTCTGACAACGGTTCAGAATTTAGTGAGTTAACACAAGTTCACGATCATGTTTTCTATGCTGATCCGTATTCCCCTTGGGAACGTGGATCCAATGAGATCAATAACCGGTTTCTCCGCAAGGAGATTACCAAAGGTGAAGCTATAAATAACTATAGTAGTGCTCAGATCATAGCGACTAATGATTGGATGAATCACTATCCACGAGCTATGTTTAATGGACATTCGTCAATGGATATCTATCGTAAGGCCTTCTACCAAGAGATATCACAGCTCCATCAACCAATAATCAATTGGTCAGTATTATTTATTTGAGTCCAGTGGCTAACTTATTCTTGAAATTTAGGACCCAATCTTCTAGACTATAATTAAAATTAAATAACTCAATTCGGAGGTACTAACATGACTATACCTGACGCAAATGCAATCTATCCTAACTCAGCCATCAAAGAGGTTGTCTTTATCAAGAACGTGATCAAAAGTCCCAATATTGAAATTGGGGACTACACCTATTATGATGACCCAGTAAATCCCACCGATTTTGAGAAACACGTTACCCATCACTATGAATTTCTAGGCGACAAATTAATCATCGGTAAATTTTGTTCTATCGCCAGTGGCATTGAATTTATCATGAACGGTGCCAACCACGTAATGAAAGGTATTTCGACTTATCCATTTAATATTTTAGGTGGCGATTGGCAACAATACACTCCTGAACTGACTGATTTGCCGTTGAAAGGTGATACTGTAGTCGGAAATGACGTGTGGTTTGGGCAAAATGTGACCGTCCTACCAGGCGTAAAAATAGGTGACGGTGCCATTATCGGAGCAAATAGTGTTGTAACAAAAGACGTCGCTCCATATACAATTGTCGGTGGCAATCCAATTCAACTCATCGGACCAAGATTTGAACCGGAAGTTATTCAAGCATTAGAAAATCTGGCATGGTGGAATAAAGATATTGAATGGATAACTGCTAATGTTCCTAAACTAATGCAAACAACACCCACACTTGAATTGATAAACAGTTTAATGGAAAAATAAAAACGGTAGATTGCAATAAATAACTTGAACAAATTTAATGACGCAGATTAAGCAAAAAGATCTCAATTGGAGTTCGCCAGTTCAAACATTTGAGTGGCCGTGAATTCAGATACCAGTTAATCTGAATCAATTCATCATCACTAATCTCTTCAATTGGCTGACCCTTAGGAATAAATCGCCGTAACACTCGATTACGATTCTCATTACTACCACGTTCATGCGGAGAATAAGCATGGGCAAAGTACAACGGCACGCCGGTATTTTTCTCAATTGAT
Source organism: Bifidobacterium sp. LCP19S3_E9 (assembly GCF_052121135.1). NCBI lineage: Bacteria > Bacillati > Actinomycetota > Actinomycetes > Bifidobacteriales > Bifidobacteriaceae > Bifidobacterium > Bifidobacterium sp. LCP19S3_E9. The sequence continues at coordinate 68,480 of NZ_JBQKEV010000012.1, read as the reverse complement.
TGGTAGTTGGCGAACTCTTTCCCGTGATCAACCGTCAGTGTCTTGAGATTAGTTCCTAATTGATTAGCTAACTCAAGGATAGCCTTAGTCATTGAAGTGCTATCTCGTCCACCAAGCCGTTTAACGATAGTAAGGCGACTCTTGCGTTCGACAAACGTGGCTACTGCTTGACCTTTGCGCTTGCCAGATAAAACTGTATCAGCTTCAAAATGGCCTGCAATATTACGATCAGAAGCTTCAGCTGGACGATCTTCAATCGAACGACCATGACTGAAAGTCCCACGGGTTTCTTTAGCACGCTTACGACGAATACCATGGTCAGGTAAATCAGTCATCCGAATATCTAGAAGTCCTTGATCGACCCAGTTATAGATAGTCTTGTAGGCGATCCTAACCACATGGGCTACTTGTTCAATTGACCATTTCTGAATCTTGATCTTGTCTTCGATTAGTCGCTTGAGGTTAGCCGTTAATGAGCATTTACGACCACGATAACTAAGTTTAGTTTCGTGGTCGGCTTGCGCACTAGTCGCATGGTATTCACCCTTTAACCGGTGAATTTCATTAAAGATAGTAGTCTTACTAAAGCCCAGGTAATCAGCGATATATCGAAGAGATCGCTTTTCATGACGAAGCGTTTCGATGACAATGCGGTCTGAAAATGATAAGATAGTGGTGCCCATAAAGGTCCTTCTTTCTAATGGAATGTTGTAACGACACCATTAAAGACCTTTATGGGTTTTTCTGTCCACTAAAATGTTCAACTTAAATTTTACAATCTGCCATGTTGAAAAAAATTTGCTTTCTTTTTGGAGTCAACATGGACGATTTTGCGAAGGAGGTAATAACAAAGATGGAAACATATGAAAAAAAGGAGAAACGACAATTTAATAAGTACGATATGGCAATTGGACTTTTTTATGGTGTTGGTATATTTCTTGGCATTGGTATTTTCTTTGTTGGCGGTTTTATGACAATGTCAGGTGCAGGGTGGGGAGCATCACTATTTGGCGGTGGCTGTTTTTCTCTTGTATTTGGCTTGATATGCCATGCAGTTATTACATTGAGAAGAAATGACAAATGATGACATATCCTGCTTTCTATACTTTTCGGTAATACCGAGTAAAAAAAGCCGCTGCTTTTGGCTTTCCAATCTCCGGCAAGTGACGGAATACGCCGCCAGGCATGAGAGCCGCTTTGTAAAGCTGCTCATCCAGCAGAACGAAATCGGCGGCAAGAGAAAGACCGCCGCAGCCACGAAGCAGCTTGAACAGGCCCAGACACGCATTGCCGAAGTGAACCGCATTATCAAGCGGCTGTATGAGGACAATGTAAGCGGCAAAATCAGCGACGAGCGTTTCATGGAGCTGTCGGCGGACTATGAGCAGGAGCAGCGGGAACTGAAAGACCGGGCTGCCGCTTTGCAGGAGGAACTTTCCAAGTCGCAGGCCGCCACCGTCAACGCCGAGAAATTCATGGGGATTGTGAGAAAGCACCTTGCTTTTGAAGAATTGACCCCCACCCTCTTGCGGGAAATGATTGAGAAAATCGTCGTGCATGAGTGCAGCTATGACGAGAACGGCACCCGCAGGCAGGACATTGAGATTTATTACAGCTTTGTCGGCAAGATAGACTTGCCGGAAGCCTAACGCCTGACCTATCCGACACAGCCCTAAGTGCCGGATAGGAACGGCAAAATTTTTTACACTTCTATTACTTCTTTATCGCACATTAGCAAATGCTGCCGGCGACCAGCAGAACCAGGGATAGCGCCATCAAACGCGACGTGCGGACTTTCTTGTACAGGAATCCCGCAACCGGGACCATCACGGCGGCGGCGAGCATGTATGCCGTCGTCACCCATTGCACAACGCCGGCGTTCACCGACATGTCCCGCATGATGGGATTCAATGCCACGTTGAGGAATGTTTCGTTGAATGTGGCAAGGAATGTGGCGAATCCAGCCACGAAAAGAACACGGCCAGGTCTGATGGTCGAAGTCACGTGTTGTCCTTTCTTCTCTTTCAGCTCTTGACGCTGCTCGTTGTTTGCTGCGTTTTGCTTCTTTGTTGTTTCTTGTTCATCGTTTCGGCACGATCACCGGGTTTGCGCGCATGAACGCCGCGTTTGCCGCGCGAGGTTGTTGCCGAAACGGGCGTGAATTCAGACAGCGAAGCCCGGACCGGGAAATCCCGAATCCGTTGATTTTCCTCGACATGCCTGATGAACGAGATGCATAAGTTGCATCAATGAAAGGCGAAATCTACAAAAATAGCCGCAGTGTCTCGTGACACGCATCGTTTTAACGTAATGGAAAATCTGAAACTTCGTAAGTGACTGGGCGTGTCGTGGTGCGAGGACCGGGGGTGGGGGCGAGGGTGGGACGCAAACGCAGAGCGAGCGCATGAGTGCGGGACACCATCTCGGAACCAACCCCAACCACCCACTTTGTGAGCCAATCCTCACACAACGCGTCGTCCGCACCTGCCAGCCTGCTGATTCCGGGCATCCGACCCTCACTGTGTGAGCCAATCCTCACAAAACCAGCACCAGGACAGACAACACAGTGGATTCCGGCCTCCCGACCACCCCTTGTGTGAGCAAATCCTCACAAACCGGGTACACGAGCCGGTAAAACAGCAGATTCCTGCTTCCCAACCGCCCGATTTGTGAACCAATCCTCACAAACCCAGCACCAGGACGGCCAACACAGTGGATTCCGGCCTCCCAAACCACCCGATTTGTGAGCCAATCCTCACACGACGGGGGACTGACCTGGCTCCTCGCATCTTGCCTATCCGAATACATGCAACCGCGCCCTGATCAACGCCTGCCACAACTAGCACGTCGCCGACTGCTCCTGACTAACCTCAGCTCCCGGCTGCCAGCCACCAGCCACAGGTCATCACTGCTCCGGTACACATCCACCAACGACCACCCGCCGCGCACGCCACACCCCATCCGCCACACACCACACCCACACCCACCGACGGCCCCTCGCCGCACACCCAACCAATCCAACCGCAGATTGGCTGGGTCAGAAAATCGCGTATTGGATCGATTTCGTAATGGATTTCAAACAATCAGCCCGCCATAATGATGCGTAATCACTCATGACGGGCGAGAAAAACGCGGAAAATCGCAGATTCGCAACACTCGCAATACTCGCGAGCGTTCAACCACGCGACACCCTCGGCAGCCCCGCCCGTCCGAACCGGAAAGGATTGACATGGCCGAAGAAAACCGTGCGGAACTCAACAGGAATCTCGCCCAGATGCTCAAAGGCGGCGTCATCATGGACGTCACCACCCCGGAACAGGCGAAAATCGCCCAAGACGCCGGCGCGTGCGCGGTTATGGCGCTCGAGCGTATCCCCGCGGACATCCGCGCGGCAGGCGGCGTCTCCCGCATGAGCGACCCGGCCATGATCAAGGGCATCCAGGAGGCCGTCACCATCCCGGTGATGGCGAAAGTGCGCATCGGGCATATCGCTGAGGCGCGCATCCTGCAAGCCATCGATATCGACTACATCGACGAGTCCGAGGTGCTCTCCCCCGCCGATGACGTGTACCACATCGACAAGACCCAGTTCAAGGTGCCGTTCGTATGCGGCGCGAAGAACCTGGGCGAGGCGCTGCGACGCATCGCCGAAGGTGCCGCGATGATCCGCACCAAGGGCGAGCCCGGCACCGGCGATGTCATCCAGGCCGTGCGCCACATGCGTACGATGAACCGCCAAATCCACGAACTGCAGGCACTGCGCGACGACGAAATCTTCGAAGCCGCCAAGAAGCTGGAAGTTCCCTACGATCTGGCCAAGTACGTGCATGACAACGGCCGTCTGCCCGTCGTGAACTTCGCGGCCGGTGGCGTGGCGACCCCGGCAGACGCGGCCCTCATGATGGAGTTGGGCGCTGAAGGCGTGTTCGTCGGCTCCGGCATCTTCAAGTCCGGCGATCCGGCCAAGCGCGCCGCCGCCATCGTGCAGGCGACCGCCAACTGGCAGGACGCGGACCTGCTCGCCCGCCTGAGCGAAAACCTGGGCGAGGCCATGGTCGGCATCAACGAGGACGAAATCAAGACCATCATGGCTGCTCGCGGAGAGTGATCCGGGCGTAGTACGGGCCGGCGCCGACGCGCTTCGCCTGTGTCGGCTCGCAGCCGGGTGAGACACGGGCTGGCGCGACAGCGGCGCGACAACGGCGCGACAAGATACGCGCTCAGAGATGCCGAAGAGAGCATGAAAGAGAGGAGGACCCTATGGTTGTAGCGGTCCAGTACATCGAAAAGGAGCAGGGCGGCGACCAGACGCACGACGTCACCGGTATCCTCGCCGTCCAGGGGGCGTTCGCCGAACATGCGGCAACCCTTGACAAACTGGGCGCATCCTGGCGTCTACTCAGGGCGGCCGAGGATTTCGACGACTCCATCAGCCGCGTGATCCTGCCCGGCGGGGAAAGCACCACGCAAGGCAAGCTGCTGCACTCGACCGGGTTGTTTGAACCGATCAAACAGCATATCGACGCAGGCAAGCCGGTGCTCGGAACGTGCGCGGGCATGATTCTGCTCGCCAGCAAACTCGACAACGACGACAACGTCTACTTCGGCGAGCTTGATGCGGTTGTGCATCGCAACGCGTACGGCCGACAGCTGGGCAGCTTCCAGACTGTCGGCTCGTTCGGGGACATCCACGACCTGCCGCTCGTGTTCATCCGCGGTCCGTATGTCGCGCATGTTGGCCCGAAAGCCACTGTCGAGACGGAAGTGGACGGGCATGTGGTCGGTCTGCGGCAAGGCAACATTCTCGCCACCGCGTTCCACCCGGAACTCACCGACGACACGCGTGTGCACGAGTTGTTCCTGTCGCTATAGGGCTGCGGGGCGCTGGGGCATATAGGAGTCAGGCTGCCGCTTCTTCCGCGCCTTCCGTCTGCTTATGTATGCGATGACATACGCAACCGGACGGAAGGCATGGGAGAACAGCGGAATCTCCCGGTATCTGTCGGTTTGCGTATGTCCAGACATACGCAACATTGCGTCGGCAGAATCACGGATTAATGAGCGCATCATCCTGTGCAACATCACACACAAACCGCCACGCTGTCACTCCGCGGCCCCACCATCGGATGCGCCATCGGATGCGCGATCGCGGCCAGCGACCACGGCACCGGCTGCACCAGTTGTGCCAAGGGCGGCAGCCGCATCAAGCGCCGCATCTACATCATCGTTCCCGACATCAGCCGCCCGTCGCGCGGTATCCACCGCCTCCCGGGTTTCGGCCTCGCCACGCGCTGCAGCGTCTCGGATTTCCGCAATCAGCGTCTCGCCGGCCTGCAGCCCGCCCATGGCAAGCCGTTCGAAGTCCGCGGCCGCCTGGTCAATCATCCTCTCGACAGGCTCGGCTTTCGCTGTCAGTTCGAGCTTCGCGCCTTTGCGCGTGAGACTGGAGTCCACGTATCCCTTCAGCGCCAAGGTCTCGGCAAGACGTGTCACCGACACGCGCCCGGCGTCGAGATAATCCTGCAAGGCCTTGAAATCAGCGGTATCACCGCCATAATGCAGGAACACGATGACCCGCACTTCGCCAAGATCCATACCGAACTGCGTAGCGATACGTTCCAAATATCGGTCCAGTATCCGAGATGCCAGATGTGCCGCGATGAAAGGATTGTCACGCATGCCATCGGGCACAATCAAGGGAAGCCGCTCCTCGCCAAGCCGCTTGGTGCTGGGCAGAGCGGGATTCGCCGAACCATCCGACGCCCACGCGATCAGATACCGGTAGATGCTGGCCCGCTTGCGCGCGAACGTATCCTCGTCGTACACCTGACGGAAGAACTCGGTGTAATAGTCGAACACATAGCGCTTGATCCGCACGGTTTCCGACAGTTTCATCGCATGGTTGACGAGCGACCCCTCGGTTTTCACGTAGTAGTACATCGGCACGTGAACCGGGTACACGCTCGCCGCATACACCATGTAGTCGAGGTTGAAAATGAAATCCTCACACCAGCTGACACTCGTGTCCATACTCACCTGATGGCCACGGATGATGTCACGCCGGTACAGTTTGTTCCACAACACCCCGAAGTAGAAATCCGCGGGATCCTTGAGCAGTTCGTCCGCATACTCCTCGCGCGAAATCACGCGGTCGATGCCCGTCAGTCCGCCCTTGCGGGACGTGCCCTCGCCGACCACACGGTAGAAATCGGCGATGACCATGTCGGCCCCGCTGTGTTCCGCGGCGCGCACCAGCAGTTTGGTGGCGTCTTCGGTGATCCAGTCGTCGGCGTCAAGGAACTGGATGTAGGTGCCGCGGGCGAGCGCCATGCCCTGGTTGCGTGTGTCGGACACGCCGCTGTTGGGCTTGTGGATGACACGGACGCGCGGATCTTTGGCGGCGTATTCGTCGAGGATCGCGGGCGAATCATCATGACTGCCGTCGTCAAGCGCAATGAGCTCGAAATCGCGGTATTCCTGCCCAAGGATGCTGTCGATGCAGCGTCGCAGCGCGCCGGCGGCATTGTAGACCGGCACGATGATGCTGACGGTTGGGGCGGTTGGGACGATAGTTCCGGTTGAGGCTGATATCCGGCTGTCGCTGCCGGTCTGCGGTTCGGTATTCGATTCGATGCGTTGTTCTGTCTGCTGTTCCGCCATCTTGCCCGTCCTTGGCCGATTCGCCGGTTGTTGAGTTTCGTCAATCGCTGATATCGCCTATTATCGCGCGTTTTCGCGACGACTTGTGTATTACAGTGAGGAAAAAGACAGGAGCCTGCGATGAAGCGATTATCTCTGCAACGGTTACCTCTGCCTTGGCGCACCGCTACTGCGGACACAGGTGCCGAGCCTGGCGGCCTCGCCCCGATTCGCGGCGTGAATCTCGGCAACTGGCTGGTTCTGGAGAAGTGGATGGAACCGGCGCTGTTCGAAGGCTATCCGGCAGAAGACGAAGACACGCTCGCGACGGTCGCCCCGAAAGACCAACTCGCACAACGCATCCGGCATCATCGCGACACGTACATCACCGAACGGGATTTCCGCGAAATCGCCGCCTGCGGCATGAACCTGGTGCGTCTACCGGTGCCGTACACCGTGTTCGAATCTGAGCCGCCGCTGGGCGGCGCGTGGCGCTACGTGGACAAGGCGATGGCGTGGGCGCGTACGTATCATCTGCGCGTGCTGCTCGACCTGCATACCGCGCCGGGCGGGCAGAACGGCTTCGACAGTTCCGGGCTGATTGGCGCAGTCACCTGGCATAAGAAACCGCAGAACGTGGAAAAAGCCATCACCGTGCTGGAAGGGCTCGCCCACCGCTACGGGCATGATCCCGCCCTATTCGGCATCGAAGTCATCAACGAGCCGGTCAGCTGGCCGGTGTTCTTCTCCAACCGCAAGAAACTGGTGGCGCGCAATCCGAAAGACAAACGGTACTCCAGCTACGTACCGATGAGTTTCCTGCGGCAGTATTACCGCGCGACCTACAAACGATTGCGGCGCTACCTGTCGGACGATAAGGCAATCGTGTTCCATGACGGGTTCCGGTTCGGTCTGTGGCGAGATTTCTTCAAACGTAACCAGATGACGAACGTGTATGTGGACGCGCACGTATACTTGTCGGCGGCAGAGCGGATCGCCCGGGTGCACAGTCCGTGGGCGTACCGGCTGTTCCTGCACTGGCAGCGGCGGCGAATCCGCAGCATGCAGCGCGTGGTGCCGGTGCTGGTCGGCGAATGGTGCGTGGAGAACGAGTGGGCGAAGAACCTTGACCCCGGCGAAATGGACCTTGACCAGTTCGATGACGCGCAACGCCGCCGGTTCGCGCATGTCACGCGCATGCAGCTCGACTGTTTCGGGCAGGCCGCGGGGTGGATGTACTGGTCGTGGAAACTGGAGCCGTCGCCGCACACCGCGCCTGACGCACTGTGGAAGGAATGCTGGGATTTCCGGCGATGCCTGATGCACGGGTGGCTGCCGTCCCCCCACCGTCCGCCTGCCGTTCACGCGGCACCGCGCACCGCCAGTCCCAGCTAAAATGTCGCGCAAGACATCACGCCGGAAACTGAAAGCCAACAACCAACAGCCAGAACCCGACAACCGGAAGGAGGGTCGCCGCCGATGCCAATCACACTGAACCGCCACAGCAGCGTCCCACTGTACCGGCAGTTGGTCAACGCCCTGCGTGAGGACATCGTCTCCGGCGCGCTCGCCGCGAACTACAAGCTTCCACCCGAACGCGAGCTCGCTGAACGGCTCGGCGTCAACCGCGCGACCGTCCTGCAAGCCTACCAACAACTGAAATCAGAAGGCCTGATCGCCTCGCACGTGGGGCGCGGCACTTTCGTGTGCGCGAGCGATGACCGTCAAGGTGGCGCGCCGCCGTGGCAGATTCTGTTCAGCGATTATTCGAACCGCTTCACCTATCATGACATCGCCGCCGCCGACCAGGCACAGCAAGCGCCCGACGCCATCGATTTCGCGACCGGCTCGCAGAATCCGGCGGATATCCCCGATAATCTGCTACGCAGCGTCAGCATTCGCGCGTTCGAATCGACGGATTTCCACAGCACGCAGGAATCCCCCATCGAAGGGTTCCCCCAGCTGCGCGAACTGCTCGCCGACCACATGACGCAACGCGGCGTGCGTTGCGACGCCGACAACGTGATGGTGCTGTCCGGCGCCGAGCAGGGGCTGGATTTGTGTGTGCGCGCATTCGTGAATCCCGGCGACTGCGTACTGGTCGAACAATCCACGTTTTTCCCCGCGTTGCAAGCTTTTCGATCCGCGGACGCGCGGGTGATCGGCGTGCCGATCGACGAACACGGCATGCGCACCGACCTGCTCGACGGGTATTGCAAACGATTCCATCCGAAACTGATCTTCACCATTCCGACCTTCCAGAACCCGAGCGGCGCGACCATGCCGTTGCGTCGACGGCGCGAAATCGTCGAAACCGCGATGCGCTATCAATGCCTGGTCATCGAGGATGACCCGTATGGCGAACTGTGCTACAGCGGGCGCACCGACGGGGCAATGGATGCGGGAGGCCACGGCGGAATCGGCGGGATCGGCAGTACCGGGAACGCCGGCATCGCAAGCATCCCTGGCAACGCAAGTGGCGCAGGCAACGCAAGTGGCGCGCCCTCCCAGCGTCCCCGCGAGCTGACACCGCTCAAAGGCATGGAAAACGCGGGATACGTGATTTACCTGTCAACGTTTTCAAAGACAGTGACACCGGGGCTGCGAACCGGCTGGCTGGTGGCTGACAGCCATGTCATCGCGCGGATTGCAGCACTGCGGCGGATGATCGACCAGCACACGAGCTCGTCATCGCAGCTGATTTGCATGGAGCTGCTCAGCAGTGGGCGTATCGGGCGGCATATCGGGCGATTGTGCGAAATCTACGGGCATCGGCGCGACCTGATGCTCGATGCCTTGCGCCGGTACGCACCGGACGGGATGCGCTGGAACACGCCGCTGGGCGGCTACTACCTGTGGGCGCGGCTGCCGGATGGCTTACGGGCCGCGCGGTTGCTGGATGACGCGCGGCACGCGGGAGTGACGTTCATGCCCGGCGACATGTTCGCGGTCGATGAGGATGACAGCAGTCATATCCGGTTGAATTTCGTTCGGCCTGATTCTCGGCAGATTGTGCCGGGGATTCGGTTGCTGTGCGACACAATCGCCGAGGCGGAGCAGAGTGCTGATAGGCGCGGCGGCGAGCGCTAGACATCACATATCCGGACAGGTACGCATGCCAAGACATACGCAACCGGCAAGATAGACAGCCGACACTAGGACCACCGGAGGCATCCGGGAAGTTACGTATGCCCGCACATACGCACGATGACAGGCCCGCCGTCCGGGCTGAGGTATCTCCCGGCATCTGCCACCTCGCGTATGTCCACGCACACTCACAACGACAAACCCACCGCCCGAACCGAGACATCAGCCGATATCCGTCGACTTACGTATGCCGGAACACACACGACCCGCGCATCACTCCCGAAATTCCCCACGACACACCCCGCCTTCCGCCGCCGACAGAAGCCCCCGCACCGGCGTGTCGTCTGGTATGCTAAATCGACCGTCCCCAGCGATACGAATTACTTATAGCAAGCGCGAGACCGCCGCCATACCGCCGCACATCGCGCGTGCCGGTAATTTCCTCGTTATGCGAGACAGGAATACTTTGGAAAGCGCAACACATCCTGCATGCAGAACAGCGCTTCGAGCGAACAGGCACAAGACACGGGAGAACGGATACGATTATGGGTCACACACACCGCTCCGGCCGCATCAATCGGTCGACATTCGTAATATTCATCGCGGCCATCGCCGCCCTCACCCTCACGCTCGCCGGTTGCGGCTCCAACACGGCCAAATCGTCGGGCGACCCCAACACGCTGACGGTCGCCATCTCATCGGCGGTCAGCACCCTGAGCGTCAATCAGGAGGCCGGCAGTGCGAACTACCAGCTGGCGGCCCTCTATCAGGAGGGTCTTACCGGCGTCGATGGCACAGGCAAGGTCATCCCGGCGCTCGCCACGTCCTGGAAGTCCAGCGACAACAAGTCGTGGGTGTTCACGTTGCGCAAGAACGTGAAGTTGCACGACGGCAGCACGCTGACCGCCGACGACATCGTGTACGCGATCAACGTGGCCCGCGATTCGAAGAAATCACCGGGCCTGTCGGTGTATTGGCCTGATTATGTGCAGTCCGCCGAGAAGACTGGCGACAACCAGATCACCATCACCCTGTCCAGCCCGCACAGCGATTTCCCGATCCAGGTATCCAATGTGGCCGGCCTGTTCGTCACGTCGAAGAAGTTCTTTGATTCGGCGGGCTCGAATTACGGCTCATCCAAGAAGCTCATCGTCGGCACCGGCCCGTACAAAGTCACCGAATTCGACCCGTCCAGCCATGTGACGCTCACGAAGTTCAAGGATTATTGGGGCAAGAACAATGGTCCGCAGACGGTCCGCATCGATTTCGTGACCGAGGATTCAACCCGTCAGCTGGCGTTCACCAGCGGCAAGGTTGACGTGTCGTTCAACGTGCCGGTGACGAGTGTCGCCCAGTGGAAGACGAACGGCGGCTCGACCACCGCGTATTCCGACCGCTCCTACTACGGTCTGACTTTCGACCCGAATGTCGCTCCGTTCAACGACATCCACGTGCGTAAGGCCGTCTCGTACGCGGTGGACAAGAAATCCATTGTTTCCGGCATTCTCAAGGGCTACGGCGAGGTCGCCACGGGCATCGATTCCCCGGAGCAGCTCGCCGGCTGGACCGACAACGATGCGAGCAAGGCGTCCAAGCAGACAGCCAAGCTTCCCGCCATCAGCTACGACCTGAAGAAAGCGAAGTCCGAACTCAAGCAGTCTTCCAAACCGAACGGCTTCACCGCGACACTCACCTACCCGACCGGCTACGCGCAGGTTGGCAAGGCGTCGCTCGCCATCGCGCAGAATCTCAAGAGTCTAGGCATTACGCTCAACGTGAAGGAAATCCCGCTTGAGCAGTGGCTGAGCGAAATCGGCAACGGCAAGCAGGGCGTCGGCTGGATGATTTACAACCCGACCACCCCGCAGCCGAACGAAATCACGTCCTGGCTGCTCGCGGCGGGCGGTTCCGGCACGAACCCGGCAAACTGGAACAACGCCGAAGTCGCAGCGGAAACCGAGAAAGTCGGCACGCTGGATCAGGAGTCCGACAAGCTGGCGCTCGTGCTCAAGAGCACCACCACCGCACTGGACGAGGACATCTACTCGCCGATTTACTGGGGCAAGTCGGTGGTCGCCACGGCAAAGGGCGTGAAGCTCGCGAAAATCGGCACGTATTGGCTCGGCACGAATTGGGCAGCGGATTTCAGCAAGAACGCGTAGCCTGATACTGGCATCCGCATCCGCAGGCCCCTGCGATCGAGCAGTCCGGCGATTGACGTCTTGTCGCCCGTGGCGGATTCCATCACGGGCGACAAGCCGTTCGCATCGCACCGGCACACCGGCGCTTCGGCGGGCCCAGCCCAGATGCGTATATGACGAAAGGCGGATTTGTGAAAGTCGCGAAGTTCATAGGCAGACGCCTCGCCAATCTGGTGATTCTGCTATTCGTGCTGTCGCTGGTCACGTTCGGTCTGCTGTACCTGACGAACAGCGACCCGGCACGCACATTGGCCGGCGCGAAAAAAGTCAGCGCTGCACAGCTTGCGGCGATCCGCCACCAGTATCACCTTGACGAACCGTTGTGGAAGCAGTACATGATCTGGCTCAGCAACGCGGTTCACGGGGATTTCGGCACGTCAATCCGCACGCAACTGCCGGTGTCTCAGATGATCGGGCAGCGCGCATGGGTCACGTTGACGTTGGCCTTGCTGGCTCTCGCGATTGCGCTACTCATCGGCTTGCCGCTTGGTGTGGTCGCCGCAAAACGACATGGCACATGGCGTGACGGGCTGATCACCGCGCTGGCCGTCGTCGGGCTGAGCGCACCGAGTTTCGCGGTCGGCCTGCTGTTACTGTACGTGTTCGCGGTCAAGCTGGGCTGGTTCCCCGTGTACGGGCTGGGCGACGGGAGTTTCGCCGACGCCTTGCCGCATCTGCTGTTGCCGGCGATCACGCTTGCGGTCGGCTTATTCGCCGCGGTAATCAAGGTGTCGCGCGCTTCGCTGCTCGAACAAGTGGAGTCAGATTACACGTTGTTCGCCCAGTCGCGCGGCGTTCCCCGCGGCACAATTACCCGCTGGCAGTTGCGCAATGCGGCGTTGCCGATTATGACGTCGTCGGGCTTGCTGATCGCCTCGCTGATTTCCGGCACGGTGATCGTGGAAACGACCTTCTCGATTGGCGGGTTGGGCACGTTGCTGCAGGAATCGGTGACGTTCAAGGATATTCCGGTCGTGCAGGCGGTGACGCTGCTGCTGGCGACCGTCATCTGTGTGACGACGGCAATCATCGACGCGTTGTATGCGCTGGTTGATCCACGGTTGCGTCCGAATGGCGGACACCGTAATTCCGCAGACACGCCGACGAACAAGGAGGGTGAGGCGTGATGTCCGATACGACACAAACTTCGGCACCGGGTCAAACCCCGCAGGACCCGCAGGTGTCAGTGCCTCAACCGGCATCCCAGCCCGCAACACTGCAACCCGCCACAGCACCACGGCACCCGCGACTGCTACCGCTGCCCGCCCGCATCCGCCGCGCGATGAGCGGCTCGTGGGCCATGCTGATCGCCACACTGATTCTTCTGGCCACCGCTGTTATCGGCTTGATTCCATCGTTCAATTCGCAGGCGTTGAAGCAAGATATCGTGCTCGGTACCGTTCCTGCCGGCACGGATGGCCACATATGGGGTACTGACGCGCTGGGCCGTGACGTATTCATGCTGACCATCGCCGGCGCCCGCACAGCCATCGCCGGCCCGGTAGTGATCGCCGTCGGCGCGATGGCGATCGGCCTCGTATTCGGCCTGCTCGCCGCATATACGGGCGGCTGGGTGGATTGGCTGATCTCCCGCGTAGTGGAACTCATGCTTTCCCTGCCGACGCTGCTGCTCGCCATTGTGCTCGCCGGTCTGATTGGCGGCGGCTACTGGGTGAACGTGCTCGTGTTCATGCTGCTGTACGCGCCCTACGAAATCCGCCTGGTGCGGTCCGCCGCGCTCTCGCACCTGCACGACCCGTTCCTCGATGCCGCGCGACTGTTGGAACTCAGCCCGGCGCATATCCTCGCACGCCACGTATTCCCGGTGATCCGGCCGGTGGTCGGGGCAGCCATGTTCCTCGACATGAGCAATGCGCTGGTATCGTTGTCGTCGCTGTCGTTCCTCGGCCTCGGCATCTCCCCACAGGCCGCCGATTGGGGCCGACAGCTTTCGGATGCGCGCGACCAGCTGTTCAACAATCCGATGACCGCAATCGCGCCAGGCATCGCAATCATCGTGGTCTCGGTAGCAATGAACATCGTGGGTGACTGGATCACCGCTCGTGCGGATAGGGGTGAACGATGAGCATCATGAACAACAGCCTGCAATCGACCTCGAAGCAAGGCCAGAATCCGCGGAACCCCGCCATCACGCTTCGTGGTCTCAAGGTGCGCATCGGCGACACTGAACTGTTGCACGGCGTCGATTTGGATATTCCGCGCGGCGATACCACGGCAATCGTCGGCGAATCCGGCTCGGGCAAATCGTTGACCGCGAAAGCCCTCGCCGGCCTGCTGCCGCGATATGCGACTGTACAGGGTTTATACAGCCTACTTGACGACACCGTGGATTTGGCTGGCGGCGAGCGCTCATGGCGTGCGTTGCGCGGCGGCGCGATTGTGTGGCTTCCGCAGGACCCGTTCTCCTCGCTTGACCCGCTGCATACGTGCGGAACCCAGATTGCCGCCGGTATGCGCAGCGGCTCCCGTGCCGAGCGTCGCAATCGCGCGCGCCAGCTGCTGACGGATGTAGGGCTTGACGCTGGTATCGCCGACCGCTACCCGCATGAGCTGTCAGGCGGTATGCGCCAGCGTGTGGCTATCGCCGCCGCACTCGCACCGAAACCGCAAGTCCTGATCGCCGACGAGCCGACCACCGCGTTGGACGCGCAGATGCAAAGCGGCGTCTTGGATTTGCTGGGCAGTTTGCGCGATGAACGCCAGCTGACGCTTGTGCTAATCACGCATGATTTGGCACTTGCCGCACAGCGCGCCGACCATCTGGTGGTGTTCCGCGACGGCAGGGTGGTCGAAACGGGGAGTCGCGATGATATCATCCGGCACCCGCGAACCGCGTATACGCGCGAACTGCTTGCCGCCCACACCGGCATCGGCGAAACAGCACGTCCAGCCATCGGCAAGACCGTGGTCCGGGCCGAACATCTGGTGAAGCGTTTCGCCGGCGCTCCCCGACCTGCGGTCGACGACGTTTCATTCGAGGTGCATGCCGGCGAAATCCTCGGTCTGGTGGGCGCCTCCGGTTCCGGCAAGTCCACGATCGCGCGCTGCCTGGTCCATCTGGAACGCCCGGATTCCGGCGATGTGCGGTATGCGGACGGCAAGGGCGGCACGACCGGCTGGTCGATGCATGTGGCGCAACTCGTGTTCCAGAACCCGTATCAGTCGTTGAATCCGACGATGACGGTCCGGCAGACGCTTGCCGAGGCGCTGCACGCGTCCGGGGAGACAGCCGATGACACGCATATCCGCCGGCTATTGGATGTTGTCGGGCTGGAAACCGAGTATCTGGACCGCAAACCGGGCACCTTGTCCGGCGGGCAATGCCAACGTGTGGCCATCGCGCGCGCCCTTGCGCCGCAGCCGAAACTGCTGGTGGCCGATGAAGCGGTGACCGCGCTGGACGCGAATGTGCAACGGCATGTGCTCGAAACCCTGCTTTCGCTGCGGGAACACACAGATCTGGCGATTCTGTTCATTTCGCACGACCTTGACACCGTTCGTCGTATCGCTGACCGGATCGCGGTCATGGTCGACGGCCGGATCATCGAAGAGGGCGCCACCGCCGAAGTCATGAATCATCCGAAACACGAATACACACGCAAGCTCATCGCCTCAGTGCCGCGGGCGCTGCCCCTCGACACGGCAAATACAGCTGATACTGCTGATATAACCCGCGAAGGTAGCACCGTGAACGCCGACGCCACCAACGCTGCAGCCGCCACCGACACCACGGCCACTGCCGGCACTGCGACCGTCGCCAATGCCAACCGCACCGCCAACTCCGCCGCAGCAAAGGAATCCCGATGACCACCGGACCAGACCCACATCAGCAGGCCACAAGCGACCGTTCAACTGCGTCCGGCGACGCAAGTGTACAGTACCGCGCGATTGCCGTTCCGCAATCGGTAAGCGGCCGGACGCAAGATATTCCCCGCGAAACCGAACACATGGGCACAATCTGCGCTGCCAGTCCCAAGGCGTGTGACGATATCCGCTCAATCTATCTCAAACTGCCGGAAACCACGCGCGCCGCACTGGTCCAGGCGCAGGGCGCACTGGAGCGCACGGTGTACACGGCGAACGACGGCCACGACACCGCATTCCTACTGGGATTTCACCGCCCTCACACCGCCCAAGAGAAGCTGTGTGCGTTCAGCGGTTGCGAACGCCTGCGGAATGGGCTTGTCGAATATGCGGCACTGCACGCGATTCATGATTCGCACACGATCACAGTCAAAACAGAGCCGGGAGTCTATGCCGAACAGGCAATGATGACATACGACGGGCAATCCTGGCGTGTGCTGGGCGAGCATGACCACTACCGCCAGACCACGGAATTCACCTGCGGTCCGGTTTCGCTGCTCAACGCGATGCACCGGCTGCATCCGCAGATGACGGCGAACCGGGTGGACGAGCTGCATATCTGGCGCGAGGCGACAATCGCCGTGGCATGCGAACCATATGGCCTGGCGTTGAGTGCGGCGAAACGCGGTGAGAATCCACGCATCGTCGTTTCCAAAACCGGGCCGGTGCTCAATCCGGCGGATGGCGCGATGGGTATGATCGATGCCGCGATGTCACGCGACGTGCAGGAGCATTTTGCTGCTGAGGCGCGGAAAATCGGCATTCCCATCGATATCGCGTCGTTCACCGCAACGAATGTCGCGCGGCGGTTGGATGGCGGGCATGTGGCACTGGCACTGATTGACGAGCATGTCATGCACGGGGTAACCTGCCCGCATTGGGTGACTGTGACCGGCGAACTGGCCGACGGCACGCTGCTGGTTGACGACCCGTGGATTGACGAGCCCTACGGCGAAACGCTGGTGGACGCCTACCAGCTGCCAATCCGACAGGCTGATTTCAATCTGATGATCCACTACGACGAGCCGGCGAGCGCCCAAGCAATGGTCATCCTGTAGTCACCCTCCCAGCCCCCCCACACACAAACCAGTTACGCTCACACGCCTCCCAGCGTAACCAGTTTGGGTAACTGCTAACCCGGTTACGGCGGGAGTACGAGCGCGCGCACCAGCACAACCCACAAACACACCAGCACAACCCACAAACACACGCGCAAACGAAAGACCCGGCAGGACTCGTAAGTCCGTACCGGGTCTTCGTTATCCGGGGCGCCTAGTCAGCGGGTTTTCCGCAAACCGTGGGTTTCCCCGCAGTCAGCAGCTTTCCGCAGACCGTGGGATTTACCACAGGCCGAACGGATCGAACACGCCGCCGCCGTCATCGTTGGAACCGTTGCCGCTTCCATTGCTGCCGCTGCCGTCGCCGTTCCCGCTGTTGCCGCTATTGCCGTTGCTGCTGCCAGAACCGTTCGAGCTATTGGAGCTCGTGGCGGTTTCTGCCTGGTCGAGGGTCACGTCCACATCCATCGTCTTGCCGTCGCGCACGATGGTGAGTGTCACTTTCTCGTTCAACGTCGCAGCCCGCACGTAGCCGAGCAACGAGTAGCTGTTGGTCACTGCATTGCCGTTGAAGGCGACGATGGTGTCACCAGACTTCAAGCCGGCCTTGTCCGCCGCGCTGCCGGAGGTGACTGCGGAGTTGGTTCCGGAGGAGGTGATTTCGGCGCCGCCGCGGGTTACGCCGTCGGCTTCCACAGTCGCGCTCTTGACGGTCACGCCGAGTACGACGTGCGTCGCCTTGCCATCCTTGATGATTTCGTCGGAGATGGTCTTAACCACGTTGGACGGGATGGCGAAGCCGATGCCGATCGAACCGCTGGAATCGGAGCTCGAGGAGCTGGAGGACGCCGTGGCGATCGAGGAGTTGATGCCGATGACCTCACCGGCCGCGTTGAAGGTCGGGCCGCCGGAGTTGCCGGGGTTGATGGCCGCGTCGATCTGCACCGCGTTGGTGACGACCTCGTTGTTGTTGTCGTCGGTCACGGACACCGGACGGTTGATGGCGGACACGATGCCGGTGGTGGCGGTGTTCTCGTAGCCGAGCGGGTTGCCAATCGCCATGATGGACTCGCCGACGGCCAGCTTGTCGGAATCGGCGAAGCTTACCGCGGTCAGGTCGCTCGGCGGGTTGTCGAGCTTGATAACCGCCAGATCAGTGGTGCTGTCGGTGCCGACAACCTTCGCAGAGTAGATATCCCCGTTGGCGAGGGTTACCTGGATGTCGGAAGCGCCGGAAATCACGTGGTTATTGGTAACGATATAGCCCTTGGTATCCACAATCGCACCGGAGCCCTTGGCGACACCGCCGCTGATGGTCGACTGGATGGATACCACGGATGCCGAAACCTTCTTCTCGACCGTAGTCCAGTCGGTGCTGGTGGTCTTGCTGTTGGTGCTGCCCGAGCCGGACGTGTTCGAGGACACGCCGCTGAGCGAGCTGGCGGTCGGGACGGTGACCCAGCCGTTGGTGATGGCCGCATAGCCGATGCCGAGGCACAGGACCGCCGCGACCAGTGCCGCGACGACGGCGACGACCACGTTGTTCGCGGTCTTGTGCGCTGCCGGGCGTCCGTTCGGGCCCACCGGAGGCATGGCACCCGGATCCTGCGGACGATTCGGATCTTGCGGGCCTTGTGGCGGGAACGCCGGGGCCTGCGGACCGTTGGCCTGCGGCGCGTTCGACGCTTCGCCGTTCACAGGCGAGCCGACGGGCTGCTGGGCGTTCGCATTGTTGACGTTGTTCGCATTGTCACCGTAATACCCTCCGTAGTAGGCGCCGTACGGATTCTGCTGGTGTTGCGGCGGAATCTGCTGGGTCTCCGGCGTCTGCTGGGCGGGCTGCGTTGGGACCGGGCCGTATGCTCCGTATTCCGGCGCCGGGGTGTACGCTGTCGGTTGCTCATCGCTATGTTGCGCGGTATCTGCCGCGTTCTGGCCCGCGTTCCAGCCCGTTTCGTTGTCTGTCGTATGGTCGGTTGGGGGCAGCGGCGCGGTCCGCTGGACGTCGTCCTGCGGCTGGTCGGCCTGGTTTTCCCAACCATTATTGGTATCAGCCATAATCACTCCTTGCCTGACTCACGGCCGGCCCCATATGGCATGTCCGGCCTTGTTCACTAGTTATGAGTAAAGCCGCAGCTTCTCCACGTTTCCTGAATGTTCTTTGGAAATGGATTCAAAATCGTCTCCGGATATCCAAAAAACGCGAAAAATCAAGGATATCGGCTGATTCATCGCGGCTTTATCCACCATACGAATCAGCTGAGAGCGATGGCTGCACGTACACGTCACGCCGACAGCACACGTCACACCACCCCGCATCAACCCGCGACGCACAGCAGAACACCGTGTCACAGCAAGTCAATCAACCGGCCCACCGATTCGGCGGTCGTCGCCCAACTGGTGCAGATTCGCATCACCGTATGATTGTCGTCATACCGCTCCATGAAGCCGAGGCGAACCTCACGTTCCAGCCGGTCGATGGTCGCATGGTCCAGAACCACAAAAATCTGGTTGGTCGTGTTCTCGTACACCATCCGGTAGCCCTTGGCGCGCAAGGCTTCGCGGATGCGGTCGGCCATCTCGTCCGCGTTGCGGGCGATCCGCGTGTACAGCCCGTCGGTGAACAGCGTGTCGAATTGCAGGCCCATAAGCCAGCCTTTCGCCATCAGCGCGCCATGCTGCTTGATTTGCGCGGTGATGTGCTTGGGCATGTTGCCTTTGGTGAACACCACGGCCTCACCGAACAGCGCGCCCACCTTCGTGCCACCGATATAGAACACGTCGGCGATCCGGGCGATATCAGGCAGTGTCACGTCAGTGCCGGACGCAACCAGCCCATAGCCGAGGCGGGCGCCGTCAATGAACAGCGGCATGTGATACTCATGGCAGACACCCGCGATGGCTTCGAGCTGCGCCTTCGTGTACAACGTGCCGTATTCGGTGGGGTACGAGATGTACACCATGCCGGGGAAGACCATATGCTCATGGTTGCCGTCGGCGTAGAAGGTCTCGCAATACTCGCGTAGCTCGCCGGCGTCAATCAGCCCGTCGTGTTGCGGGAGGGTGAGCACCTTGTGCCCGGTCGCCTCGATCGCGCCCGCCTCATGCACGTTCACATGGCCGGACTCCGCGGCGACCACGCCCTCATACGGCTGCAGCATCGTGTCAATGACCAGCTGATTGGTCTGCGTGCCACCGGAGATGAAGCGGACCTGCGCCTGCGGACAAGCGCACGCCTGGCGGATCTTCTCCTGGGCGGCCTCGCAGTAGTGATCGGTGCCGTAGCCCGGCAGCTGCTCCATATTCGTCTCGGCGAGACGTTTCAGGATCGCGGGATGAGCGCCTTCACTGTAATCGTTCTGGAACACGAGCATGGGACACGCCTCGAATCGTAGGTAGGACAACGGCTGAATACCAGTGACATCGTATCATTGGTGCCCTGCGCACGGCGAGCGCCCGGCACGACGAATCTGTCTTGTGCAAGCCGAATGAATCCGCGAGATATCGACACCGGCGACACGGGAGACTACGACGCAATAGCCCATATCCACGCAATCTCCTACCGCCGACGCGGGAGATTACTCGCGCATCGGCCGCTCACGGGCAAAGTCCCGTGTTTCCACGGAAGTTTATCGCCGATACGCAGATTCGGCACCGTTCTCCCGGTACTGCTTCCCAGGGCGATGTTCAAGAACCGCGGATTTCCAACGTTCCCGTTGGGAGATCTGTTGCGAAGCCACCGGAATCCGGTAAACTCCCGCACCACGCACGGGAGAACAGACACGAATCACAACAATCCACTATTTCTCCCGCACCGACCACAAATCGTTGGTCTGTCTAACTCCACCGCCTTCGCCGACACTGAGACTCCCGTAGCGTCGGTAGACGGTCGAAAATTCACACGGGCGACAGCCGGAAAACAAAAAACCGGAGCCGAAGCTCCGGTTTTGTTCGTGCGAGCGGAGGGAGTTGAACCCTCACGAGCATTCGCTCACTGCCACCTGAAGACAGCGCGTCTACCATTCCGCCACGCTCGCAGACAAATAGACAAGATACCATGATTGACTATCTGTTGCAAGCTAGCATCATCGGCGTGTCGCGAGCATAGATACCAGCCGACTACTGCCAACACGCAGAAGGGCGCCGCGAAGCAACCATAATGAGGCACCCCAAAAAGCACCCGCCGGCCGGCGCTGCTCCTGTTGTCATACGCAGCATACACCAATCAGCATCAACGCCAACGCCGTCTCCAGCGTCACCAACGCAAATATCAGCAGGCTGCCGGCTTGAGGCGTCATCAGGTCACCACACGGCCCGCTCAATCGCCCGCGCGGCTAGCTCACCCGCGCGCCAACAGTCACCCGCACACCCAGATGTTCACCCGCGCGACCCGTTCGCGTAGAATCGCGCCAGCGTCTCGTCGCGGAACTCGTCGAAATACCCACCGTCAATCGACGCGCGAATATCGTCAAGCAGCTTCACGAAGAAATGCTCGTTGTGAATCGTCGCCAGTGTGAAGCCGTTGAACTCCCTCGCGCGCAGCAGATGGTCGACATACGCCCGCGAATAATGCGTGCACGTGTAGCAGTCGCAGCCCTGTTCGAGCGGTTCGAAATCGAACTTGTTGGCGGCGCGCTTGATGTTGTATCGTCCATCGCGTGTGAAAATGGCGCCGTTTCGCCCGCAACGCGCGGGGGCCACGCAGTCGAAGGTGTCGCCGCCGTTTTCCACGCATGCGAAGATGTCGTCCACCGCCGCGATACCGAGCACATGGCGCGGCCGGCTCTCCGGCATTGCGTCGCAGATCCACGCGCACGTGTCGCCGATAATCCGCTTCTCGATCGCGCCTCCGATACCGACACCGTCGAAGTCCAGCGAGGCGATTTCCTCGGCCGCATGCCGCCGCAAATCCTCGTAATTCGCGCCTTGGACCACGCCATACAGCGCCTGGTACGGCTTGCCGAGCCGCTCCCGGGTGAGCCGCTCATGCTCGGCGACGCACCGTTTCGCCCACCGGAACGTGCGTTCCACCGAGCGTTCCTGATATCCGCGCGTATTCATGAGCGTGGTCAGCTCGTCGAACGCGAACATGATGTCGGCGCCGATCTTATGCTGAATCCCCATGCTGATTTCCGCGCTGAACCGGTGTTTCGCGCCGTTGAGCGGCGATTTGAACGTCACGCCGTCCTCGTCCACGAAAGCGAGGCGCTGCTTGCCTTCGGCAATCACGTCGTCCGACTTCATGCCGGTCACGTCCATGGCGAGCGTCTTCTTGAAGCCCGCACCCAGCGACAGCACCTGGAATCCACCGGAATCCGTGAAGGTCGGGCCGTCCCAGTTCATGAACTTCGCCAGCCCGCCGGCTGCATCAAGCACATCCTCACCCGGGCGTTCGAACAGGTGGAACGCGTTCGACAGCAGGCATTGCGCGCCAAGCTGCTTCATGGATTCCGGCAGAACGGCTTTCATCGCCCCCTGCGTGGCGACTGGCACGAACGCGGGCGTACGAATGTCGCCGTGCGGGGTGTGGATGATACCGGTGCGCCCGTACCGCGCGCCGCCACGCCCTTTGCCGTTCGCGGCATCCGGCAGGCGGGTGATGGTTTCAAACCAGAACGCGCTACGGTCGCCGGGTTTGCCGGGCTCGGCGCCACGGGGGTGTTCAAGCAGACTAGTCATAGCCGCTACTTTAGGCGGAACCTAGGGAAAAGGCAGTTCGCGGCAGAGTTCGCGCGCTGTCCGTTCGCGCGCATATGCCCCGATAACGCCCTGATGATGCCCGGCGTCCCGTCGCATGACTGCGCAGAACTTTACGCTCATAAGGGCCGTCAGCGAGTAACTTCCCGGATTTCACGGGAATTTATGCGAGATTCCATGATTCGCGGATAAACTCCCACGCAAAACCCGGGAGTTTGGCGCGATTCCTCGACACAGACGATAACCTCCCAATCAAAACGTTGGAATTCCGCGATTCAGAAAAATCGGGCCCGGAGCCTTCAGCGGGAGTTTATTCACGAAACGCC
Source organism: Bifidobacterium sp. LCP19S3_E9 (assembly GCF_052121135.1). Taxonomy (NCBI): domain Bacteria; kingdom Bacillati; phylum Actinomycetota; class Actinomycetes; order Bifidobacteriales; family Bifidobacteriaceae; genus Bifidobacterium; species Bifidobacterium sp. LCP19S3_E9. The sequence goes on along the minus strand of NZ_JBQKEV010000012.1, from coordinate 45,587 downwards.
GTATCCGCGATGATCTCCCACGCAAATCCGGGAGTTCATCCGCTGGCGGGCGGTTCCGGCACAAAGTCCCGCCCACAACACAATTGACCGCGCCCGGCATATCAACCGGACGCGGTCAGATCGCGTAGTGCTGAGCTGGTGTATCGCCGCCAGCCTTCTGACTCGGCTCACAACACCGGCACAATCGCAAGCAACCGCCAGAACCACCAGCGGCCGCTGCCAGCTGCCGATGCGGTTACAGCTACTTCGCCGACTCGTCGCTCGGATGCGGCTTCGGCTTCATAGCACTCGGCAGCGGCATGTGAATCGGCTTATGCGGCTTGACTGGCGTATGCTGTGCCGGTGGCTCGTCGCTCGCGGCCTTCGCCGCCGCTTCCGCCGCCCACTTGGCGTATTCGTCTAGATCGTCATCAACTGGTGATGACTCGCTCTTTGTGCCCTCGCCCGACTCATGCGCATACTGCTCTTCGACGTCGGCGAACGGATCGAACGAACCGGTACCCGGCTCCTGGGAATTGAGCTCCTTGGCGAGCTCATCGTAGTCGGTATCGGTAGTCAGGTACTTGAGCTTACGGGCTATTTTCTGCTGTTTTGCCTTCTGACGTCCGCGGCCCATCTGACCCCCTGCAATACTTATAGTTGTTGAATCATCATATAAGAGAGTACCACTTATTATGCACGTGGTGGTTGTCTGCTGAGACTTTTACGATAAAAGCAAGTTTTACTTGGGCTTTCAAGGCAAAGGAATGGTCATGGCAGATGAGCAAGTGACTGCTGTAGGCAACGAGATGAGCGCGAGTTTCCTCGCCGCGAAGAAGCGTTCGGACGAGACGCAGGCTGCGCTCAAAGAGAATCCGGGCAAGTTCACCATGCTGACCGGCGACCGGCCGACCGGACGACTGCACCTTGGCCATTACTTCGGCTCGATTCGCGAGCGTGTCGCCATGCAGAACATGGGCGTGAACACGAATATCATCATCGCTGATTATCAGGTGATCACCGACCGCGACACCACCGAGCACATCCAAGACAACGTGCTCAACCTGGTGCTTGACTATGTGGCCGCCGGCATCGACCCGAACAAGACCATGATTTACACGCATTCCGCGGTTCCCGCGGAGAACCAGCTCATGCTGCCGTTCCTGTCGCTGGTCACCGAGGCCGAGCTGCACCGCAACCCGACCGTGAAGTCCGAAATGGAGGCTTCCGGCCACGCGCTGACCGGCCTGCTACTCACCTACCCGGTGCATCAGGCATGCGACATCCTGTTCTGCAAGGCCAATGTCGTGCCGATCGGCAAGGACAACCTGCCGCACGTGGAAATCACGCGCACCATCGCGCGTCGATTCAACGAGCGGTATGCGAAGAAGCACCCGGTGTTCCCCGAGCCGAGCGCGATTCTGTCCGAAGCCCCGGAAATCCCAGGTCTTGACGGCCGCAAGATGAGCAAGTCCTACGGCAATTCGATTATGCTGGGCGCCACCGCCGAAGAGACCGCGAAGCTCATCAAGAAGAGCCGCACCGATTCCGAACGCAAAGTGACGTATGACCCGGTGAACCGCCCGGAGGTGTCCGCGCTGCTGACCACCGCCGGCCTGGTGACCGGCCGCGACCCGAAGGATATCGCCGAGGAGATCGGCGACGCCGGCGCCGGCGCCCTGAAGGCGTATGTCACCAAGTCGGTCAACGAGTTCCTAGCCCCGCATCGCGAGCGTCGCGCTGAACTTGCCAAGGACATGGATTCGATCCGCGACATTCTGCATGACGGCAACAAGCGCGCCAACGAAATCGCCGAACAGACCCTGGACGAGGTCCGCGAGGCCATGGGTATGAAGTACTGACCCGGGGTCAGGTAGCTCTCGCTGCCCCTCACAAACTGGCTACGCTAAGAAGGCCCTTAGCGTAGCCAGTTTGTGTATGGTGAGCAGAGGAAGGTCTTGGCGTGAGCGTATTGCGAACCGATCGCGAGTATCACACAATAGCACCGTACTTCGCGCGCAATTCTCACGCACGCACGCTCAGACGAGCGGTAGTAGGCCGCTCAGATCGTCACGTTCGCCGACTGCGCTGATGCGGCCGGCCTGCTTCTCCTCGGCCCACGTAGTAATGCCGCATGCCAGACGCAGCCACACGTCCGGCTTGAGTTCAATCACATCAGGCGGCGTGAGATTATGCGGGTCAGACGCCGGTCCGTCCAGGATCTTGATGGCGCCCCACGGTGCCACGCGCACTTCGACGCCCTCCCCCGGCGCCTTGCGCTCCAACAGATACAGTGAGTACCGCACGGCCCACGCCCACACCGGACGTGGCAGATTGTTCGGGGACACGGTCAGACGCCCCGCCTCACTGTCATCCTGCGCGGCGAGCTCCCGCGCCTTGTCACGCCACTGTTGCAGCCCGTCGCGGCCCTTATCAATATCCTGTTCCCTGATTACCGGCATACCCCCATTGTGCCACGGCAGGCCCGCAACATGGCGTGATGCATGGCGTATGGGCGGTTCGAATGTACTGCACCGCGTATGTTCGGGCATACGTCGCGCTACGGATGGGAAGCGTCCCACACCACCCGGGAACCACCATGCCGGTTTGTGTATGTCCAGACATACGTCATGCGACGGATGGAAGGCATTCCGCTCTACCTAGGGCCACAATGTCGGCATTACGTATGCCCCGGCATACAGGACGGCGCGGAAACCGGAACAGCAATCCAGACTCCCCCACGCCCCGCCACCGGACACGCATGCTCACCAAAACGCAAGAGGCGGAAGCCTGCACCACACATCACACATGCAGTGCAAAACTTCCGCCTCTTTGGTCGACCGGTGTAGACCAGCGCTAACTGGCCTACCGGTTCAGGCGTTCACGCCCATACCGGCCGGCATTGGCGCTTACTTGAGGGCGCCGGTGTGCCAGATACGCTCGAGGTAGTCCTCGATGGAGCGATCGGAGCTGAAGTAGCCGGAGTTGGCCACGTTGAGCACAGCCATACGAGCCCACTTCATCGGGTCGCGGTAGGTCTCCTCGATCTCGGCCTGGATGTCCATGTACGCGCGGAAGTCCGCGAGCGTCATGAAGTAATCCTTGTTCAGCCAGTCGTTGACGAGGTCCTTATAGGTGTCCTTGTCGCCGTCGGAGAAGGTGCCGTCCGCGACCATGTCGATGGCCTGCTTGAGCTGCGGATCCTTCTCGTAGTACTCGCGGGACAGGCCCTTGGTGTCGTAGCCCTTGGCGTACAGGGCGGAGACTTCCGGCTCGGTCATGCCGAAGAGGAAGAAGTTCTCAGCGCCGACGCGCTCACGGATCTCGACGTTCGCACCGTCGAGCGTGCCGACGGTCAGGGCGCCGTTGAGGGCGAACTTCATGTTGCCGGTGCCGGAAGCTTCCTTGCCGGCCTGCGAGATCTGCTCGTCGAGGTCGGTGGCCGGGATGAGGTTCTGGGCCAGCTCGATGTTGTAGTTCCACGGGAAGTAGACGTGCAGCTTGCCCTTGGTGGCCGGGTCGTTGTTGATGACGCGGGCCACATTGTTGATCAGCTGGATGGTCTGCTTGGCCAGGTAGTAACCCGGGGCGGCCTTCGCACCGAAGAACACGGTGCGCGGAACCAGGGTATCCGGATCAACCTTGCCGGACTTGATGTCGGCGTAGGTGGCGATGACCGCGAGGATCTTCAGGGCCTGGCGCTTGTACTCGTGCAGACGCTTGATCATCGTGTTGAACATGGTGTTCGGGTCGATGTCGAAGCCGTACTTGCGCTTGGCGAACGCAGCGAAGTCGTTCTTGTTGGCCTGCTTGACGGCGGCGAACTTCTTGACGAACTCCGGATCGTCAGCCAGCGGGATGAGGCCCTTGAGCTGCTCGAGGTCGGACAGCCACGCATCGGTGCCCAGGCCCTCGGTGATGAGGTCGGACATGCGCGGGTTGGCGAGCTTGATGAAGCGGCGAGGAGTGACGCCGTTGGTGACGTTGGTGAACTTGTCCGGGTACACGGAGGAGAAGTCCTTGAGGGTGACGTCCTTGAGCAGCTCGGAGTGCAGCTCGGCCACACCGTTGACGTAGGAGCCGCCGTAGGTGGCGAGGTACGCCATGCGGACGGAAGCATCCTTGCCGTCGGTGTAGATGCGCATGCGCTCGATCTGGTCGTCGGCAACGCCCTTGGCCTTCAGCTCGGCCATGAACTGCTCGTTGATCTTCTTGATGATCTCAAGGTGACGCGGCAGCAGCTCACCGATCAGGGAGGCCGGCCACACTTCCAGAGCTTCCGGAAGCAGGGTGTGGCAGGTGTAGTTGAAGGTCTTGTTGGTGATGGACCAAGCGGTATCCCAGTCGTAGCCGTACTCGTCGATCAGGACGCGCATGAGCTCCGGGATGCCGATCACCGGGTGGGTGTCGTTGAGCTGGAACACGATCTTGTTCGGCAGCGTGGTCAGGTCAGGGTTCTTCTCGCCCGGGTAGAACACGCGGATCGCGTCGTGGATGGACGCGGAGACGAAGAAGTACTGCTGCTCGAGGCGCAGCTTCTTGCCCTGCGGGGTGGAATCCTCCGGGTAGAGGATCTTGGAGATGTTCTCAGCCTCGACCTTCGGGATCACGGCGTCGAGGTAATCGCTCTTGTTGAAGGTGAGCAGGTCGAACTCGTCGTAGGACTTCGCGGTCCACAGGCGCAGCGTGTTCACACGGCCGGACTTGTAACCCGGAACCATGTAGTCGCACGGGACGGCGCGGACAGCCCACGCCGGCTTCCACACGCGCTTGCCGTTCTCCTCGACGACTTCGCCGCCGAAGTTCACGCGCTGGTCGCGGTTGTAATCGACGTGGCCCCACGGCTCCTCGTTGACGAGCCAGTAGTCAGGGGTCTCAATCTGCTTGCCGTTCTCGTCGAACTCCTGCTTGAAGATGCCGTACTGGTAGCGGATGCCGTAGCCGAAGGCCGGCACGCCGATGGAGGCGAGAGAATCGATGTAGCAGGCGGCGAGACGGCCAAGACCGCCGTTGCCCAGGCCCGGCTCGTACTCGGCGTCGATGACGTCCTTGGTGTCGAAGCCCAGCTCCTTCATAGCGCCTTCGAACTGCTCGGTCAGGCCGGCGTTCAGCAGCGCGTTCTCCAGCTGCTTGCCCATGAGGAACTCAGCGCTCAGGTACCCAACGGCCTTGGTGTCGCCGTTGACCATGTCGTGCTGGGTCTTCATCCAGGAATCCACGAGGTGGCGGCGCACGGCAGCAGCGGTGGCCACATACACATCAGCGGCGGTCGCCTGCTCCGGCGTCACGCCCTGGGTGTACTTGAGCTGCTCGCGAATCTCGTCGGTGAACTCACCGGAAGTAAGCGAAGACTTCGGTGCAGTGATTTCGGTCATTATCTGACTCCCTTTGACGGAACCTATTCCAAGAACCATTATGCCTGAAAGTCTCGGCATTGGCACGGCCTGACAAGCGCGGTGCGCCCCTTTCTGCATACGTTCTCAGAGGTTGATATTAACATCACCCCCTCAACCACGTGCAATCGCCCCGCATCAGGGAGCCGAGCCATCTTTGTCTTTACTGAATTAATCAATGCATGAAGCCCATGCTCGCGCGGTTCACGCGCAGGACGACAAAATGAAAGCAATCGTTTGCAGAAGCGACACGCCCATCATGTGACCGCCATCATGCGACCGCGAAGAGCGCCGTTACCGGAGCGCTTTTCTTGATTTTGCCCTCATCGATATATGCAACGACGACAGACAACACGTCATTCTGAGAGGCAGAGATTACTAAGCAAGCGATTAATCACCCCACGATACGACTAATCCCGCAATGGCTCAGTCACATCATTAGCACCACGATTTTTCCGATACGTCCTCTTTGAAGCCATCGGAAGCAAGTCGGAAGGAAAGTCCCCCAGAAAAGTCCACCGAAACAGTCCTCAATAACGCAAACAGGGGCGCCCCGAACGGGACGTCCCTGTACAGTGCGGCACGCTCAAAGCATGCGGAACCCTTGATGGATGACGGTGACGCTGAGGTTGGATACGTCAATCCGCCAAAATATAGAAGGCGACGAATGCGCCAGACGGATGCTCCGAATGAATGGGCGGCAGCCGATCAGGCCTGCTCAGGCTCGGCGGCGTCATCCGCCTCGCCTTCAGCCTCGTCGTCATCCTTGTTCAGGCCCAAATCAACCGGCGAGGAGCTGTTCTCCCACGGCTCCTCCCACGGATCGTAATCCGGGTTCTGCTGCTTGTAGATGTACATACCCGCAACAGCGGCGAGCAGCGCTCCGAAAAGCAGCGCAAGGAACTTCCAACCGTTAGAAGACTTCTGCTCCATGACGGCTCCTTTCAGGTACCAGGTGACCTGCCCATCCAAGTCAACTCTAGCTACCATAGTACGGCCTCGATTGTGACGATTGAGTGGAAGAGCGGCAAGAGTCCACCTGCCAGGGGCGTATTCCCGCCGTCAGCGCGCCGGCGGGCGTTACAGTGGGACCATGCGAATTGGCAGCTTTACCCTCGATCGTCGGTCCGTGACAGCTCAGTGGCGTGGCGGAGGACCTGTCGTCACCGCGGCGATTTGTGTGGTCTGCGTCACCGTGTGGCTGCTGGAGGTCCTGCTTCAGCACGCGTCCCCCAGCTTGTTCACGGCGATGCTGGGACAGGGAATGTTCATGCCCATCGCGGCAGTGGAGCATCCGTGGACTTGGCTGACCTCGATGTTTCTGCATTCCCCATCCATCCTGCATGTTGCGTTCAACATGATGGCGCTGTGGTCAGTAGGGCCGGCATTGGAGCGGATGTTCGGCCATTGGCGGTATCTGGCGTTCTACTTGATCTGCGGATTGGGCGGCGCCACCGCACTCACCCTGTGGTGCCGGGTGACCGGGAATTGGCTGATGGCGGCATACGGGGCATCTGGCGCGATTTTCGGTCTGTTCGCAGCGCTGCTGGTGGTCTTTATGAAAAGTGGCGCCGATCTTCGATCGATGCTGGTGTGCATGGTCATCAACTTCGCGCTGCCGGTGATTATGCCGAATGTCGCATGGCAGGCGCATGTCGGCGGTTTCGTGGTCGGCGGGCTGCTGACGTGGCTGCTGGTGGACGGGGTGCCTGCGATGCGAGGGCAATCCGCCAGTCGTCGGATGTGGATATATGGCTCGGCTGTGACGGTTGTGCTTGTGGTTGCGTTGATCTTGTGCGTGCCGCCGATTGGGAGGGTCGCGTAAACGGTTGCTGGACAGCTGACGGATTCAGGCCGGCGTGATGGCTGGCAGCTGTCGCATCTCGCCGCAGTGCGTTTTCGCGGCCACACGCCACGGGATACCACCAACCAGAAGCGTTCAGCGACCGGCACCAAACCGCGGTGCGACAGCTGTGCTGCATACGGGCAGTTGGGCCAATGAAGGAATCCCACCTCCGTCGATTGCTGATTCTCAGGCTTGTACCGCAGCGACGTAACAGTGCGCAATAGTCACAATACGGAATTACAACGGTGTAGTTTTCCACATCTGTGGACAAGATGGTGGATAACTTGGGTATAAGTGGGGTATAAGTCGTGGAAAACTGTACAAGTTATCCACATACATATCCACAAATTGTGCATTCCCAAGGATTTTCAGGTGTGGACGATGTGCACAAATAGTTATCCACAATTTCAAAATCTATCGATAGTCGATAGATTTCTCTAGTGGTCCCCCAACGCCAAGACCCCTAGATGTGGTGTTGCCCACAGATTATCCACCGAGTTGTCCACTTATCCACATTTGGTGGATAATCGCCAGCCTTCCCCGACTAATGCCAACCAGCCCACCCAACCGTCACCGCCACAACAACCATCCGCCGTGTCACCCACGTATGATGGCGGCATGGATATCAACGAGCAGACACGACGCTTCATCGCCGCCCACCGCACAGAGCAGGTGCGTGATATCGCACTTCACGCGCATCCCGAGGACGGAACCGACCTCGCCGTCGCGCTCGACTGCATCGAAGGCTGGCAACGCGCGCGCACCAAACTCCCACAATGGGCGGCATGCGAGGACATCATCTATCCCCCGCATCTGGCCATGGAACAATGCTCATCCCAGTCCACCGCGCAATACAAGGCAGACCTCGCGCAACGCCTCTCATCCGGAGCGCCACACCCCACCACGCTGATCGACATCACCGGCGGATTCGGCGTCGACTTCTCATACATGTCCCGCGTATTCGACCGCGCCGTCTACATCGAACGCCAACAGCACCTGTGTGAGCTCGCAGAACACAATATGCACGCGCTCGGCATCGGCAACGCCAAGATCACGAACGCCGACGCAGCCGCAATCCTAGACGAACTGTCCCCGGCCACGCTCATAATGGCGGATCCCGCCCGCCGGGACGCCCACGGCTCCCGCACCTATGCAATCGCGGATTGCACACCCGACATGCTTGCGATACTGCCGAAACTGGCCGGCATCGCGCCCACCATCATCATCAAACTCTCCCCGATGCTGGATTGGCATCAAGCCGCTCAGGACTGCAATCGCGCGCTCGACGACGCAGCGACGCCAGCCGCGGTATCAGAAATCCACATCGTCTCCGTGCACAACGAGTGCAAGGAGCTGCTGCTCGTCATCACCCGCCACGGCGCCGAAGACAGCGAAACCAACACCTTCCCGCTAGTCACCTGCGTCGACGACGACACCGTATTCAGCTTCCACGCCCAAGACACAGCCGGCACAAGGGCCCAGGAACGCAAACAGCTGCGACACAACGCCCAGCAGACGGCCCCGAACCAGCCTGCATACCTCTACGAGCCGAACGCATCGCTGATGAAAGCCGGTTGCTTTGACCTACTCGCGCAGCGTTTCGGCGTCACGCAAATCGACAGCAACAGCCACTTGTTCGTGTCGGACAAGCAGGTTGATGCGTTTCCGGGACGAGCATTCGCCATCAACGCATATGGACCGGTCAAGCACACGCTGCGAGGCATCAAGCAAGCGAATATCGCGGTACGGAATTATCCCGCGAGCGTGGCGCAGGTGCGCAAACGTTATCACATCGCCGATGGGGGAGATACCTTCGTATTTCTGACGACCATGTCAGGGAAGAAAACGGCATTCATGTGCGTGAAAGCGTAGATAATCTGCCGTAACTGTTGTAGATGATCTCTGAGTTGGCGGTTGTCCCCCGACTGCCCCATCGCACCGCGCCGCCTGTCTACCCACACTCCGGCGCGGGAGGCGGGATTGCGGCGTTCGCCGACCACACATGTCTCTCGGCGGCCACCGCCGTGCGTTACGCGGTGGCCGCCGAGAAACCAACAGCGGTCAGTGCCACCCCATGGTCATCAGGAAGCCGATCATAATCAGCGCGCCGCCGATAGCGAGATTCCACATGCCGATGGCGGGAATCGGATACTTGCCGGTCAGGTAGTACACCACCGCCCAAACCAAGCCGATAATCATCAGCGCGCAGAACAGCGGCACGAACCAACGCGGGTTCGACTTGGTGCTCTTGATGCTTTCCTCGACGCGCTTCGTGTTCTCAGCCTGACGCTTCATCATGCGCTGCATCTGCGGAGTCATCGATGATTTGTCGGCGGTGGCATTCAGCACGGCTTCGACTTCATCCATCGGGATGCCGTAATCGTCGTCATTCGCTCCATCATTGGACGCGGTGGCGTCCGACACGTTGTCGACCGACTGCTCGTCGGTTTCGTGCAGCTCTTCGTCAGCCATGTGCATAGTCTCCATTCGAATAGGCTAAAAAGTCATCATAGCGGCTACACTCGAAAGCAGCGAACACGGCGGAGGCGAAATGAGCAGACACACCGGAAAACATGGGGTCAAGCACTCCATGCTGGGCGGCATTGCCGTGTTCGTCGTCGTCGCCCTCACCGGGTTCCTGCTCGCCACCAACATCCGCGTGAACCGCACCGCAACCGTCACCTCCGATACGGCGCAGATGGTTGAACAGCGTGTCGAACAAGCCAACAAGCTGCGCAGTGAAGTCAGCAAACTCAACTCGCAGATCAACACGTTGAACAAACTCGCCGGCACGGGCAGCAGCGACTCCTCCAACAGCGAGGACGCCGGCTCAAGCACCGTCCTTTCTGCCGTTCAGGGGCCGGGCGTCACCGTCACGCTTGACGATTCGCCGTTGTGGAAAACGATGGTGAACAGCTCGGGTTCTGCTTCGAATATCAACGATTATGTGATTCATCAGCAGGATATCGAGGCGGTGGTCAACGCGCTCTGGGCCGGTGGGGCAGAGGCGATGATGATTCAGGATCAGCGCGTGTTGTTCAACTCCGCTGTGATTTGCGTCGGCAATGTCCTGATGTTGCAGGGCAAGCAGTATTCGCCGCCGTACACGATTTCCGCAATCGGGCCGACCGAGGACATGATCGACGCGCTGGCGGACTCCCAGGCCGTGCAGGTGTATCAAGAGTATGTGAGCGCTTTTGGCCTCGGCTGGAATGTCGAGACGAAGGATACGTTGAAATTCCCGGAAACGCCGCTGGTGATGCAGCCGCTGAAATACGCCACAGCGACCGGCAACGGGAATGCCGAGACTGAGAATTCCGGCGGTTCCAGCTCCGGTTCCGAAGGGGCCGGCACCGGCAGTTCCGAAGGCGCATCGGGCGATTCGTCCGATGCCGGAACAAGCGGCAACAACGCAACAGGCAACAATACAAGCAACTCCGGTAATACCGACGCCTCTGGTTCCGCCGGAACGACCACGTCAAACCCATCTTCGGCCAGCACACAAGGGGACTGACCGCATGACACCCAATTCCACCATCACCCATTAGGACAATCAATCATGAGCGACCCGACATCACCGTCATACGAATCCGCACAGCCGCGTCAGCACAACGCCGCGCCGGCGCAAGCCGATGCCGATTACACCGCACAATCAGTGCCTGACGCCGCGCAATCCGGGCAGGCTCTACGCTCCAGGCGTGCCGCGCAATCCGAATCTTCCTCACAATCCAATCGCACCGCTCATTCCGAGCCTGCCAAGCGTCTCGGCATCGGCTGGCAAATCATCGGTATCATCGCCGAACTCCTCATCACCGCGGCGGTTATTTGCGCGCTGTACATCGTATGGCTGTTCTGGTGGACCGGCGTGCAATCAGAACACACCCAGGCTGAAACCCGCGAATCGATCACCAGCACGTGGACACAGCCCGCAACAAACGGATCTGGCACGGCAATCGCCAAAGAACAGGCGGGCGACCCCCCAGTACAGCCGGCCAGCGCAAACGAGGGCGAGCTCGTCGCGGAAGTCTACATTCCGCGGTTCGGCAACCAATGGGTGCGCAACATTGTGCAGGGAACCAGTCTCGAACAGCTCAACAAGCATGGTATGGGGCATTACGACAACAGTCAGATGCCGGGCGCGATCGGCAATTTCGCGTTCGCGGGCCACCGCGCTGGCTACGGATCGCCGCTGGCAGACATCGATAAACTGCAGACGGGCGACGCCATCATCATCCGCACCCAGGATTACTGGTACGTGTACCGGTATACCAGGCATCTTGTCGTACTACCGACCGAAACGCAAGTGGTCGCCGCCAATCCGGACAACCCGGGCAGCGCACCCACCAAGCGCATGCTCACCATGACGACATGCACACCGCGGTATTCCACGCCGACACATCGCTGGATTGCCTACGCCGAATTCGCGTACTGGGCGAAAGTCTCCGACGGCGTCCCCGCAGAACTCGCTTCGGACGCTTCCGGGGCAGTCAGCTTCTCCAGCGCGCCGACACCATCAGCGGCTTCGAAGCTCGATTCCCTCACGCCGGTTGTACAGTGGGCGCTCATCATCTACGCCGTGCTGTTCATCGCAGCCGCCATCGTGTGGCGCTGGCCGGTGCTCAAAGCCATCCACGAGGGACGTCGGCAGCGCCCGGACGCAAGCATTTACGGCACGATTCTTCGGCTTCAGCCGGGCGTGCTGCCGATTCGCATCTTGCTGATGGCATTACTCGCCGTCGCCGCGGCCGCCGCCCTGCTCCAATGGGTGTACCCGTGGGCGGCGTCCACAATCCCGATACTCCAGCAGATGTCGAACTATGTCGCTGTGTAATATGGCTTGCAATACTGGCGGCTTGCTGCTGGCTGATGATACGGCTGATGACGTGCCTTCTGACACAACACAGTCGACACGACACAGTTGACACAGAACGGTAAAGGAGAGGCAATGACGGATTCAGCGCATATCCTGGTCATCGACAACTACGATTCCTTCGTCTACACGATTGTAGGGTATCTGCGCACCTTGGGCGCCACCGTGGATGTCGTGCGCAATGACGCCATCGACCCGTCGACGCCGGGTGTCATCGACGGATACGATGGCGTGCTCATCTCACCTGGGCCGGGGACCCCGTCGGAATCCGGGGCGAGCGAAGGCATGATTCGACTGTGCGCGACCACCAAGAAGCCGATGTTCGGGGTCTGCCTCGGATTGCAAGCACTTGCCGAGACTTTCGGGGCCACCGTAGACCATGCACCGACCATCATGCACGGCAAAACCAGCCAGGTCGAGCATATCGACGATGAAATCTTCGCCGGTGTCGCAAACCCGATGACCGCGACCCGCTACCACTCGCTCGCTATTGAGCCGGATTCGCTGCCGGACGAGCTGGTTGTCACTGCGCGTGCGCTCGACGATCACACGATTCAGGGCATCAAACACCGCGAACTGCCGATGTATGCCGTGCAATTCCATCCCGAATCAGTCATGACGCAGGACGGTTACCGGCTGCTGGCGAACTGGCTCGCCGTGTGCGGACAGACGAACGCCGTGGACAAGGCTCAGGGGCGTCAACCGAAAATCATGAAGACCCGCTGATTTCTTCGCGTACCTATTGGGTCGCGGCGGGCCGCTGCCGGCGCGGTGGGCGCGGTAGTCGCGGTGCATATAGGCGAGTGCGATTCGAGCGTACGTGCGATATGAGACACGCGCAGAAGGGCGAAACGGCAGTTATCAGCCGCAGTCAAGGCAGGCACGCGCCAAGAGAGCCATGCTCCCGCAAACTGGTTACGCTGGTTAAGCTGAGGCGGCTGATCATGCCGGTTACGCTGAGCGCGGCGCCAGTGCGACCAGATTAAGCGGTCGAGAGCGGCGGGAACGACCGTTCCTCAGCGTGTTCTGTTCATTTGAGTTGTTCGGTGTCATCACTTTTTCTGGACAGTTTCGTCGTTCAATCTGGACGGGTTGAGTGGCGGGTTGCTCGAGTATCAATCCAGGGGAGTGGGATTTCGGCGGATGACCGGGCACTCCGGCACTGAATCCGAAAACGGCAGGCGGAATCGGAATCAGTCTCTGCATCCCATAGGGCCCAGCATCAGGGATTTGCCATGGCAACACCACAGAACCGCGAAATTCCAATGATTTGCCCGTACCATGCACGGGTGGATGACGCCAGACCATGTGTACAAGTCGACCGGACCACGGACCGAATCAGAAAACGCTACTCGAAACCCAATCCAGTCCACAACATGCCCGACCGCAACATGCCCGCCAATCACGGCACCACCACGAACCCGCAGAATACCAAGGAACACACCAACACCTCAAGACCAGCAACCGGCACACCGGACACGCAACCGCCCGAATCCACGGACCAAACCGCGAATCACACCACGACATCGGAACCAGTCCACGCCGACACCCACCCAACACGCTCCCGACAACCGCGGCACCACCACAAAACCGCGGAATACCAATGTTCTGCTTGTTGCACAGCAATCAGACGATCACGCCCGCCTCGCAGCGGCCCGAACCTGCGGACCAAATCCGAGATTGAGAGCCGAAGACCGATCCAGTCCACACCGACACCGGGCCACCGACCACGACACCACCACGAAACCGCAGAATACCAACAATCCAACACACAACGACAATCAACCACCATCAGACGAGCCACTCAGGCCACCCGAATCCACGGACCAAATCGGACAATGAAGGCCGAAAAAGCGATTCAGTCCACAACAGGGGACCAACCACCATCCACCGGCGGCCGCGGTCACATCGGAAAACCACGAATTTCCAACGAACCGACCGCATCATCACTATCACATACCCTCAGCTCAGTCGCCCATGCTGACTGAACCACGGACCGAATCAGAAAACGACACCCGAAACCCAATCCAGTCCGTGACAGACCCGACTGCGACGCGCCGGCCAGCCACGATACTCCCGCAAAACCGCAGAATACCAACAATCCCATAAACACACGGAGAACAGCCACCGGCACACCGGTCACGCAACCGACCAATTCCGCGGACTAAACCGCGAATCACACCACGACACCGGAACCAGTCCTCACCGACGCCCACCGACACCGGGCCACCAACCACGACACCACCACGAAACCGCAGAATACCAATAATCCGCACACACCACGATAATTAATCATTGCCAAGCGAGCCGCTTGAACCACCCGAACCACGGACCGAATCGGACAACGACGCCTGAAACCCGATCCAGTCCGCACCGGCACCGGACTGTACCCGGCCGCCAGCGTAACCGGCTGGGCACAGAAGCAGGAGACCCACAACGGTTAACGCAACACCCACAACAACGTGATGGCCCGGAACACCACCGATGCAGTGTTCCGGGCCATCACGCGTTTGCTAGCAGATAGCTGTCAGCCGTTATTGCTGCTCTGACCGCTTCCCTGCTGGTTATCCGTTCCCTGCGACGTCGAGCCCGAGGATGAGGACGTTGACGACGACGGGGACGACGACGCAGACTTGGTGGTCAGCGTAATCGAGGCGCCCTTATCCGCCTGCGTTCCGGCAGTCGGGTTCTGCGCGGTCACCAGATCAGTGTCCTTCGCGCCCTGCGTGGAGTTGGACACCGTGAAGCCGAGGCCTTCGAGCGTGGACTTCGCCGACGCATACGTTGCCCCGACAACCGAGGGGACAGTCACCTGTTCCTTGCCCTTGGACACGTACACGTTAATCGTGGATCCCTGCTCGATCGAGGTGCCGGGCACCGGGTCGAGTCGCGTCACCGCGCCGGAAGGCACCGTATCGGAGTTCTCCTCCTCGACGGACGTGTTGAATCCGCGCTCCTGCAAGGTCTTGAGGACCGTATCCTTCGACTGGCCGACCAAGCCGTCAGGCACCTTGGTCATGCCCGAGGAGATGTACAGCAAAATCGTCGTACCCTTCGACTGCTTGGACCCGGCAGCCGGGCTAGTACGCGTCACATTGTCCTTGGCCACCGTGTCGCTGTCTTCGGTCTGCGTGCTCGCGGCTACCTTGAATCCAGCCGCCTCCAGCGCCGAACGCGCGTCATCCTGCGATTTGCCGCTCACATCAGGAACCGTTCCCGTTGACGGGCCGGCCGAGAACCACACTTTGACCGTCGAGCCGGCGGCCACCTTCTTGCCGCCCGCCGGGGACTGCTTGGTGAACGTGCCCTTCGGCTCGGTGGAATTCGTATCTGTTTCCACCTTGATCTTCAGCCCTGCCGCCTCAAGCTTCGCCTCGGCACCCGCTTCGGTGGTGGAAGAGGAGAAGGTCGGGACCGTGACCATCTGCGTTTTCTTGGAATGCATAAGAGCGAACACGATACCGCAGATTGCGGCGATCGCAACGATGGCACAAACCACAGCGATGATGATGCGCTTCTTCTTGCGCTGCTGTTCCGCCTCACGCTGCTGCGCACGCGTTTCACCATCTCCCGTCTCCACGAAAGGATTCGTGGTCACCGGCATCACCGGATTGGTCTGCGTGGTGACTTGCGGAGGGGGCATCACCTGGGTCGCAGTCTCACCGCCGCCGCGCGCTACGGGGTTCGCCAAATCGGTCAACTGGTTGAACGTCGCCGCAATCGGCACGCCGCCGTTCATGAAGGTCAGAATGTCGTTCTTGAACTCGGTTGCGGTCGCATACCGGTTCTGACGGTCCTTCGCCATGGCTTTCGCGCAGATGTTGTCCCACATCTTCGGCAGGCCTGGAATCACCGCGCTCGGGGGCGTCGCAGCCTCAGAGACGTGCTGGTAGGCGATGGCGACCGCGGAATCGCCGGTGAACGGCGGACGGCCGGTCAGCATCTCATATAGCACGCAACCGGCGGAATACAGGTCGGAGCGCATATCTACGGTCTCACCACGCGCCTGCTCGGGGGAGAGATACTGCGCGGTGCCGACCACACCCTGCGACTGGGTCATCGTGGCGGCGGAATCGTCCAAGGCACGCGCGATGCCGAAATCCATGACCTTGACGACACCCTGGTCGGAAATCATGATGTTGCCGGGCTTGATATCGCGGTGGATGATACCCATGCGGTGCGAGTATTCGAGCGCGTTGAGCACCCCAAGCATCACCTGCTCGGCGTCACGCTGGCTGAGCGGGCCGTTGGCTTTGATGATGTCGCGCAGGGTCTGCCCCTTGACGTATTCCATCACCAGATATGGCACCCGCTCGGTCTGCCCGCTGTCGTTGACGATGGTCTCCTCGCCCGAATCGTAGATGTTCACGATGTTCGGGTTGTTCATCTGCGCAACCGAATGGGCCTCACGGCGGAACCTCGTGAGGAAGATCTCGTCATTGGCGAGATCGGAGCGCATGATCTTGATGGCGACAGTACGCCCCAGACGCTTGTCGAGCGCCACACGCACCTCCGCCATGCCGCCCCGGCCAACGAGCTGACCGAGCTGATATCGGCCGTTCGCCAACGAAGTGGGTACACTGCTGCTCATTGCTGCTCCTTCCATTGCGGGCGGAATGTCGAACTCACTGTCCGCGGCTCCGCAGTCCCGCTAATGAATACTTGTTTCGGCTGCTGCCCGTCCGACATACCTGCCGTGGCCGCTGCGCCGACATGCGGCGTACTGCTCACCCTTCGGGGCAGACGCCCGTGGGACGCCACGATGGTCGTGTCATCGCTCAGTTTGGTTTCCTGGTCCATCAGCCGCCGATCAATACGTGACAGCGTGCGCGACACCACGAGAGCGTCTTTCGGACGATCCCGCGGGTCCTTGGCCAGCATGGACATCACAAATTGCCGCAACTGCAAATCAACCGTGTCAGGCAACGGAGGAACAGCCTCATTCACATGGGCTGCCGCAATATCAACCGGGGTCGCTCCCGTAAACGGGCGATGTCCGCACAGCCCCTCGTACGCCACGACTCCCAGCGAATAAATGTCCGACTGGGCCGTCGCCTGCTTACCCTGTGCCTGCTCGGGAGAAATGTATTGTGCCGTACCGACCACCATGCCATCTTGGGTGATTTGTTCCTGATTTGTGGAGTACGACACGCCGAAATCCGTAATTTTCACTTCTCCATCATCGGAAACCATGATGTTCGCCGGTTTGACGTCGCGGTGAATCACGCCATGCGAATGCGCCACGAACAGTCCGCGCGCCACCTGAATCAGGATCGGCAGCAACTCGGTGGGATCCATCGCACCTTTTTCGTGATAGATATCCGCCAAGGATTTGCTCGGCACGTATTCCATGATAAGGAAGCCGATGCCGTCATGCTCGTAGTATTCGAACAGCGCGGCGATATTGGGGTGGGCGAGGTTCGCGGAATTATGGGCCTCGGCACGCAAACGACGCAGCTTCGCCTCGCTGTTGGCCGCATCACTGCGCAGCGCCTTGATGGCGACAGGGCGCCCAAGCTGGATATCGTAGCCCTTCCAGACTTCGCCCATACCACCTTGCGCGAGTCTGCGGTCCAGGCGATAGCGGCGATGAATCAGCTGTCCTTCAATCAGTTTCACTGCTTCAACGCCTCCTCCATCACCTGCTTCATAATCGGCCCGGCAGCGGTAACACCGAATGTATTGACATTATGTACCACAACAGCGACCGCAATCTGCGGGTTGTCTGCGGGAGCGAAGCCCATCATCCACGCGTCAGTCGATTGGTTGTCTGCGCCAATCTGCGCGGTGCCGGTTTTCGCGGCCACTTTGACGCCGTCGATGGCGAGCGTCGGGCTTTCCTTGGTGACCACGTCCTCCATCATGCCGGTCAGAGCGGAAGCGGTGTTCGAGCTCATGGTTTGGGACATGACCGTAGGGCCGGTTTCCGAGATGGTCGACAAATCGCTGGCACGCACACGGTCGACCAACGTCGGCTGCATCAGGGTGCCGCCATTGGCGATGGCCGCCGCGATCATCGCATTCTGCAGCGGGGTTTCGAGCGTATCACCCTGGCCGATGGACGCGAGGGCGAGCTTGTCCGAAGGCAGATTCGATGGGAAGGTGGAGGCGACTGCCTTCATCGGACTGCCGGTGGAAGCGGAACCATCTACGGTGATTGACTGGCCGAATCCGAATTTCTTCGCCTGCTCGGCGATGGCGTCCCCACCGAGCGCGACACCAAGCTGGGCGAATGCGGTGTTGGACGAGTAGGCGAGGGCGTCGGACAGGGTCAACTGCCCATTGGTGCCGTTCGCCGCCGGGGTGGCGTTCGTCAGCTGGGTTGCCGTGTTCGGCAAGGTATACGCACTGCCGGCAGGAATCTGCGTGTCCGCCTGATATTTGCCGCTTTCCAACGCCGCCGCCGCGACGACCGTCTTGAACGTGGACCCGGGCGGATACAGTTCGGAAGTCGCGCGGTTGAGCATTGGATTGGTTGAGTTCGATGTCAGCTGGGCGTAAGCGTTGTTGACTTTCGTTGTATCATGCTGCGCGAGCACGTTCGGATCGTAACTGGGCGTGCTCACCATCGCGACGATTCTGCCGGTCTTCGGCACGATGGCGACGACCGCGCCGTCATAGCCTTGGCTGGAGAGCGCCTGATAGGCGACATCCTGAAGTTTTGTGCTGATGGATGTCTCGATGGATGCGCCCTTGTTCTCGGTTCCGGTGAGCAGCGCCTTGAATTTCTGTACCGCCAGCGCGTTTGACGTACCGCTAAGCAACGCGGCCCTCGACGCTTCGATGCCGCGGTCGGCGTTCTGGCTGATGGAGAAGAAGCCGGTGACGGGCGCGTATTCCTCACCGCTCGAGTAGGAACGCTGGTAGGAGAACGCGTCGTTCGACGGGTCGGACTTCGCGAGGACAGTGCCGTCGGACGCGAGAATCGACCCTCGCGGGGCACCGAACTGGTAGTACAGCGCACGACGATTACGCGGATCGGAATTCAGTTCGTTCGCGCGGAATGCGGTGAATATCGTGGTGGAGCACCCCAGAATCACGAACAATATGACGACGACAGTGAAAATCTGCCTGAGACTCTTGTTCATCGGGCTCCTCCTTTCACCGTTCGCGGCGTGGATTGCGGCGGCGCCGGGGGAGTCGGGGGAGTGCCGCCGTTCCCGTCTTGCGCGGCCTGGTTCTGCGCGTCTTCTACCTGTTCTGTCTGGGTCCCGCGCATCGGCCAATGGCTGGTCGTAGTGGCCGGAGAATCATCATCATCGGCGAAATCACGCCAATCGGCCCAATCGCCTTGTTCATCGCGATTGTCTTGTTCTTCGGCATCATACAGCCCTTCCGGCTGCGATGCGTCGTCGACCATAATGGTCGGGGCATCCTCGATTTGGGTTGCCTGCACGGCGTCTTCTGTGTCGTCGGCGTGGGCCGCATGACTTGCATGGCTTGCGTGAGCGCCGTGCCTAGGCTGATTTTCATCGTCCTTGGCGGCCTGCGCGGCTGATTTTGCGCGTTCCTTGAGCTCATGGTCGCGCAGCACGGCCAAAGCCTCATACTGGAAGGTGTCAGAAGTCAGCTCGGGTTCGGGCTTGTTCGCAGCATTCGAAATGATCAGCAGCAAGGTGATCAGAATGTAATTCGCAATCAGCGAAGAACCGCCGGCAGCCATGAACGGCATGGTCAGACCGGTCAGCGGAATCACCAATGTAATACCGCCCACGACGGTGAACACCTGCACGGCCATCGTGAACACCAGTCCCGAGGCGAGCAGCTTGCCGAATCCATCCTTGATTTTCATCGCGGTAATCAAACCGGAGGCGATGATCACCAGATACAGGGCGAGCACGGCCAGCAAACCGGTCAAACCGAGTTCCTCGCCCACGGACGAGTAGATGAAATCAGAATTCGCCAATGGCGTCAGGCTCGGATGCCCCTGCCCGAGCCCGGTACCCATCAAACCGCCGGACGCAAGGCCGAACAGGCCGGTCACCAACTGCTCGGAGCCGCCCTGGCGGTTGTACACCTTCGCGTCGAAGGGGTGCAGCCAAGCGTCGATACGGTTGTCCACATGCGCGAACATGCGGCTGGCGATGACCGCACCCGCAGCGAATGCAAGAATGCCGATGACGATCCAGCTCTTCCGGCCGGTCGCCACATACAGCATGCACACGAACATCGCGAAGAACATGAGCGACGTACCCAAATCACGCTGAATCACCAACACACCCATTGACATGGCCCAGACCACCATAATCGGACCCAAATCCTTGATGCGCGGCAACTGCAGACCCAGCACCTTCTTGCCGCCGACAGCGAGCTGGTCACGGTGGTCGAACAGGTACGCGGCGAAGAAGAACGCGATGAACAGTTTGGCGAATTCGCCCGGCTGCAACGAATACGAGCCGATACCAATCCAGATGCGTGCGCCGCCGATGGTCCTGCCCAAGCCAGGGATCATCGGGGACAGCAACAGTACGATACCGGCCACCATGCTCACGTACGAGAACCGTCTGAGCACGCGATAATCACGCAGGCAGATCACGAGAATGCAGCACAGCACCAACGCCAAGCACAGCCAAATCAACTGTCTCGTGCCGACATGCGTACCTTTCTGCTGGTCGATGCGAGAGATGAGCGTGATGCCGATGCCCGTCAGCAGCAGCACGCACGGCAGAATTGACTGGCTGGCGTACGGCTGGAATTTGAGCAACAGCGACCACAAGATGATGAACAGCACCGCGACAACGCCCAGCAGCATCATGTATTCGCTTGGGAACGACCCGGCGGTGCGTTCAAACATCTGGAAGAAGCCGATGAAGCTGACTGCCATCGCGAACAGCATCAACGACATCTGGCGCAGACGAGTGACGATCATCCAATCACCGCCCATGCATCGGCGGACCATGCGGCCACGCCTGATATGGGGACTAGGGGAACACGCAGCGCAGCCGGGCTGGATGCGGCGGACGGGCTTGCCGATCCGCTTGCCGAGGGACTCGCGGAAGAGCTGGCCGACGGACTAGCCGAGGGGCTCGCCGACTTGGAATCGCTGGAATCCGTAGACCCCTTGTTGTTTGCTCGTTCGGTCGCCTTGAAGTTCTTCATCTCCTGCTCAATCAGCTTGACATGGCTGCGCGCCTCGTCCAAACTGTCCACGGAGATTCCGTCATGCAGCTGGTCGCGCCAAGACTGCGGCAGGGACGACACCTTGATGTCGGTGTCCTGGATGGCGTGGGACAGCTCAACACCGAACACATTCGTCGGAACGCCCTGATAAATCGACACTACGCCGTCATGCTCGCCAACGTAATACTTGGTCTGGCTCCACCGGTAGCCGGCGAAAGCCATGCCGACCAACGCGGCGATGATCACAACGATGCCGACGATGATGCCAAGACGTGACAAATGGACGCGCTTGCGGTGCGCCCGCTTCTGCTGTGCCTGCTCACGCTGGATGGCCTTCGCCACCTCCGGATCGTTGGGATCGGCGGATATACGGCCGTCACGCTTCTTGACGACAGGGATTTCACCGGTGTCGGTATTGGGAATCTCGCCGTTTTCCTCACGCACTTGCGAAGGCTGTGCGACACGGGATTTCGGGCCTTGCTCCTCCTCCTTGGCCGCTTTATCTTTTCCTGCGTGCACCGCGCCTTGGATCAGCGCGGCCGCACGCTGCGCAGGTGAGTTCTTGCCCGCCCGCAGAACCGGAGCCGAAGCGACCGGCTTATGCATGATATCGGCGATCGTTTCAAGGCTGGCGCTTGCCGCTCCACCAACCAACGGGGTCTGATGAGGCAAATCGAAGGCATCGGCGTCAAGAGCGAGCGTGGCATCGCCAATCACAGCAGTCACGTTATCCGTACTACCGGCCTTCAATGCCATGGATACCAAGCGCTGTGCGCATTCCTCCTGGTCGGAGACCGTGCTGAGCATTTCTTCGATAGTCGAATCCTCCAGCACGCCGCACAAGCCGTCCGAACACAAGAGCCAACGGTCGGCGGGATGCGCCTCACAGATGGCGATATCCGGGTGGGGGTCGATATCAAAATCGCCGAGCACACGCATCACGACGTTGCGCTGCGGATGATTGCGCGCCTCGGCTGGACTGATGCGGCCGGTGTCAATCAGATGCTGTACGTAGCTGTGATCGGTGGTCATACGCGACAGTTTCCCGTCACGAAGCAGATACGCGCGGGAATCGCCGATATGCGTCAGCACCCAGTACCCGGAGACCAGAGCGACCGCGACCACCGTCGTGCCCATGCCGGCGAGTTTGCGTTCATGTTTCGCTTTGCCGACAATCGCATCATGCGCAGCCATCACGGAGGTTTCCATCATCTGCGCCACAGTTTCCACACTGCTTTGCTTGTCATCCTGTTCAATATGAGCAAGCGAACGAATGGCGATGGTGGACGCGGTATCGCCGCCAGCATGACCTCCCATGCCGTCGCACATGGCGATCAGGCGTTCCCCGGCGAAGGAGGAATCCTGGTTATTGCTGCGAACCGTACCGACATCGGAAACGGTGGTCGAATAAAGGAACAACGTCTGCTTGGCTGCATTCGGCATCAGGCATCACCTCAGCTCGAACGTCGTGGCGCCGATACGGACAGGGACACGAGCGGGCAACACCGTCGGAGCGCTGATACGGCGCTGATTGACCACCGTACCGTTCGTGGAGCCAAGATCCTCAATCACCCACGAGCCGGCTGCGGGATCAAGATAGACACGGGCGTGATGCGAAGAGACGAATTCGTCATCAAGCACGACGGTATTGGACGCCGCACGGCCGAGGGTAATCGGCGCGTTCCCCAGAGGAACGGAACTTCCGGCGAGCGGGCCGTCGATGACGACCAGCAAGGTCGGCTGAGCGGATTGACGCGGCGTTGGCGCGGATGATCTGCCCGCAGACGGCGCTGCGGGTGTGGGACTCTTTGACGCCTTGCGCGCTTTACGATCACGGCGACGACGCGACAATGATTTGTGGGGACTGAACGTCTCGATATCACGACGCAAGGAACGCACGACAAGCCAGAGAAACACCCACAACAGGATGAGATACCCGTACTTGAGGATTGCGAAGGTAAGTTCGGTGGGCATAACGAAACTCGCTCTCAGGCTGGGTCAGTCCTGATCCTGCGACGAAGCCCAATACAGGATGCGGGTACGGCCGATGGTAATGGTGTTGCCGTCAAGCAACGTGGCCGCGGGAATCTGATGCCCTTCGACGAATGTGCCGTTCGTCGAGCCGAGATCGCGTGCGATCACGCCGTTATCGGTGATGTCGATTTCAAGATGCTTGCGGGAGATGCCCGGGTCGTCAATGACGATGTCGCAGCCGGAACCACGGCCGATTACCGTCTTCGGCTTGGTCAGCAGATACTGGCTGCCGTTGATTTCGAGCATCGGGCTGTCCTGCGACTGGTTGTCGGTTGTGACGGGTACTGCGTTGCCCTGCACGGATTCCGAACTCAGCTTGAAGTTGCCTTTGCTCAGGTCAAGATCCTCTTCGAAAATCACCACAACCGGACCGACAAAAGCGTAATTCTGGCTCTTGGCATACTGGGTGAGATTATCCGCAAGCTCATTGGCAAGCGCCTCGCTGCCCCACTGCTCAATCCGATCGAAATCAGGGGTGCTCAGCTTAAAACGGTACTCATTCGGGGCCACCGTGCGATCGCGGCCGACCGGCATGGCTTCGGCGTCGATCTCACGCTCGAGAGCGCTTGACAGGTCGACGGGCTGCAGGTCCTTGGACCCGAACTTCGAAAACACACCGTTGACGGCGCCTTCCACGCTCTTTTCAAAACGGTCGAGAACGCTCATAGTGATCCCTTTCTATATCCTCGTCCATCCTACGCTGTGTCACCACCACGACCAAAATCAGACGCCAATACTTGCAATTTCTTCATTCAATGGTGCGCGGATGGTGATGCCGCCCAGAAAGAGGGCGGGAATTGCGTTTGTGGGAATTTGGGGGAAGGACGGGCGAGGTGGGGTGGGGATGTGGGGTTTGGGGGAGGCAGGGTTTGAGGAGGTGGGGATTGAGAGGCGGGGTTGAGAGGTGGGGTTGAGAGGTGGGGTTGAGAGGTGGGGTTGAGAGGTGGGTTGGGTTTAGAGAGGATTGGAAGAGATGGGTTGAGGTGGGAGGAGTGAGGTTCGGGGAGGCGGGGTTGAGGTGAGGTGAGGTTGTGGTGGAAGAGATGGGTCGGGAGAGATGGATTGAGTTGAGGTGGGGGAGATGAAAGTGGTTCACCGGGCTCGCGCGGGCGGCATGTTCGGTTATTGCGTTTGCGGGCGGAGGGCGGGGCCGGGATTGCGAGAGGATTCTTCAGGTCATCAGGAGAAGGGCGGAATTGTTGAGGAAACCGGACACTCCGGCACCGAATCGGGAATCACACGCCGAAATCGGAGCCAGTCCGAGCAGGAGCAGGACCGCACCCGGCCACTGACCACGGCAACACCGCAAAACCTTGGAATTCCAACGTTTAGGCCACATCACAACAATCAACCATTGCTGGCCTCTACAGCCTGAATCCACCAGACCATGGACCAAATCAAAGAACAAGACCCCAATACCGATTCAGTCCACAATTGCACCGACCTTCATGCACACCACCAACCACAGCCGCATCACGAAACCGTGGAATATCAACAATCCATCCGCGCCGGTCATCAAACCGCAAGCCCGCAACCCGTCAACATGCCCGAATCCATGGACCAAATCGGAAAACACGGGACGAAATCGGAACCGGTCCTCAACAGCGACGGACTGCACTCGGCCTTCAATCGCGGTACCTTCCTCACAAGCCCGCACCAGAGTAGGCTGAAAGCATGAGTGAACTCCATACGCATACCATCGGTTCCGTCAGCGGCAAGCTGGAGCGGGCAGCCGGCGACAAGCCTTCCGCAGACACGTCAGCAATCACTGCATCGACGGTCACGACACCAGTGACGACATCTGCCGCCGCGGCAACCATCCAATCCGCCATCGAACAGTTCCCGGAACATAAAGCCCGCACCCTGCGGTTCACCTGCGGGGCACCGCGTTCGGCAACCGTAATCGGGGACGGTTCCCGGGCGTTGTTCCTGCGCTCCGACGGCCCAGAGGACAGCGTCACATCCCTGTGGCTGAGTACATTCGACACCGCCACCGGCACACACGAGGAAATCCTGCTCGCCGACCCGCGCGAATTGCTCCCCAACGCCGACGCCGAAGAAGTTCCCGCCGCCGAACGGGCCCGTCGCGAACGCGCACGCGAAGGCGGGCAAGGCATCGTGTCATATTCGGTCGATGCGGCAGGCGACCGCGTGGTCTTCACCATCAACGGTCAGCTGTTCCTCACGCAAATCGACGATAACGGCTGCGGTGCGCGCACACGACAGCTTGCAGTAGATGCTCTGTCTGCGACACCGGACGCTGACGACACCCCGCACATCGATGACGCGCACGTCCATCACACCTGCGCTGACGAGGATGATGCCTTCGACACCGTAGACAACACCGATCCGAACGACTTGCTGCCGGTGCTCAACCCCCGCATCAGCCCGGACGGCCGTCATGTGCTGTACACAACCGGCGAGCATCTGGTCATGGTGGATATCGCGGATTGGCCGCAATCCAACGAATCCAACGAATCCGGCGCGCCCAACACACCC
The DNA here is from genome assembly GCF_052121135.1 of Bifidobacterium sp. LCP19S3_E9. NCBI lineage: Bacteria > Bacillati > Actinomycetota > Actinomycetes > Bifidobacteriales > Bifidobacteriaceae > Bifidobacterium > Bifidobacterium sp. LCP19S3_E9. The sequence goes on along the minus strand of NZ_JBQKEV010000012.1, from coordinate 19,846 downwards.
GACAGCCCCAACGCCATCACACCGCTTCACGACGGCATCCGCGCAATCTGGGGCGTCCACAACGGTCCCGACCCCGCGGAACACACGTGGAGCATCGGCCTCGCAGAATTCGCCGCCGGCGAGGAAATGAACCGGTATGACGGATTCTGGTGGTCGCCCGACTCCAACGCCGTCATCTTCGAAACCTTCGACAGCTCCGCGGAACCGACTTGGTATATCAGCGATCCCACGAACCCCGACCGCAACGCGACCTCACGTCGTTATCCACAAGCTCTGACCCGCAACGCGGACGTCTTCCTCACCCTGGTTGACCTTGAATTCGACGGGCACGGCAAGTACAGCGGCATGGACGCCCGGCGCATCGCATGGGACCGCAAGGCGTACGAGTATCTCGCCGTCGTGCGGTGGACGGCAGGGCATCGTCCGCTGCTGCTCGTGCAGAACCGGCTGCAGAATCACGACCAGGTGCTCCAAGTCGAACACAACGGCACCACCACCGTGCTCGAAGAACACACGAACCCCCAGTGGCTCGATTTGATCGCCGGAACGCCGGCATTCACCCCGGATGGGCGCCTGGTGTGCGCGTTTAACGACATGGATACGGACACCAACCGTCTCACTGTCGGCGGCAAGGCGTTCACCCCGGTCGGCTGGCAGATGCGCACGGTTCTGGACATCGGCGACACTGACGTGCTCGCCGTCGTGCAACGTACACCCGATAATCCGCAGGCCACCGATGTTCCGGACGCATGGGCCGACCAGGCGGACGAACACGACGCCCGCAGCTTCGACGTAGTGCGATTCGGCTATGACGGCTCGATCACGCCGGTCACCATGTCGCCAGGCGTGTGGACCGCATCGCGCACAGGACGCGGAATCGTCGTGTCCGGCAGGGATATGGATCATGCGAAATCACAGATGGTCCATCTTTTCGCGCTCGACGCCGACGGTGACCCCACGACCGCGAACCGGTTCCCCGCACTTGACAACCATCTGCGCGCCGACATCGCCAATCATGCTCAAACACCCGGATTCACGCCGAATACGCGGTTCGTCAGATTGGGCGAGCACCGGCTGTATACCGCCATCACCCGGCCGAGCATCGACAGCCCGTACGCAGGCGCACAACGACTGCCCGTCCTACTCAAACCGTACGGTGGCCCGGGCCATCAGGAAGTCACCCTCAGCCAGGCAGCATACTGGGATGCGCAATGGTGGGCGGACCAAGGTTTCCTGGTCGTCACCGCCGACGGGCGCGGCACCACCGGCCGCGGACCGCGATGGGATCGCGAAATCTTCCACGACATGAAGCGTGTCACGCTCGCCGATCAAGTCGAAGCCGTACACGCCTTGCAGGAGGCGGCCCCGGAAGCGGACACCGACCGCGTCGCGATGATCGGCTGGTCATATGGCGGCTTCCTGTCCGCGCTCGCCGTGCTTGACGCGCCACAAACCGTGCAGGCCGCGTGCGCCGGCGCCCCTCCCACCGACTGGACCCTGTACGACACGCATTACACCGAACGGTATCTCGGCCTCGACCCGGAGACCTACCGGTCCAACAGCATCATCGAGGACGCGACCGGGCTGAGCCGTCCGCTCATGCTGATCCACGGGTTCGCGGACGACAACGTGAGCATCGCCAACTCGCTGCGCCTGTCGCAAGCCCTGATGGCCGCCGGCAAGCCGCACACTTTCCTGCCGCTCACCGGCATCACCCACATGACCAACGACCCGACAGTCGCGCGTAACCTGCTCATTTTGCAGCGCGACTTCCTGATGCAGTCGCTGGGTATGGCACCGCGGGCATAGCGGGACAGCGGAAACAGCAGCAATCAACACCAACGCGCTGATGAAGCCGGGGTATTGGTCATTTGGGAGGCGAATGGCCAATACCCCGGCGACCCCGCTTCGACTACAGTAGGTGGCATGACCATTCCGCTCATTGACGAAAGCCATTACCAGGCGCAGATGGACACCGTCGTTATGCCCGCACTCAGGCAGTGCAGCACCGAAGGATGGATGGACCCTGCGCAGGCGCCCGGGCTGGGCAAAGCGGCGAAGGAAGGCAAACTCCATTACGTTTGCTACGACGCCAAGGAATTCGACAAGCTCAATATCGAAGGCGCCACGGCGATGTTCAACGGGGCGATCGTCATATCACACGGTTTCACTGAATTCGCGACGAAATACAGCGAAATGATCTGGTATTTCATGCTCGCCGGATATTCCGTGTGTTTCCTGGAACAACGCGGACACGGCCGTTCCGTACGCGATATCGACAATCCGTCCCTAGTGTGGATTGACGATTGGCATCGATACGTCGCCGACCTCAACAAATTCGCTTTCGAAGTAGGCCGGGAATGCGCGGGCGGACGGCCACTGTTCCTGTACAGCCATTCGATGGGCGGCGGCGTCGGCGCCGCGCTGCTGGAAACATATCCCGACACCTTCGACCGGGCTGTGCTGTCCAGCCCGATGATCGCCCCACAGACAGGAATGCCGAATTGGATCGCGTATCTGCTCTCAAGCCTGATGTGCATACTCGGAATGGACAAGCATATCGTGTTCGGACAGAGCGAGTTCACCCCCGAACTTGATATGAATGATTATCCGGGGGCGTGCGAGGCGCGGGTGCGCTGGTATCAGCAGCAGCGAATCGACGACCCACACAACCAGACGTATGCGGCGACCTTCGAATGGGTGCGGCAGTCGTTGAAACTGTCACATGCCGTGCAGAAACCGCAGGCGTGCGCGAATATCGATACCCCCCTGCTCCTGTTCCAAGCGGGACATGACCAGTGGGTGCTCAACGAAGCGCAGAACCGGTTCATCCATTGGGTGCGCAACGCCGGGGGGAACGCGAAACTCGTGCGCGTCCCCAGCGCGCTGCATGAAATCTTCAGCATGCCGAACGAAATCCTTGGGCCTTATCTTGAGCGGATTCTCGCGTTCTATGCGGATGCGGACGAGCTGGATCACTGACGTGGCACACTGCTGCGGTATCTGTCTGCTATGCGGCACGGTAGTCGCACAGCGGACAGATACCGACCAATCCTCACTCAGACCGACCCTTGTCTGCCCGTCATGCGACAGTCCGATCACACATCGGGCAAATACCAACCGCGTCAATCCCAAACCAAATCGAATCCGCCTGCCGTGCGACGCAGCAGTCGCACCCAGATACCAGCCCGCCGCTCACTCGCCGTCGTCGCCGTCGAGAATCGACTTGAACGGCGTATCCGGAAGGAATCCGTCATAGGAGTGCCAACGACGTTCCAGCTCCTTATTCGCCTCGTCATGCTCACGTTGGCCGCGTTTCGCGTATTCGCGCAACTCGTTCGGCCCCATCATCTTCACGTCTGCCATGCCTCCCATGCTAGCCGCCGCAACACCGGCTTACCCGTCGCCGAGAGCGAACACCCCCTGGGATGTCAGAACACGTATTCCTTCAACCGGCGGATCGCTTCACGCACACGGCTTTCCGGCAGCGCCACGTTCATGCGGATCGAGTCCGGCATGCCGAACATCACACCGTCCTGCCAAGCGACGCCCACATCCCAGCCGCGCTTCTCAAGCTCCTCGATGGTCACGCCGTGCTCCCGACACCAGCGTGAGCAGTCCAGATACAGCATGTACGTACCTTCCGGTCGGGCGAGTTCCACGCCATCCACCGACGAGAGGTAATCGAACATAAGCCCCACGTTACGCGACAACACGGCAAGCAGCTCGTCAAGCCACTGGCGGCCTTCCTGCGTATAGGCGCCGACCAGCGTGTGCATGGCGAGCACATTGGCCTCGTTGTAATGGGACTTTGACGCCTGCGCCTCAACCCGGTCGCGCAGATAGCTGTCGTAGATGATGTGATACGCGCCGACCAAGCCGGACACGTTGAAGGTCTTGCACGGCGCGTACAAGGCGACCGTCCGACGCTTCGCATCCTCGCTCACCGTTTGCGTGGGGATGTGCCGGTGCCCGTCAAGCAAGATATCCGACCAGATTTCATCGGAGACGACCACACAATGGTTGTGGCGGAACACTTCCATCGCTTCTTCGATTTCCCACCGCTCCCATACGCGACCGCAAGGATTGTGTGGGCTGCAAAATACCGCCACATGGATGTGATGCTCTTTGAGACGACGGTCCATATCGTCGAAATCCATGCGCCACACACCGTGCTCGTCAAGCTTGAGCGGACTGTGCTCAATGGCGTATCCTGCGTTCTCAAGTGCCATGGTGAATCCCACGTAAGTGGGGCTGTGCAGCAGAATCTTGTCTCCGGGAGCCGCAAACGCCGCGACGGCGGACATCAATCCGCCGAGCACGCCGTTCTCATAGCCGATCGCCTCCCGCGGAATATCGCTGACGCCGTTGCGGTCGCGCTGCCAGCCGGCGATCGCATCGAAATACTCGTCGCTCATCTGGAAATATCCGAAAGCCGGATGCTTCGCGCGCTTGATAATCGCCTGCGCAATGGTGGGAACCGTGGGGAAGTTCATGTCGGCGATCCACATGGGGATCACGTCGAAGCCGGGTTTTGGCGGATCCGGAGCGAATCCTGGATGGGAACCCAGACCATCGACGGCGAGCGCGTCCTTGCCGTGCCGTTCCATCAGCGACGTGAAATCGTAGGTCATTCCAAACTCTCCTTGGGTGTGGCTTGTGGCGGGGTCCCGGAATTCCAGACATTAGGGAATCCGAATACCCTTGCCGTAGTAGGCGAATCTCGTTTCGCACGCATTGCCGATATGTCACGAGATGACAAGTCATGTGACGACAAGGCACGGGCGGCGGGGCGCATGATGACACGCGTGACGACGATTGACGATGGGCGAGGATAAGTGACGACGACACGCGTGCGAGTGATTTCAAACGGCTTCAAGCATCTGGAAGCGATTACAGGCGGCTCAGTCACCGAAATCAGCTGGCTGCAGGCTTGCAAACCGCAGACACGCAAACGTGCCGTCGGAATACCAACGGCACGTGAGAACCAAGGACTACCGAGGCTCAGTCGTCGACTTTCGCGCGGTAGAAGTTGATATACGAACGTGACGGGGTCGGCCCGCGCTGTCCTTGATAGTGCGAGCCGGTACCCTTCGACCCGTATGGATGTTCGGCAGGGGAACTCAGCTGGAAGAAGCACATCTGGCCGATTTTCATGCCCGGCCACAGTTTGACCGGCAAGGTGCTCACATTCGACAGCTCGAGCGTGATATGCCCTTCGAAACCGGGATCGATGAAACCGGCGGTGGAATGGGTGAGGATACCCAAGCGGCCAAGCGAACTCTTGCCTTCCAGGCGGGCGGCGATGGTTGGGTCGAGTTTCACATACTCCCATGTGGAGGCGAGCGCGAATTCGCCGGGGTGCAGGATCCACGGCTCGTCAGGCTGGACTTCAAACTGTTCGGTCAGTGCACCCTGGTTTTCAGCTGGGTCGACATAGGTGTAGGCGTGATTGTTGAACAGTCGGAAGAAACGATCCAAACGCACGTCGATGGAAGCGGGCTGCACCATCTCGGGCGTCCACGGGTCGAGCGAGATATGACCGTCGGCCTGTGCGGCGAGGATGTCACGGTCGGACAGCAGCATGAGATTCTCCTTGGCAAGTACGATGTGCTCTCATCGCGGCCGCCGGCTTGCGGGCACGGCCGCGGATTCACTGTATGCCAGTGTACGCGGCGGCGCGGCCATCGCGGATTGCGTCCGCTTCGGTACGATTGCGGCGCTTATGTCGGTCCGCTCAGTCGTTTGGATCCGATTTCGCTTGATTGCACCCACATCAGCACGATTTCAACACGGTATTGGCAGAATACTTTCAGGAAAACATCGGGTTGCCCACAGCATCGTGAGTTCTCATAGAACATGTCAGCAAACAGCTGATCAGGAACACCAGTTCCCGATAATTCAACCCCTTTTTCTTCTTCTCTCTCCTTTCTCTCCTCCCCGGCGGCACCCACCGCCGGGGTTTCTTTTTCGGATGCGGGGATTGTCCTTATCGGCCGCATTCCCCCATTGCCCACCCGCACGCCACTCACCCGCAGCCTATTGCCGACTTCCAATGCCGACATCTGAAAAACTCGCGTCCAAAGGCAAAACGTGCGAGATATTGAGAGAAAAGTCAGAAAAACTCGCATGAAACCGGCAATCGCGGGAGAAATGAAGATCCAGCGGGTCACACACCATACCAGCCGTGTCGCAGAAATCCTGGAATATCAACGATTCGTAGGTTTCCAACATCGACAGGACGAACCGCGAAGTCTGAAAATCTCGCGAATTCGACGCCCACATCGAGATATTGAGAGATTCTTCCCGATATCTCCGTTTTCGGGGCGTCGTGTCCGAGAAATCACGACATCGGAATCACGAAATAAAAATCACAGCATCGCGAGACTGAGAGCTCAACGCGAACACGCCTCACACGTCGTACCGCCAGCTCTTGTCAGTGAGTACGCGAGCCATCACCAGCCCGATCGGCAGGCAGATGATCACCATGAACGCACGGAACGCCCAGTCCAACGCATGCAGCGTGTCGAAAGCCCCAAGGTAGAACATCGCGCGATACATATACATGCCGGGCACCATGATCACAATGGACGGCACGGTCAAACAGATGCGCGGATACCCCAAGTGTGGCGGCAGCAATCCGCGCCGGACCGACGACCGCCACGCGGAGGCGAGCAGCCCGGCAAGCAGAGCGCCGATGAACGCACCGGCTTCGGCCGGCACACCCATATCCACGATTTCCAGACGCAGTGTATCGGTGATCATGCCGATCACGGCTGCGACCAGGCACATACGTTGCGGGGAGTTGAACATCACGGAGAAGCCCCACACGCCAATGAACGCGAACACCATGCGCAGCAAGCACTCAATCACCGGGTTGAGCCCCAAGGGCTCGAATCCCTGCGGGTTGAGATGTACAATCGAGGCGACCATCCAGCCGGCGAGTGTGGCAATCAGCACGATGCACAGCACGTATGCCACTCGTTGGATGCCTGATGGGAAGTCGATCTTCGCCATATCCAGTCCGCCCGTGATCATCGGGAAGCCCGGAATGACGAACAGCATCGCCCCGATATACGCGGTGTCATGTTGTAAAGCAACGGGGTCGAACAAGCCGATCAGACGCAGCATACCCGTGCAGGCCAGCGCCGCCACGCTCACGCATATGAAGGTCACGAAGAACTGGTTGAGATGGTGGACGAACATCCGCCGACGAAGCCAATGGCCAAGCCCTGCGCCTACGAAAGCGCCGATCATGTCATACGGGCCGCCGCCAAGCAGGAACACGAAGGCCGCGCATGCGCACGCCGAGGCAAGACCTGCAAACGCCGGGGAATACAAGGGTTTGCGGTGTTCAATCATGTCAAGCCGTTCATGTGCCTGCCGTACGGTGACTTCGCGCCGATGCTCGGGACGTTGGCCGACATGGTCGAAATGACTTGCGTACTCGCCTTTCGGGGGGCGCTGGGTACGTTCGAGCCGCCGCGCAATTCGGCGCTCCCGGGCATCATCGTAACGCTCACCGCGGGACTGCGCGTTCTGTCCGCGTTCGGCGCGGTATTCGGCCTCGCGCCCCGCCTGGCCACCCTGTTCACGTTCCGCACGGTCGATACCCCGCATATCCAGCGGCGTCGCCGTCTGGGCATCCTGAGTGCCGGGACGGGCCTGCTCGGCGTGTTCGAGCGCGTCGAGCACCGGGTCGTCATCGGCTTCGGTCGCCTGATCCCACAGTTCGCGCTGGGCCTCGCTGCCCATGTTTTCCTTGATTCCCTTGCGTTCTTTGCGCAGCTGCTTGGACAGGTCGGCGGACACCTGGGAGGCATCGCGCTGGTCGAGATGCTGCATCAGGCCTTCGGACACTTCGGTGCGGCTGTGATACATCGATCCAGTGCCGAGATTGACGTTAAACCAGTCAGCGAAATGCTCAAGTAGCCAGATCCGCTCGGTATTGACACCGGTGGTAGGCAGGTCCACCACTTCGGTGATCCGGTCGTGTCCGTCCGTGCAGGCCGCTTCGATATCGGTCAGATTCACGTCGGCGCGCACATGCACACCCAACGGGTACGCGATGCGGTGCATCATTTCGCGCACACGGAAGCTGCCGGTGCCCGCCCCCAAATCCAGCATGCCGACGCGCACAATCACACTGGCTTTCGCCGCGATCCCAGCCTCGGTGATCGGCTTGTCCCAGTCACGCTCGATATCCTCCATGTCGAGTGGAATGGAATGCGTATGGTATTTCCTCACCGCAGCCGCGGCATTTTTGACGCCGCCTGTCTGCGCGTTGTCCCGCAGTCCGGTTCCCTGATGTTCTTGTTGTGAAGGATGCTGTGAAGGCTGTTGTGAAGTCACGGTTCCATTACTATCGCAAGCCATACCCCGTACGGTCCGCAACACCGGCAGAATGCCCGGAAAACAGCCGATTCACCATCCTGTCCATCATTCGGTCAATCTGCGGACAGATTTCGGACATGTTACACGCCCGTCGAAAACACGGTCGTATAATGCCACTGCAACCGCTGAACCGACGGCTTTGGGTTCGCAACGGCCGGCACCACAACCGTGGAGGAGCCACGGAAGACCGGCAGACCGAACAACCGAAGGTTTGGAAAAGGAGGTTCAATGACAACAGAAAATCAGCAAATCACGCCAGCCGACGCCGGTATCGTGACGTCCGGCACGGGCACCAAAGGCCCGGAAGAGCGTGCTCTCCCTGATTCGCTGAAGCACGACATGGATCTGTGTCTGCAGATCGTGCGCGAAGTGCTTGGCGAATTCGATCCCAAACTGCTCGAAACATTCGATACCGTCCGCCAATATGTGGCCGACGCCAGCGCCGAGCATTTCACCAGTGTTCACACCGACCCGAGTGAGGGGCAGCGCGAGCTGGACAAGGCCGTTGAAACCATCGATGCGATGAATCTGCATGATGCGCAGCTGCTCGCGCGCGCGTTCACCACCTACTTCCATCTGGCGAACCTGTGCGAAGAGAACTACCGCGTATCCGTGCTGCATCAGCGCGAAGCGGCAGTCAGCGATGACGAGGTGGTCGACCCGGTCAATGAGATGACCAACGCCTATCACAAGCTCATTGTTGAAATGGGCCCGGCGAAGGCGAAGGAGCTGCTCAACAAGCTCGAGTTCCACCCCGTGTTCACCGCGCATCCGACCGAAGCCCGCCGTAAGGCTGTCGAAGGCAAGATCCGCCGTATCGCCCAGCTGCTGGAAAGCAGCAAGATGCTCGGCGGCTCCGACAAGAAGGAAAGCTACCGTCGTCTGTACAACGAGATCGACGCGCTGTTCCGCACCTCGCCGATTGCCCTGAAGAAGCCGACGCCTGTTGAAGAAGCCGACACCATCCTCGATATCTTCGACAACACGCTGTTCCACACGATTCCGCTCGTCTACCGTCGTTTCGACGATTGGATCCTCGGCGACAAGGCGGGTCTCGTCCCACCGGTGTGCCCCGCGTTCTTCCATCCGGGCAGCTGGATCGGCTCCGACCGTGATGGCAACCCGAACGTCACTGCGAAGGTCAGCCGCCAGGTCGCCCGCAAGTTCAGCGACCATGTAATTGCCGCTCTTGAAGAGGCCTGCCGCACCGTCGGCCGCAACCTCACCATGGAAGCGGGAACCACGCCGCCGAGCGCCGAGCTGAAGAACCTGTGGAATCACCAGAAGGAAATGAGCGAACGGCTCACGTCCAAGGCCGCGCTGATTTCCACCAAGGAAATGCATCGCGCCGTCATGCTGGTGATGGCCGATCGTCTGCACTACACCATCGAGCGCGACGCCGATCTCATGTACAAGTCCTGCGATGATTTCATCGCGGATTTGAAGATTGTGCAGCGTTCCCTCGCCGCCGCAGGCGACCCGCGCGCCGCGTATGGCCCGCTGCAGGATCTCATCTGGCAGGCGCAGACCTTCGGATTCCACATGGTGGAGATGGAGTTCCGCCAGCATTCAGTCGTGCATTCGCGCGCGCTCGAGGACATCCGCGAGCATGGTTTGCACGGCGAACGCGGCGAACTGCAGCCGATGACCCATGAGGTGCTCGACACCTTCCGCGCTCTGGGTGCCATCCAGAAGCGCAATGGCATCAAGGCCGCCCGCCGCTACATCATCTCCTTCACGAAGTCCGCGCAGAACGTGCGCGACGTGTACGAGCTCAACCGTCTCGCCTTCGCCCATCCGGAGGACGTGCCGACCATCGATGTGATCCCGCTGTTCGAACAGCTTGAGGATCTCGAGAACTCGGTGGATGTGCTCGACGAAATCATTAAGATCCCGGAGGTGCAGGCACGTCTCAAGGCAACCGGCGGCAAGATGGAGGTCATGCTCGGCTACTCGGATTCCTCCAAGGACGCCGGCCCGACCACATCCATCCTCGCGCTGCATGAGACTGAAGGCCGTATCGCCAAGTGGGCCAAGGAACACGATATCGATCTGACGCTGTTCCACGGTCGTGGCGGCGCTGTCGGTCGTGGCGGCGGCCCGGCGAACCGCGCGGTGCTCGCGCAGCCTGCCGGCTCGGTCAATTGCCGTTTCAAGCTCACCGAGCAGGGCGAGGTCATCTTCGCCCGGTACGGCAACCCGGTGCTTGGCATCCGCCACATCGAGTCTGTCGCCGCGGCAACGCTTCTGCAGTCCGCTCCGAGCATTGACAAGATCAACACGGAGATGACCGCGAAATACAAGTCGATGGCTGATGAGCTCAACGAGACCTCGCACGAGCGCTTCCTCGACCTGCTGCACACGCCGGACTTCGCCGAATGGTTCTCGACCGTCACCCCGCTCGCCGAGGTGGGTCTGCTGCCTATCGGCTCCCGTCCTGCCAAGCGTGGTCTGGGCGCCAAGTCGCTGGACGATTTGCGCACCATCCCGTGGGTGTTCGCATGGTCGCAGGCGCGCATCAACCTCGCCGCATGGTACGGCCTGGGCACGGCGTGCGAGAAGTTCGGCGACCTGGATACGCTGCGTAAGGCGTATGAGGAATGGCCGCTGTTCTCCACCTTCATCGACAACATCGAAATGTCGATTGCGAAAACCGACGAGCGTATCGCCAAGATGTATCTGGCGCTCGGCGACCGTGACGACCTGCGTGACAAGGTGCTCGACGAGATGCGTCTGACCCGCAAGTGGGTGCTGCGCATCGTCGGCGACGCGTGGCCGCTGCAGCATCGTCATGTGCTCGGCCAGGCCATCAGGGTGCGTTCCCCGTACGTGGACGCCCTGTCCGTCACCCAGGTGCTGGCGCTGCGTTCGCTGCGTCGCAAGGTGGACAAGGAAGAACTCAGCCAAAGCCAACAGGCAGAGTTCATCTACCTTATCCTGTGCACCGTTTCGGGTGTCGCTGCAGGCCTGCAGAACACGGGCTGATTTCAATTTCCGACCAGTGCAACGGGAAGGTCTCGTACCCTGCGGGGTGCGGGGCCTTCTCGCGTTTTGGGGTGACTTGTGAGACACCTCTGCGCGACTTGTCTGCGCCGGCATACACAACTCATCAAAGCCCATGACGATTCGAATGAATCATCAGGAAATGTTGCGCCGCGTATCTGACGACATACACAACATGCCAGTTTCCCTGACGCTTCGGCAACGACGACCGGGAAACCACCCGCTGCGTATCTGACGACATACGCGATCCGTCACATGCCTTGACTATCAAGTGACGTTGGCCACGAATAGTCACGTTGCGCATGCACCTGCATACGCAACCCGTCAGATACCTTGGCGATCCGGTAACAATGAACCGGAAGCGCACGTTGCGTATGTCCAGACATACACAACCCGCAAGTTATCCCGCTGATTCGGTCTCCGAGCGCACAATCCGCCTCACCGCGCATGCGATGACACACAACCTGTCAGATACCGCAACGATTCGAAGACGATACTGCGAACGTGGTCCGCTCAGCATACGATGACATACTCAACTCATCACATGTCATGACGATATGACTTCACTCATCAGCATTTGACTACTCGGGAATGTCATCGTCCAGCCCCGCCTGCCGGGAGATCACCACCACCCCACGAGTCCGCCCAAAACTCCCCGGAAATCCCCCACAAATCACCCAGAACTCCCGCATCCCCGCCCCATCCGAGCTGATCTGACCCTACCGGGAGTTTGCGGGTATGAGGATTCGATTCTCGCCCAACGCCTGTCCACCCTATCCTCCGAGAGGTTGCATGATATCCACCGATGGCAGCGCGTTCTCCCGCATTTGCGCGGGACTTCTCGCAACATGCGCGATTCAGGCCATAATCTCCCATCGGGCCGATTCGAGTCGCATTGGTATATCAACGATTTCCTTGGCACAATATCGCCGAACCCGGCCATCACAGCCAAACTCCCGGGAGATCACCACCACCCCACGAGTCCGCCCAAAACTCCCGGGAGATCTCCACCGCCCCACAAATCCATCCAAAACTCCCGCGCTCTCGCCCCCATCAGCAACTGCCGGAAAAGCAAGCGCCCGTCGCGCGGGATGATATCCACACGACGGGCGCGATTTCAAAACGGGTACGATGCCGGCCCAACAGCCGCACGAAAGAAATCAGGCTCCCAGCAGATCAAGCATCTGCGGCACCGATTTCTTGCCGAATTCGATGGTCTGCTGCGCACCGGGCCGGGTGATGACCATGCACGGCACGCTCATCACGTTGAACTTGTCCTTGAGCTCGGGGAAGTGCGCAATATCGTAAGCTTCCGCCCGCACCTTCGGGTTCGCCGCGGCGATGCGCTGGGTCGCGAGCACGGTTTCCGGGCACATCGTGCACGTGAGGGAGACGAGCAGCATGACATCGACCGGTTGGCCAATCGAGGCGATCCGTTCGGCGGTGTCCTGGTCGAGCGCCTGCCCCGGACCGGCCACGTTGTACAGGGCGAGTACGAAGGAGTTGAACTCGTGCCCGCTCGGAACGCCATGGAAGGCAATGCCGGTTTCCTGCGGTTCACCGTTAGCTCCAATCGTGCACAACCGCACATTCGGCCGCGCATCCGGCAGCGGATCATCTAGCGAGACATCGCCGCCGGTCGCCGGAGCCGTATCGACCACCGTGCTCAACTTGCCGTCGCTCAGCGAGGTCATCTCGCCGATGAACGCCTGCAATTCCTTGGACATCGGGGAATCGTCAAGCTCAAGCTTCAATACCAGCGGACACGCCATCCGCGAGAACACGACCGCAAGCTGCTGGCGAATCGCGTCATCGAAAAATGCATGATTGCCAGCGGTCGGCGCGGCAGAAGCAACACCGGGGCGCTGCGGCGCCGGTGCCGGGGACGTGCCCGATGCACTGGCGGCCTTCGCGGCCTTGGCTTCCTGCTGCTCGTAGGTGGATGAGGTCGGGCGCGGCGGCAGCAACCCGGTTTTCTCACTGAGCTGCTTGGCATACCGTTCCAGTTCAACGGCGGCGATGGCGCCATCCGCGGTCGCCGTGACCACCTGGCGCAGATTCTTGACGCGCAAATCGCCGGCCGCATACACTCCGGGGACCGAAGTCTCCAGATAACCGTGCGTGACCACATACCCGTGGTCGTCAAGTTCCACCACGCCACGGACCAGTTCGGTCTGCGGCACATAGCCAGCGAACACGAACACGCCGAAGGTACCGCCATCAGCCGGCTTCCACACGCTCGTCTCACCGGTGCGCGTATCGCGCAACGTCGCTTCGGTCAGCCCGCCGGAACCGGCTGCGACCCCGTCGAGCTGCGTATGGTACCGCACCTCGATCTTCGGGTGGTTCTTGGCTTCGGCGGCAACGGCGGCATCGCAAGTGAAATCGCCTTCGCGCACAAGAATGGTGACTTTGCTGGCATATTTCGTCAGGAACACCGATTCCTCGGCCGCCGCGAATCCGCCGCCGACCACGATGACTTCACGTCCGTTGAAGAATTCACCATCACAGGTGGCGCAGTAGGCCACGCCTCGGCCTGCATACTCCAGTTCGCCGGTGAAGCCGATTTTGCGTGGGGAGGCTCCGGTGGCGATGAGAATGCCGAAGCAGCGGATATCACCACGATTGGTGTGCACGACCTTGATATCGCCATCCACGTCCAGTCCTGTCGCCTCGGCGACTTTGAATTCCGCCCCGAAATTCTGCGCCTGCTTGCGCATGGTCGCGGTGAGTTTGCGGCCATCGGTGCGTTCGACACCCGGATAGTTGACTACTTCGGACGTGATGGTGATCTGTCCACCGAAATCCGCCTTTTCCAAGATCAATACGCGGTATCGCGCACGCGCCAGATATAGTCCTGCGGTCAGGCCCGCCGGGCCGCCGCCGATCACCACGACATCATACAAATCATCTTGCTGTTGCATTGTCAGCTCCTCGTCATCGAAACGATTACGGGTTCACATGACGGATGCCGCCACCCGACGCGGCCACAACCTTCACTGATTGCGGTGTGCTGCGACCGGTGACGGCATCCGTGATAGGGAATGAAAACCGTTTCAGCCAATCAGCCGAAGGTCACAGCTCGCCGACGAGATCCAGCGACGGCGCGATGGTCGCCTCACCGGGCTCCCACTTGGCCGGGCAGACCTGGTCGCCGTGCTCGTAGACGAACTGGGACGCCTGCACGCGACGCAGCAGCTCTTCGGCGTTGCGGCCGACGTTGGAGGAAATCACCTCGTAGGCCACAACCTTGCCTTCCGGGTTGATGATGAAGTCGCCGCGTTCGGCCTGGCCCAGCTCCTCGTTGTAGGTGTCGAGGTCGCGGGCGAGCAGCGCCGTCGGATCAGCGAGCATCGGATACTGGATCTTCGCGATCTTCTCGTTCGCGTCATGCCATGCCTTGTGCACAAAGTGCGTGTCATGGGAGACGGAGTAGATTTCGCAGCCGATCTTCTTGAACTCCTCGTAATGGTCCGCGAGGTCTTCAAGCTCGGTCGGGCATACGAAGGTGAAATCAGCCGGATAGAAGAAGAACAGCGACCAGTGACCGAGCACATCAGCCTTGGTCACTTCATGAAAATCGTTGTTCTGGAACGCCTGAACAGTGAAGTCGGTGAGTTCGTGTTGCAGTAGTGTCATGGTGCACCTCGTCGTCTCGTTGTTCGATTCCGGCGGGCTTCGCGCACGGCCCGCCTTATGTACGGGCCCGGAGGCTCCGACCCCGCGTGGCTCTCATGCTAGACCATGACGGATGGAAAAACTCGGATTTCCGCTGTGGTAATCATCACAGTGTGTTGTCTGTCACATTGGGTTGCGCGGCACCCGTGTTGTGCCGGCATCCGCCCGGCTGTACCGCGCCGAAACCGCTCAGCCCACGGCATAGCGCAATCCGCGATACGATGGCAACGCACATCACAGGCAGGAGGCCACATGGCAGACCAGACATTCAATGACGACGACGCCCAACACGAACCGACCGCAACCTCCACGTGGAGCCGTCTGCTGGCCGGCAACCGGCGTTTCGCCCAAGGCAAGATGACACACACCTGGCAGGACCGTGAAACCCGCGAATCCCTCATCGATTCTCAGCGTCCCGACGCGGCCGTACTGTCTTGCTCGGATTCCCGGGTGCCGCCGGAAATCATCTTCGACGCCGGTCTCGGCGACATGTTCACCGTTCGCACCGCAGGGCAAATCATTGACGACAGCGTGCTCGCATCGCTGGAATACGCCGTGGACAAGCTGCATGTCAGTCTGCTGGTCATTCTCGGGCATCAGCATTGTGGCGCCATCCAAGCCGCGGATCAACAGCTTGGCGTGTTGGCGTCGCGCGTGAGGCACGGCGATGATTCGTCTGAAACCGCGCAATCGCTGGCTTCCGTCATCGATGACATCGAAGCGATGGGTGATGCCCAAGCGGCACAGGACGCACAAAACCAGCTTGAAGAATCCTTGGAAAATCTGCTTCCCGAGGCGCAATCCCCGATTGTGCGGTCGGTCGGTCCGTCTGTATTGCAGGCGTATGAGGCGCAATTGCGCGAACACGAGGATATCGAGCGCGTGCATATCGCCCACACCATCGAGGAATTGGTGGACCGCTCGCAACCGATTCAGCAGGCGTTGGCGGATGAGCGACTGATAATCGTCGGCGCACGCTACTGCATGGACACCGGGCTCGTGGAGGTATTGAGCTTCTAAGCCCGCCTGCAGGCGGGCCTGCACACACCACCGGTTTTCCGCGTCGGCAACGCACCCGATCCCGTATCACCTTGACCGGCGCATCTTCTACAGTGGAAGTATGTCGTCATTGTGGTTGAACGTCCTGCTGATCTTCATCTTCCTCGTGCTCGGGGCGGTGTTCTCGGGCACTGAGCTGGCCTTGGTGAGCCTACGCGGTTCACAGCTCGACCAGATGGAGCAGGAGGACGCGCGAGGGGCACGTGTCGCACGCATCGCACGCGACCCAAACACCTTCCTGTCCACTGTGCAGCTCGGCGTCACCCTATCCGGATTTCTGTCGGCATCGTTCGGCGAATCGGCGATTTCCCCGATGATCGTGCCTGTTGTGGTCAGCTGGGGCATTCCGCAACATATCGCCGCTCCGGTGACCACTATCGTGTTGACGCTGATTATTTCGTACTGCTCGATTGTCATCTCTGAAATGGTGCCGAAACGCATCGCCATGCAACGCACTGAGCAGATCGCCCGCGCGGTGGTGCCGGCGATTGACGTGTTCGCGAAGGTCTGTAAGCCGATTATCTGGTTGATTGGCAAGAACACGAACGGCCTGGTCCGTCTGCTCGGCTTCGACCCGAACGAGACGGAAAGCGAGGTTTCTGATGAGGAGCTGCGCGTGTTGGTCAACACCAATACGCGGCTTGGCAAGGACGAGCGCACAATCCTGGACGATGTGTTCGACGCCTCCGAAACGATTGTGGCCGAGGTGATGCGGCCGCGCGCCGATGTCGTCTTCCTCGAGGGCGATATGACCATCGAGGATGCCGCCGCCTACGTGCGCGAAATGCCATATTCGCGTTACCCGGTCACCGGCAAGGATTTCGACGACGTGCTTGGCTTCGTGCACGTGCGCGACCTGCTGGATGTACGCAACCCGCATGCGAAAACCGTGGCGGATATCACCCGTGAAGGCATCTCGCTGCCGGGCACGTCGAAGCTGCTGCCCAGCCTTGAGCTGCTGCGCAAGAGCGGTATCCACCTCGCTGTGGTCATTGATGAATACGGCGGTACGGACGGCATCGTGACCCTTGAGGATATGACCGAGGAGCTGGTCGGCGATATCCACGATGAATATGATCTGCCGGAAACCAAGGACGGCAAGACCGCGCCGGACACCGCGTTCGTCAACGGCGTGGCGACGATCGACGGCGGAATGACCATTGAGGATTTCGCCGATCTGACCGGTATCGAACTTGAAGACGGCCCGTATGAGACGGTCGCCGGGTATTTCCTCGCGCACACCGGAAAAATGGGCGCTGTGGGTGATGTTCTGCACTCTGATGATGGCTACGACATGATCGTCACAAAAGTCGACGGGCGGCGGATTGAGACCATCGCCGTACGCAAAAGCGGCTCGCCCAACCATGTGGATATTGCCGATAGTGGAAAGGCCACGGCGGATACCGGCGAATCACACGACAGCGATACGGCGGCCCACTGACCATTTCGAGAACGACCGGTCCGGAGAACACCACCTCAGGCAATCGTCGACATCACAGCACGGCGTAACGGTTGAGTTCACGGCGCAGATCGCGCCAGCCAGGCAGGAACCGGTCCATCAACTGCTGGAACCGTGGCCCGTGGCCGCCCGCCCACAGGTGGGTCATCTCATGAACCAGCACATACTCAAGGAACCGCGGTTCCATGAGTCCCAACTGAAGATTGAGCCGAATCCGCCCTGTCGCCGGGGTGCATGACCCCCATCGCGACCGCATGATGCGGAAGGTGATCCGTGTCGGCGAGCGCCCAATCACACGCGTCCAATGGTCCAGCAGCGCCGGGAGCTGCCATTCGAGCGATTGGCGGGCACGTCGCTGCACATCGGCAGTCCACACGGTCACGGAGTCACGGCTACCGATGTTGCGGTTGTCGGTATCACGACTACCGATTCCGGATGAATCTGGCTCACCCACGCTTGGTTGTCTTCCCGCCTGGTCGTTCAAGTGCTGCAGCTGGCTTTCCGGATGTTCCTCGCCCGTCGCCCCACCGACAAGCCGCATCGTATCGCGTTGCATCCGCTGGATTTTGCGTTGCTGGGCGCGAATCCACGTCTTGCGCGTGCTGACGAATGTCTCGATGGCCTCCGTGGATATCCGCGTGGGCGCCGTCACCCGAATGTCGCCGTTCGGCGGCTGGACGCGCAGATACATGTTGCGAATCGGCTTGCGGATCACCGTGACCGTCATCCCGCCGATATCGATGATGTCCGTCGAAGTAAGGCGTCTTGATGTGCGGCGTCGGTAGGTCACGGCATGGTCCTTTCTGTTCCCTGTATGCGGCCACAGAGCCGGTGGACGCTATGGCCCGGCAATCAGAAGCGCAGCATCATCTCATCATACGGCTCGGTGAGTTCCGGCCCATCGCCATGCAATGGCGCAACCTCGTGACTTGCGAGCAATGACTGCGACAGCCGCGCCCCATACGCGGACGCCTCGGGGAGAATCTTGTCTCCGGAAACGCTGCGATTGAGCCATTCCTGTGCGTGTTGCGGATTGCAGAGCACCGGCATCCGGTCGTGGACTTGGGCGGCGATACCGACCGAGTCACGCGTCAAAATGGTTGCGGTGAGCAGCCAGGTGGCGTTCGCCCGTTCCCGCGACAGCCACCAGGAGTATAGCCCCAGCAGTAGCAACGGCCGATTGTCTTTGGCGTGGAAGTAGTAGGGTTTGCGTTCCGCCGTCCACTCGTAGTAGCCGGATACGGGGATGATCGCACGATTATGCCGCGCGGCCTGCGCGAAGGTCGGCCTGTCGAGCGCTGATTCAATGCGGGCGTTGAACGTGGGGTAGGGGAGTTTCTTCGATTCGGCGGTGGGTGGAATGAGCGACCAGTAGGCGGATGCGAGATGATTGACCCCACGCGCGTCCTGCCCGATGACGGCGATGGTCTGCGTGGGGCTGACATTCCATGATTTCCCGGGCAATCCGGCGGATGGTTGCGCGTGCAGTATCTGCGCAATCTCTGGGTAATCAAGCTCCGCGGCGAATCGTCCACACATGTCCATCAGCGTAGTCGACACCGAAGAAGTGCGAGCGGTACTGCATTCCGCATACAACGACACGCCGGATACCCATGGGTTGACGGAAGTCTCAAATATGGTACTATATCTGCTTGTGCGCTTTTAGCGTACGGATCGGGCCCGTAGCTCAGGTGGTTAGAGCGCATCCCTGATAAGGATGAGGTCGGAGGTTCAAGTCCTCCCGGGCCCACGTCGAAAAATCAAGCGGCTCGTGAGCCGCTCTTTTTTTCACATGGGGCTATAGCGCAGCTGGTAGCGCATCTGCTTTGCAAGCAGAGGGTCGCCGGTTCGAACCCGGCTAGCTCCACCCCTTACCCCTTGGAAACGTTGAGTTTCTGAGGGTTTTTCTTTTCCTTGGTTTCCTTGTGCTGCACACGATTAGACACGATGTCAGCCGGCCTAGCTTGATCGACAGCACTTGCGACCTCGCCCAACCGTTCCGGCCACAACGCACTGTAGGTGTTCAATGTCTCGGTTGCACTGGCATGCCCCAACTATGATTGCAGAGTCTTGACATCGGCACCGTTGGCTATGGCTATACTCGCATAGGTGTGTCGTAGTGGATACGAAGCCCTGCGATGTGGCCTATAGGAACTAAACGTGGTGTTTATGATGCCGGTCAGGCCAAGTGGCTGTAGGCGTGTCGGCGTGCGTTTAACGTGACGTGTCGTTAAAAAGGCCGTCCGAGTGCCG
>NZ_JBQKEV010000011.1:0-82039 GCF_052121135.1 Bifidobacterium sp. LCP19S3_E9 | reverse complement strand
GGCGAACAACCACGACGATCCGACGAACGAACCTGGATTCTACATCCGCAAAGGACACGTCCACTAACCAAAAATGGAAGTCTAAAACACCACGTTTAGTTCCTATAGCCCTGCGATGTCGTCCATTCCAGCGCCCTTGACACTTGGATACCAGACTCTGGTACGCCAGTTGTGATCGAGAATGTGTTCTCCACGCTTGGGTCTGAATACGAAATCCGTATCAGCACGACCTTCGACCATTGCTCTCAATGCCGGGATGATGAAAGCGGGCAGGCCTATGGTCCTGGCCTTGCCATTCTTCGGGGTGTCTAGGATCATTCGCCGCGCACTGTCCTCGCTCCACGCCCTGCTGATTCTCGCCTTGCCCTCATCGAGGCACATGTCACGCACCTGAAGCGCCAACGCCTCATTGATACGACAGCCTGTGTAAGCAAGGAATCGTATGAGAGTTCCATCGACGGCATTGCCGATGTGCGCCGCTGTGTCAGCCAGTTCCTCCACCTCTCCGATGGTGAGGAACACCATGTCGTCATCTTTGGTGACGGTCTTCGGTGTCTTGGCGCTCCTAGCTACATTCTCGGCAATCCAGCGTTGCTTAACGGCATAACCCAGGGCTCCTGCTGTCACGACCTTAACGATATTGCGAATCGACCTGGCAGATAGAGTGACCGGCTTACGGTTATTGGGAAGCTCCGCAGGATACGTGCCTTCGATCAGTTGCACCACCCAGTCAGCCATGTTCTGAGGGGTGATCTCTCTGAGATTGCAACCGCCCCACTTCGGATATACGTAGCACCGAAGCTCGTCCTTGTAACGGTTCACGGTGCTTGCCTTGGCGTCAACTTCGGTTTTAATCCACAGCTCGCTCACACTGGCAAACAGTCGTTCTGAATCGGACGGATCGGCATAGCTGCCACGTCTGACATCATCTTCCATCGCTGCTGCGAATTCCTCAGCTTCGTTGTGCTTCACGAACGCCTTGGACTTCTGACGTTTGATCCCATCTACTCTGTGGCATACCAACGGCAGCGCCGCCGCCTGCCCTGACCGTATCTAGTCGAGCGCCAACGCTCCGGCACGCTGGCTTTCATCGGATCCTTGGTATTAGCCAACGAACGCTTCGCAGCTGCCGAAGGTGACACCTCACCATCGTTCTTCAACCACAGATCATCGATGATTACACGAGCCATCAGTCACCATCATTTGGTTTTGGTAATTGTTCCAGGAAAGAAGGTATCGAATTATCTGCCTTATCCAAGCCCGAATTTTTCCATTCCTCGACTTCATGCTTCAAGACTCTTGGAACATAATCGCTATAGATAACTCCATTGAGATATCTGAAAAACTCACCACATACATAATCAAGGAACATTTGGAGTGTTTCCACCTCCGGCTGCTCTGCATCTCTATTCTCGCTAAGGAATTTCTGAGCTTTAACGATAGCTTCATGGAGTGTTCTACCACATGAAATTACCTGTGTCCCCGCACTATTTATCTGATTTACAAGTTGACCAGCCTTAGCATCTATCTCAGATGAAAACAGCAAATTCATATCGCGCGTTGGCTCATATCCGAGAATATCAAGCAACGTTTTTGCTTCAGAAAGCTTTAATTGCCTCTCCCCTTTTTCAATGTTATAGACAGTCATCTTCATCCATGGGAAGCCTGCCGTTCTCATCCTCCCGGCTAGTTCTTCTTGCGAAGTGCCGTGGCGCAGCCGTTTAACATTCTCACCAATGATTTGTTCGTCAGTTTTCATATCAAAAAAGCATCTCAAAAACTTGACACAACCATACTGATTTGAATATTGACAAAATTATAAAGATTTATATATATTGAATCATGATATTTAAGTAAAGATTAGCTTTGGAGGATTCGATGCCATTAGAAAAATCGACAAGAGAGATTAAAAAAATGAACTACTCCGGTTTAACACCTACCTTTGAGGAATTACCCACTCTTGCCTCTCCTTTTTACGTGAAAAATGTAACCCCCACAGAGACGCTAGCTTTTGGCGGGTTCTAGTGAACGTCGCAACACCTTGGATTCGGAAGGAATCGAAACATGGTGTACGAGTTCGACGGGACCAAGTACGAGAAGCTGCGGGACATGCAGGCGGCGAGACGCGCGAAGTACCTGGGCCTGGTGCGCGGCGGTGTGAACTTCATCCAGGCCGCCCACGCGGTCGGTGTGTCCAAACGCACCGGGAAGGCCTGGCGCAACGGCAGGACACGCCCCACCGGCCGCAACGAGCGGCCGCTCGTGGACTGGTACCGTGGCGACATGGGCAAACCCAAGCGAATCGACGCCAGATACCTGTGCATGGACGAGCGCATCGCCATCGCCGACATGCACCGCGCCGGCAGCGGCGTCCGCGCCATCGCCCGGGCCTTTGGCAGGGCGCCCAGCACCATCAGCCGCGAGCTGCGCCGCAACGTCGCCGAAATCGGCGGCGTGTACGGGCCGCACCGCGCCCGGCAGATGGCCACCCACCGCCTCAGACGCCCCAAGCCACGCAAGATCATGCCCGGCACCCCGCTGCGGGACGAGATCAAGGCCGGGCTCGACAAGCACTGGAGCCCCGAACAGACCGGCGGCAGGCTCCGACGCGGCCACCCGGATAATGGAAGCATGAACGCATGCCACGAGACCATCTACCAGGCCATCTACGTGCAAGGCAAGGGCGAGCTGCGACTCCAGCTCAAACATGCCATGAGACGGGGGCGCGTCGTACGCAGGCACCGCGGCGACGGCCAATCCAGATGCCCCAGGTTCCGCGAGCCCATGGTCATGATCAGTGGCCGGCCGAGGTCGCCGACCGGGCGGTCCCCGGCCACTGGGAAGGCGACCTGATCTGCGGTGCCGGCAACCGCAGCGCGATCGGCACCCTCGTGGAACGCACCACCCGGTTCACGATCCTCCTGCACCTGCCCGACGGGCACGACGCCGAACACGTGCAGGACGCCATCATCCGCAAGATGCGGTCACTGCCCGCGCTGCTGCGCAACAGCCTGACATGGGATCAGGGATCCGAACCCGCCCTGCATGCACGCGTGTCCGCCGCGCTCGACATGCAGGTGTACTTCTGCGACCCCCACAGCCCCTGGCAACGCGGCACCAACAAGAACACCAACGGCTTGCTGCGCCAGTACTTCCCCAAGGGAACCGACCTGTCCGGATACACCGAGGAACACCTCGACGCAGTCGCCATGGAACTCAACGCCAGGCCCCGCAAGACCCTGGACTACATGAAACCCAGCGAGAAGATCCTCGAACTGATCGACGACACCGCAACGTCAACACCAACCGATACCATCAACACCAACTGTCAACAAAGATGTTGCGACGACCATTAGAATTCGCCGCCAACGCCGTCAGCACCTCGCTGCAACGCACCATCACCGTGGCCGCCGACCAGGCATTCCTCAACAGCCCATCCGACCACACCGGACTGCGCAACATCACCGGCGTGGTCGACGCTGGAACCGTCACCGACAGCCTCGACCCGTTCCTCGACGGGATCGCCGCCATCCAGGAAAACTACGGCAACCCCAGCGCCATCGTCATGGACCCCAAATCCTGGGCAGTGCTCGGCAACCCCGTCGCCTCCGCGGCACGCACCCTGTTCAGCCTGCCCATCTACATCACTCCCAGCATGACCGCAGGCAACGCCCTCATCGTCAGCAAAGCCGACCTCATCGCAGCAGTCGGCACCATCGACCTAACCACATCGACAGAAGCCGCATTCAGCGCAGACAGCCTCGTGCACCGCATCACCCGGCGCATCGGCTGGAACACCGTGCACGCCAACCGCTTTGCCAAACTCGCCATCACCCTGTCAACACAAGGCTGACACACAGAGCGAACCATGAAACAGCAAGCCAAGCCCGACACCGTCAGCACGGACGCCGGGCTTCGCTTCGCCTCGACCAACGAGGCAATACAAAGCAGCAACACGACGACACCACGAACACGCTCCGACCCGTAACCGAATCCTCCATCTTCCCGAACCAAGAAGAATCCACCAACCCGCACCCAGGGGGTAGTCCCCAAGCAGGGGTGCGGAAGACCGCCGGTGAGGCAGCTCGCAACAACGCCGACCAATAAACCCCAACCTGGACACGTCATAGAAACATGCAGGCACGCCCTTGAACCCAGTCAGGAGAACGAAACCCATGCCCCCAACACCACACGAGAGTTTTCCCGCGCATTCCATGAGCAGAACAATGAGAAACACGCGATAACCCACCTGCCAGCTGAAGGATGCACGCTTCCCATACCCCCGATACCCACCGCCGCATGCGGCCAATGGAACCGCCAGCAGAAAACCCGATGGAAGGAACTCTGGCAGTCACCACAAGCCACCCAATGGGACGACAGCGTATCCGGCACCGTCGCTCTATTAGTCACATCTGAGAGCCAGCTGCTCTCCGGCAGTGGAGCCACATGAATCGCCCAGGAATGCCGCTACGCCTCCAACGCTCTGGGACTCACCCCCAAAGCCACGAACGCACTCGGATGGCGCATCACCACACCAAAGGAAAACACCAATTAAGCAGAAGAAGACAAGCTATAGCCCAAGCACTCAAAGTGCGAACCCAATACACCAACTCCAGCCAGCTCACAGCCCGCGAACGTTACCAACACATGACCACATGCCAGAAATGCGGCACCTACCTCGACTGGCAGCACGGCGACCCAACCGATGACCGAACATGCAAACACTGTTAGGAAAGCTTCGCACCAAGCGCATGATCAGCAAGAGCAAGAATGCCGCCGTGAGGAACGCTGCCACCATACAATTCTGATGAATTAGCAAGTGTTGTTACTGGAACGACTTCTCCTGTAGAAGTCGATCTTGCAGTCTTCGGAGTTGCTACTGTCCCGTTATCTTGCCCGTCCCTGATTACCTTGCCGAGCACATAGTCTGCGCGTCGAGCCATCTCCTGGGCATCCAACTGGGTACTGCGCGACAGGTCACGCTGCTTCGTAGTATCCGTTATCTTTGTAAGATACGACAAACAAACCGATGACTGTTCAACAGAATTAGTAGCCTCGAATGGAAACAGTCACGGCACTAGCAGCGGCCATAGCTACACCAGCAGCATCAGCAAACTGTTTTGCGTGAACATTAAGAAATCTGCAATCCCAATTCTCGAAAAAGATTGACAGAACTTTCATCATTGCTACCTCAGCGGCAATTGTGAGAAGAGCTTGATCCACAGGAGTGGTGCTATGGCCGTTGATTGTCATGCTCTCATTGGGGCCTAAGTTGGGCGAAATATGAATAAAAAGCCAACCGAAGAAAACACCAAAAGCCAATCCTAAGATTGCTCCAGGTAAACTCTTCTTACTATCGTCTGAGCTGCTCATTCTTCTCTCCCTTTTCATGCAATGTACAGACTTCGATATCATCTCTCGATAAATCAACAAACTGATTAACTTGGTCGAATGGTGGAGGCCACTATTCCCAAAAACGATGGCTCGAGTGCTCATGCCTTATCACTCACTAGGATTACTCTTTGCAACATCTTTTGAAGTAGGTTCCTTCTTCTTGAATATTGAAGTTGCCGTACCAACAACTATGAAAAGTATCATGGCCAAAATCAGCAATACAAGAAAAGACCATATTATTATTCGTATGAGTTTAGGCCAGTTTGCAGGCATGGCCAAAGCCCAATTCACACTCCAGAACGTAACCAAAATTTCAATCACGCCAACGAACACAATAGCTGCTACTCCAGCTGGATCAATCTCACGGTCAGACTGTTTATCATAAATCTTCTTCAGACGCTGCGTCTCTGAGTCAATTATTTCGTCAACCCCAGTGAGCGCAGCACCCGAATATCCAGAGTCAACCATCGTCTTCCTGATACCGATATATCGAGATAATATCTTTGTCTTCTTCTTCTCAGTGTTCTTCACGAGACCAGAAAGTGCTGTAACAATCGGAACCAGTGTTGAGGACACATATGGCAGCAAACTAGCAACACTCTCATTTACAACCATGATCTTCGCTCTTTCAACTCGACTACATAACTCTAATCAATATCCTATATGCAATTCGATCAGACACGATTCAGACACGATTCAGACACGATGACCTCAAGATTTCGCTTGTTCTAGCCAATCTTCTCAAGTACAAATATCTCTGGATCCCCCTGATATTCCAACGTTCACAGCACTAGCCATATGCTGCTGGATTCAGTCGAAATGTAGGCATATAAAGCAGAGGGTCGCCGGTTCGAACCCGGCTAGCTCCACAGCAAACCCCGGAACCCTGAATTCGGCAGAGTTCCGGGGTTTATCATATTTCCCGCGTCTTCCCTCCCAGAAACTAGCTACGCACAACCGCCGCCTATCGAGCCCCCAAACTTCTGCCGACGCTGACAAGGCTTTCAGCGTCGGCAGAAACAGGTGGGGGCGACAGTTCCAGTACATCTGCCGTCTACCCCCACAAACCAGCTACGCAAACGGGTACACAGGCGTAACCGGTTTGGGAAGGTCGGGTCTCGGGTGTCAGCGCACGCCAGATGGCATGTCAGAGGTGTTGTCGCCACTCTGCTTGGCAAGCTGGTCGCGGATTTCGCGCAGCAACAGCACGGTTTCTTCCTCGCTGCTCAGCTTCTTTTCCTGCTCTTCCTTGACCTTGGCGTCTTCCTCGCCCTTGGCCTTGGCAATCAATGCCTCGGACATATCCCGCAGCTTATTGATCGGCACCAAAATGCAGAAGTACACAGCCGCCGCCACAATCAGGAAGTTCAGCACCGCGCTGAGAATCGCGCCGAAGGACACGGTCGCGCCATTGAAGGTGAACGCGAGCAGCCCGTCCATATTCGGCTTTCCGAAGATCATGGCGATGAGCGGGTTGATCAGGTTGTTCACAATGGAATTCACCACAGCGGTGACCGCGGCACCCATTACCACGCCGACAGCCATGTCGATCATGTTGCCGCGTGCGATGAATTTCTTGAATCCGTCTATCATTCTTGTTCTCGATTCATATGATTGCTGATTGTGATTGTCGATTGATGGCCATACTGACCAACTATTGGTGATTGTCCGTCGGCAGGCGTTGAACATGCCGATTCGACAGGTGGCACGCCGTCGGCGTCCGCCAAGGAAGATGCAGTCGACGTGGGGCTAAAACAGCTCTGCTTGGTATCGTACCGTCCGGTATCCATGAATCGACATCGCGACACGCCTGAGAAATCCCAATTTATCTTGCAGCCACGCCGGAATCGTCGTCTGTCGCCTGTCCAAGGGGCGGAAAACAGCATCCACGGTCTTGCCGGCCCATGCACCCGCGCTTAAAATAAAACCGTCTTATCAATAACCCGACCAATGAGGGGAGAGCTATGCTCACTGAAGAGTATGTCAAGCGCGTATATGCGCAAGTGGAACGCCGCGACGGCGACCAGCCTGAGTTCCTGCAGGCCGTTCGAGAGGTGTTCGAAAGCCTGGAGCCGGTTGTCGCCAAGCATCCGGAATATGAGCGCAACGGTGTACTGGAACGGTTCGTCGAGCCGGAGCGTGTGGTGAAGTTCCGCATCGCATGGACGGATGATGAAGGCCGTGTCCAGGTGAACCGCGGCTACCGCGTGCAGTTCAACTCCGCAATCGGCCCGTACAAGGGCGGTCTGCGCTTCCACCCGACGGTCAACGAATCCGTCATCAAGTTCCTCGGCTTCGAACAGATTCTTAAGAACTCCCTGACCGGTCTGCCGATGGGCGGCGGCAAAGGCGGTTCCGATTTCGATCCGAAGGGCCGTTCCGATGGCGAGGTGATGCGCTTCTGTCAGGCGTTCATGACCGAGCTGCAGCGTCATATCGGCCAGTTCACTGATGTTCCGGCAGGCGATATCAATGTCGGTGCCCGCGAAATCGGCTATCTGTTCGGCCAGTACAAGCGCATCCGCGACGAATATTCCGGCGTGCTCACCGGCAAGGGCTTGGAATTCGGCGGTTCGCTGGCACGCACCGAAGCGACCGGCTACGGCCTGTGCTACTACACGCAGGAGGCGCTGCGCGTGCTGCGCAACGATTCCTTCCAGGGCAAGACCGTGGTCATCTCTGGTTCCGGCAATGTCGCGATCTTCGCGATCGAGAAGGCGCAGCGTCTGGGCGCGAAGGTCGTCACCTGCTCCGATTCCAACGGCTATGTCTACGATCCCAAGGGCATTGACCTCGATGTGGTCAAGGATATCAAACTCGGTCACCGCGGCCGTATCAAGGAATATGCCGAGCGCGTGCCCGGTTCCGAATACCATGAGGGCTGCCGTGACGTGTGGACCGTCCCGTGCGATATCGCGCTGCCGTGCGCCACGCAGAACGAGATTGACGGTGAATCTGCCCGCACGTTGGTAGACAACGGCTGCACGGTTGTGTGCGAAGGCGCGAACATGCCCAGCACGCCGGAGGCGATCGCCGTGTATCAGGGCGCAAAGCTGCTGTACGGCCCCGCAAAGGCCGCCAATGCGGGTGGTGTGGCCGTTTCCGGCTTGGAGATGAGTCAGAACTCGTATCGGCTGAGCTGGACCTTCGACGAGGTCGATGCCAAACTCAAGCAGATTATGGAGGATATCGTGGCGAACTCCCTGGATGCCGCGAAGGAATATGGCCGTGAGGGCGACCTGATGCTGGGCGCGAACGCCGCCGGCTTCGTCAAAGTCGCGAACGCCATGGTCGCACAGGGCATCTTCTGATATCCCTTCCCCTGTTGTCTCCACTGAGATTTCCCAGTGGAGACAACAGGGGATTACTGCTTGAAGAATGTTGATGTATCGCCGATTTGTCCGCCATTCTGGCGATTGTGGACCGCGGGGAGTGTCTGCGCACCATCAGCATCATTGACCCGTCCGGCATTGTCAGCATCATCGCCATCAGTACCCACACGCCCTGATTCGGCGTTACCCGGCACGTAATCCCAAGGCATCTGCTTGAATATCAGCGCGAACACCACGACCGCGATGATCAGCAACCCACTGTGTGTGTCCTTCTGCAGCAGCGTGAGCAGGAACCATCCGCCGATAATCGTCGTGCGGATCGCATAGAACAATACCCGTTGCCATCCATGGCGTTCACGGGTTTCCATACTCATGTGGGTGAACATGCCTCCGAGTGTCTGCCCGCGGTGCGTCGCCGGAATCCACAATTCGAATATCAGGAATGATGCCATGCCGAGCACGGTGACTATGGTGTTCAACGATTCGACGTGGATGACGACACTTGCCAGCTGGAACGTCCCGTCGGGCAGCGGCTTGGCGATGGCGTGGAACAGCCAGACGACAATAATGCCCAACGGGTAGTATCCCAAGATCACCATGATCATATCAATTGCGAAGGTCACCCCGCGGTGCACAATGCCGGGCCGGTGGTTGATTTCCGCTCGGTCAACCGGTTTTGGCGGCCACCGCCGGTCACACAACTTCGCGATGCCGTACCCGACGAGATCGCCCAAGGTATTGGTCAGCAGGTCATCGACATCGAATTGCCGATACGAGCACGGGTAGATACCCCAAAATCCACTCAGCTGCGTCAATTCGATTGCCAGTGACAGCAGAAAACCGACGATAACGGTATGGCCGATATTGCGCCGCAGGAACCGCATAAGCAGGAATCCGAGCGGCATAAACAGCACGATGTTGAGCAGCAGCTGCATCACCGCCGATACTCCGCCGGTGGCGACGTCCTGTATGAATTCAAGCGGGTTGAGCTGCGGCGAAAGATGGTGCGTGGCGCAATAACGGTCAGGTTCGTCCGGCATCGGGTACTGCGTGAAGGTGAGCAGACCGACCACGTACAGCACGCTCAGATACGAGCCGATGGTCGAGGCGAGCCGCAGACGGTGCTCGTGATGATAGAGCAGCGCCAGAATCGGCAGGGTCAGGAACGCTGAAATGAACGGCCAGAGCAGCAGCGCAATCAGCAGCGGTGTGCCGAAGGTCTTGGCGTACAGGGTTACGATACTCATCGTGCAACAACACTAGCGCAAGGGCTGGGGGATATCTTTCAAGCGGCACGGCGATTCCTGAGAGCATGCCGACGAGCGAGGCTGGCGAAAAAATCAGAGTTTCGCCAAGGCTTCATCCACCCATTTGGTGGGAATGACACGCCGCCACGCCATCATCGACGCCCACATGGTGACGATGCGGAAATACTTGCGCCGCGCATCCGGCTTGGACATGCTCAAATCATGCAAACCGCCACGAATCGTCGCCAACGCGACCACATCGCCCAGATGCAGCGCTGCCTGACGGATCGCAGTAATGTCCAGCACACTGTCGGCTTCGCGCATGCCTTCATCCCATGTGGATTGCAGCATCATCGACTTATCCGAAGTACATACAAGGACCGGGATCTGGATGTCAAGATTCTTCGCAATCTCGTCCTGCCCGTTGTAGATTGCCTGCATCCAGCCTGCCCGCGTGAGAAATTCAACACCAGGATTGAGCGGATGGTCAAGATAGTCCCATTCGCCTCCGGTCGACCGTTTGATACACCGGGCATAGAATCCCGGGTCGCGCATCGGCATCACGGTTTTGCCGCCGCGCAGCCGGTACATCTGCACGACCGGTGTGGACAGCAGGCGGAACATGCGGTTGCCTTGCAATTCAAGCCAAGGGGAATTCAGCGCGAGTGCCTCGACATGGTGAGGATGTTCGGTATTGACCCACAACGAAGCGCTCAGTCCGCCTTGGGAGTGGGCGATCATCAGAATGCGGACGTCTTTGCCTTGTTCTTTGACGATCTGGTCACGCAAGGCGTTGAATTCCAGACGATATTCGTGCAGATCCTCGATATACCCGGGGGTCTGGTAGGGACGGTAGGATCGCCCGAATTTGCGCAAATCCACGGCGTAGAAGGGGATTCCCAGCGATTCCCAGTATTCGGATGCGTGCCGGCGGTAGAAATAGTCGTTCCACCCGTGCACGTACATGATGGCCAGACGATGGCCGCGCACGCTGAAATGCCAGCGCCGCCACCGTTCGTGCAAGGTGAGTTTCGACGGGTCCTTGCGCACGAAGGTTGCTACAATCTCACCCTCGGCGTCCTCACCGAGGTGGACGGTGGCCTGTTGGTACCCTTCGAGCACGGAATCGGGCTTCCACGGGTCCACGTAGGAGTAGGAGGCTTGCGGGTCTTTCGAGGATGATTCCATCGAAGATGATGCCGTCCGAGTGGCCAATGCACTGTCCGGCAACACCGCCGCGGAGGTGTTGCCCGTTGCGGCCGCATCATCCGGGATGCTGGACACTGGGGGCTGTCCGGTATTCGACATGGTAGCCTCCTTGTTCATATGACCTGCTCTTCGGTCATCTTACGCAGGGCACGATGACGTTCGCCGTCGGCATGTCCCGCCAGCCGTTTGAGCAATCACGTGTTCCGAGGAACGTTGCGGCCGTAGGAGTGTCAGGCATTGAACCTGCGTTCCGTGTTTCCCCGCCATCGCGAACGCGAACTGGGCCATCATGGCACCAAGGTGGTGTCAGTTGCGTATACCAGGACATACGCCGAGCGTCAGAAACAGGCACCCCACAGGCCATACGCGCCGCCGACACGATGCTGCGCATGCCCAGACATACGCAAACCAGTAAATACCGGGGAATTCCGCCATTCCTCTGCGCCCTCCATCAGGTCGCGCATGCCCAGACATACGCAAATCAACAGATGCCAAAGGATTCCGCCATTCCCCCACACCTTCCACCCGGTCACGCATGCCAGCGCATACATCACTTGACGGAACGTTTCCGGCAATACCTTTGGCTCGGAAATGCCCGACAAACCGACAAACCGTTACCCCCAAGACCGCATTACCCTAGGCCGCATATACGATCAGGGGCGGCCCGGAGTACCGGAACCGCCCCTGATCGGCTGAAAAGACCATGGATATGGGAATGGCTGTCAGTCGTCACCCAAAGTCACGTGGACGCCGCCGACAAGCGAGCTGACCACGTTATACAGCAGCGCGAAAATCGTCGCCAGCAGAGTGAACAGCACCACGCCGATGATGGCGAGGATGGTCACCGTGCTCAACACCGTGCTCAGCGAGAGCACGTCGGCGAGGTTGAATCCGCTGGAATCAAGGCCTGTCGAAGAGACAATCTGCGTGACCTGGTCGAACACGCCCGCCATGTTCAGCACCAGCCACAACAGCGCCGCCGCCACAATCTGAATGATGCCCCCGGCTACACTGAGCAGGAAAGTGACCTTGGCCACCGACCAAGCGTCCACTCGTGTCAGGGACAGGCTCATACGCCGTGCGCGCGGCGTATGGTGCCGACGCTTGTTCGCAGCCGCGGCACGCGCCGCAGACGGCATCGGCGCCTCGTTGCCGGTACTGATCGGCTGGTTCGAGACGGTCCTGCCTACGCGTGGTTCGCGGCGCCCCTCGTCGTCGACGTATTCGCTCATTGTTTCTCCTTGGACGTTTCGACTGCCTTCGCCTGATTAGTGAACCTACCAGTGTTCGGGGACGATTGCCGCTCTGATGGCAAGGTCTGCACACTATCCGACGGGCCGCGCCATGGTATTTCGACGCGGCCCGCCGCCAGTTCACTGCTGCGCGCCTTGTGCGGCCGTAGCCTCATCCGCGTGCTGATTATGCTGATCATGCTGTTCGACATCGGTCTGGTCGTTCTCGTCGTCGTCATCCTTCTCGGCGTTGCGCGCGATGGCGAGAATCTCATCACCCTTGTCGGGCTTGGCGAAGGTCACGCCCTGCGTGGTTCGGCCGGTCCGCTTGACTTCGGACACATCCGAACGGATGACCTTGCCAGACTTCATGATGGCCATGACCTGGTCGTCTTCGCTGACCACGAGCGCACCGACAAGCGAACCGCGGCCTTCCGCCAGTTGCAAGGCCTTGACACCGAAGCCGTTACGGCCTTGCAGACGATATTCGCTGATGGCCGTGCGCTTGGCGAAGCCCTCGTTGGTGACCACGAACAGATCCTTGTCGCTGTCACCCCAGATGACGTCCATGGACAGCAGTTCATCGCCGTCACGGAACTTCATGCCCTGTACGCCGGCGGTCTGGCGACCCATCGGACGCAGCTGCTCGTCGTCCGCACGGAACTTGAGACTCATACCGTGCTTGGAGACGAGGATAATGTCATCCTCCGGGTTGCACAGCGCGGCGCCAATCAGCTCATCGGTCGGCTCCCCGGTCTCGGGGTCAGCTGCCAATCGCACTGCAATCAGGCCGCCCTGGCGAGGCGAATCATATTCGGCGAGGCTGGTCTTCTTGACCTTGCCGGACCGCGTGGCAAGCACCAGATACTTGGCGACCTCGTAATTCGGAATCGACAGCACCGCCTGAATGGTCTCGTCGGGGGCGAACTGCAACAGGTTGGCCACATGCTGGCCCTTGGAATCCCTCGACCCTTCGGGCAACTCGTAGGCCTTGAGCCGGTAGACGCGACCCTTGTTGGTGAAGAACAGCAGCCAGTTGTGTGTGCTGGTGAGGAAGAAGTGGTCGACCACGTCGTCCTCGCGCAGCTTGGTGCCCTTGATGCCCTTACCGCCGCGGTGCTGGGCGCGGTATTCGTCGGCCTTGGTGCGCTTGATGAAGCCGGAATGGGTGACCGTTACGACCACGTTTTCCTCGGCGATCAGGTCTTCGACGTTCATCTCGCCCGAATACGGCAGAATGCGGGTGCGGCGTTCGTCACCGTACTTCTCGACGATTTCGTCAAGCTCGTCGCCCACAATCTGACGCTGGCGCTCCGGCTTGGCGAGAATGTCGTTGTAATCGGCGATCTTGCGCTGCAATTCCTCGTGTTCGTCGAGGATCTTCTGCCGTTCGAGCGCGGCGAGACGGCGCAGCTGCATCGCGAGGATCGCGTCCGCCTGCACATCATCGACGTCCAACAGGTCTTTAAGGCCTTCACGGGCGGTGTCCACGTCCTTAGAGGAACGGATGAGGGCGATGACCTCGTCGATCATGTCGAGGGCCTTGAGATAGCCCTGCAAGATGTGGTCGCGCTCTTCGGCCTCACGCTTCAAATACCGGGTACGGCGTTCGACGACGTCGAGCTGATGGGAGACCCAGTGACGGATGAACGCATCCAGGCTGAGCGTGCGCGGCACGCCGTCAACCAGGGCGAGCATATTGGCGCCGAAGGTCTGTTGCAGCTGGGAATGCTTGTACAGGTTGTTGAGCACGACCTTGGGGACAGCATCGCGCTTGAGCACGAGCACCAGACGCTGGCCGGTACGGCCCGAAGTCTCGTCTCGCATGTCGGCGATGCCTTGGATCTTGCCGTCGCGCACCGCCTCACGGATGGAGACGACCAGACGGTCCGGGTTGACCTGATATGGCAGTTCGGTGACCACCAGGCACATACGCCCGTTGATTTCCTCAGTGTTGACCACGGCACGCATGGTGATCAGGCCTCGGCCGGTGCGGTATGCCTGCTCAATGCCCTTGTGGCCGAGAATAGTCGCGCCGGTCGGGAAGTCCGGCCCCTTGATCCGTTCAATCAGCGCGTTGAGCAGCTCCTCACGGCTCGCTTCCGGGTGATCGAGCGCCCAGTGCACGCCGTCCGCCACCTCGCGCAGGTTGTGCGGCGGGATGTTGGTGGCCATGCCGACGGCGATGCCGGCGGAACCGTTGACCAACAGGTTCGGGAAACGGCTCGGGAGCACGGTCGGCTCTTGAGTCTTGCCGTCGTAGTTGGGCACGAAATCGACGGTGTCCTTGTCGATGTCGCGCACCATTTCCATGGCGAGCGGGGCCATACGGCATTCGGTGTAACGCATGGCGGCCGCCGGGTCGTCGCCCGGGGAGCCGAAGTTGCCCTGACCGTCCACAAGCGGATAGCGCATGGACCACGGCTGGGCCATACGCACGAGCGTGTCGTAGATGGCGGCATCGCCGTGCGGGTGGTATTTACCCATAACGTCGCCGACGACGCGGGAGCACTTGTTGTAGCCGCGATCCGGGCGGTATCCGCCGTCGTACATCGCGTAGATGACGCGACGGTGGACCGGCTTCATACCGTCACGCACGTCCGGCAACGCGCGTTCCACGATGACGGACAGTGCGTAGGCGAGGTAGGATTCGCGCATTTCCTGCTGCAAATCAATCGGTTGGACGCGCTGGCCTTTCATCAGGCCGTAATCGGTGTTGTCGGCTTCCTGCGGGCTCAACGGCTCGTGGTTGTTGTCCAGCCCGTTGAGCTGGTCGTCATTGCTCGACCCGCCGTCTTCCGGGGTGTTGGTGTTGTTTTCGTCTGCCACGGTAGATCCTTCGTGTTCTTGTCCATCCTCTTCGGATGGCTAGCCTGATGCACGGCTAGTGATGAAGTGTGCTGGTTTCCGTGCCGAAATCCTTGGAAAACCGCGGATTCCGGCGTTGTACGGTCACGCGTCGATGAATCGTGCGTCGTGCGCGTTGCGCTGGATGAACAGGCGCCGGGGCTCGACCTCGTCACCCATCAGCATGGAGAAGGTCTCGTCCGCCTGTGCCGCGTCCTCGATGTGGATTTGCTTGAGAATGCGGTGGTCGGGGTCCATGGTGGTTTCCCACAGCTCCTGATAGGTCATCTCGCCCAGACCCTTGTAGCGCTGAATACCTTCGCCCTTCGGCAGCTGGCGACCGGACTCCTTGCCCTCGCGCAACACGCGGTCGCGTTCGGCGTCCGTATACACGAAGGAGTGCGGCCCCTTGGTCCACTTGATGCGGTACAGCGGCGGCATGGCCACATAGACATACCCTGCGGTGATCATCGGCCGCATGTAGCGGAAGAACAGCGTCAGGTTCAGCGTGGCGATATGCGCGCCGTCGACATCGGCATCTGCCATGATGATGATTTTGTGGTAGCGCACCTTGCTCACGTCGAAGTCTTCGCCGTAGCCACCGCCGATCGCGGTGATCAGCGACTCGATGGTGTCGGACTTGAGCATGCGATCGATGGAGGCGCGCTCGGTGTTGAGGATCTTGCCTCGAAGCGGCAGGATCGCCTGGGTAATCGGGTTGCGCCCCTGGATGGCGGAGCCACCTGCGGAATCACCCTCGACGATGAACAGCTCGCATTCCTCCGGATTGTTGGACTGGCAGTCCTTGAGCTTGTCCGGCATACCGGCGGATTCGAAGATCGACTTGCGCCGGGTCGATTCGCGGGCCTTCTTCGCGGCGATACGGGCGCGGGAGGCCTCGATCGCCTTCTGGATGATGCTTTTGGCCTCGGCAGGGTGTGCGTCGAACCAGTCGCCGAGCTTGTCGGTCATCACACGCTGTACGAAGGTCTTCGCTTCGGAGTTGCCGAGCTTGGTCTTGGTCTGGCCTTCGAACTGCGGGTTGGTGAGCTTGACGGACACGACGGCGGTCAGGCCTTCGCGCACGTCATCGCCGGAGAGGTTGTCGTCCTTCTCCTTGAGGATGTTCTTCTCGCGCGCATACCGATTGACAAGCGTGGTGAGCGCCGCACGGAAGCCCTCCTCATGGGTACCGCCTTCGGTTGTGGAGATGGTGTTGGCGAAGGTGTGCACGGATTCGGAGTAGGCGGTCGTCCATTGCATGGCGATTTCCGCGGAGATGCCGATTTTGAGGTCTTCAGCCTCGAAATCGATGACCTCCTCCTCGATCGGGTTGGTCTTGCGGGTTTTGACCAGATAGGCCACGTAATCCTTGATGCCGTGCTCGTAGCAGTATGTCACGGAGCGATGGAGTTCCTCGACCGGGTTGTCGCCGTCGCCGGTCACCTCGTCGCCCGCCTGGTCGATTTCGCGCAGGTCGGTCAGGGAGATGCGCAGGCCGCGGTTGAGAAAGGCCATCTGCTGGAAGCGCGAACGCAGGGTCTCAAAATCGTAGACCGTGGTTTCGAAGATCTTCGGGTCGGCCCAGAAGGTCACGGAGGTGCCTGTCGATTCGCCGTCCTCCATGGGCTTGCCTTGGGCGAGCGGCGCCGTCGGATGCTGGTCGATGTACGTCTGGGTCCAATGGAAGCCCTGACGACGCACCTCGATCTCCATACGCGTGGACAGCGCGTTGACCACGGAGATGCCCACGCCATGCAGACCGCCGGAGACCGCGTAGCCGCCGCCGCCGAACTTGCCGCCCGCGTGCAGCTTGGTCATAACCGTCTCAACGCCGGAAACACCTTCGCCCGGCACAATGTCAACCGGGATGCCTCGTCCGTCGTCCACCACGCGGATGCCGTTGTCCGGCAGAATGGTCACTTCGATATGGGTGGCGAAACCGGCCAAAGCCTCGTCCACTGAGTTGTCGACGATTTCGTAGACCAGATGGTGCAGGCCTCGCGGACCGGTCGAGCCGATGTACATGCCCGGGCGGATACGCACCGCCTCAAGCCCTTCCAGCACGCGCAAATCACTGGCGTCGTAATGGTCCGGCGACAGCGAATCGTCAAGCTGGGCATTCTCGAGCTTGTCGTTGGCGATGGCGTCGTTGACCTTGTCGTTGAGTTCGGCCTTGGATTCATTACCTGTCTGCGATGGTACCTCGCCCTGCCCGGGCGCAGCATTGTTCAGCGAATCAGCTTCAGCGTCTGCCACACAAATTCCTTCCAGCACACCGCGCGGCGCCCCTGCCGACACGGTCGATATACCCTAGAACGAAAATAACGGGGCCTTCTAGGCGTTTTACAGTACTGTACGTGATTCTACACATCAAGGGGGACTTTGCGGCTCTGAGGGCAATACAAGGCATTCCGCGATATTTCGCGGTTTTTAAGTCCTCCATCCCATACTATCGCCGGTATCTGCCGTAGCGGCCACGGGTGAATGGATGCGCCTGCGGCCCGGTCACGCGAATCTGGGAGATATCAAGCCCGTCAAGACGTTCCTTGATCGTATCGGTCAGCTGCGGGATCATATACGTCAGCGTCGTGGTCCATGCCGGGGATTCCGCCCGAATCACAAGAATTCCATCATTGAACGAGGCGACCACCGAGTGCTGTGCGATTTGCGGGCCGACCACTTGATCCCAATGGTTGCGCAGCTGGGCGAGCTTGAGATGCGGGGTCCAGTTGCCGTTTTTCGCCAGCAGGGTGACCAACGACCCGAGGGTGTTGGGGTCTCTGCCCGGTTTGCCGAAGCTCTCCCAGGCCTTCGCTTCGCGCTCTTGCCTGTCGCGGATGATGCCCGCCCGCGCGGCATAGCGTTGAAACACCTGCGCCGGCAGCTTTCTCGGATCAAGCTTGAGCATGCGTGCGACCGGCTTGTTCATGCCGATGCCTCGCCTTGCGCGTCGGCCTGTCGCCGGGCGGCCTTGATTCGCGCGACAGTCTCGTCCGTCAGCAGCTGCCCGGCTTGCTCATCGTCGCTTTGACGCCGGAGAGCGGCGATATCGACGATCCGCGCATGCGTGCCATACGGCGACAAATCAGGCACGTCTGCGGCCGCGGCGGCGGTTATCAGCACTTGGTCACGTCGGACGGCGAATTCGAGGATCTGCCGCCGACGCGTCTCATCAAGCTGGGCGAACACATCGTCAAGAATCACCATAGGAGCGTTGCCTGTAGCCCGCTCAACCAAGGCGGCAAGCGCCATTTTGAGCGCCAACGCCATCGTCCACATTTCGCCGTTGGACGCGAATTCCTTAGCCGGCACGCCGTCCAACGTCATGGCCATGTCGTCGCGATGAGGACCGATCAGATTCTGGCCGCGCGCCACTTCGCCCGGATAGATTCGTTGGAAATGCCGGCTGATCAGCTGATGCGGCTCGCCGTCTTCCAGCACCTCGTCGAATGAGGGGAGATAGGCGAGCGAGGCGTGCTGTTCGCTTCCCGACAAGGCATCGTAGTTCTGGGAGAACAAGGGGGCGAGCTGATCGATGAGGCGCTTGCGCATACGCGTGAATTCAACGCCTGACTCAATGAACTGCCCGGTCCAGATCTCCAGTCCGCTGAGCGCGGGTTGCATCGCGGCAGCCTGTCCGGCATCAGCATCGCTTGGGGCGCTCTGCCCGTACCGATTGTCGTATCGCCCGTCCTGAACGGAGGGTTTTCCCAGCTGTTTGAGCAGCGCGGCCCGTTGTCTGGCGATTTTGGCGCATGTCTGGTGGACTTCGTCGTATCCGGGGATGAGCAGAGTCCCTGCCTGGTTGATGAATCCACGTCGGGTCGCAGGGTCGCCCGACACCAGGCGCTGGTCTTCCGGCGTGAACGAGACGCTGGGAATCCGGCCGAGAATGTCGCGCATGTACATCGAGGCACCGCCGTCTATGCGTGCCCGGTTCGCCCCGTGGGCGCGAATGGTCAGTTCGATGGTGGTGTAGGGGGCGCGATCTTGGGTGTTGTGGTCTGGTTGCGCCGCATCGTCATGGTCGGAGGGTGAATTCTGAAGTGAATCCTGATTCGAATTCAGTTTTCCATTTTGCTCTTCAGAATTCGATTCAGAGGATTCTGGTGCCGATTCAGTATTGGCTGATTCCGCGATATTCCGCGGTTGCGACCCGGCCGCTTCGCCGTCTGTGGCGTTGGTATCCACGATATTAGCCCGGACCGTAGCCGAGTCGTATCCTCGTTGGACGAGTGGAAGCGAGCTTGAAGTTCTGTGGCTCGACCCGGTGGACAACACTTCGATTGCTTCGACCAGATTGGTTTTGCCCATGCCGTTGGCACCCCGGATTACCGTGACTCCCTCAGGCAGGTCGATGATGCAATGGTCCCACGACCGGAAATGGTCGAGCGCCAGTCGTGAGACGATTACGCTCATCGCTGCCTGTCCTTTCTAGGTCTTTTGGCTGGCCACCAAAGCCTGTGGATAACTGTCGAATTGTCATATTCCGTGTTTGGGAGGGTTTCTCGTGGCCGACCGACACATGCGGCACAGCTACGGAAGAATTCCGCAGCGCCTCACCGTTCAGTACGATCGCGCCCAGACAAGGATTTCGCCGTCGGCAGGGTTATCCACACCACCTTGCCGACGGCGATTGCCTGATTCGGGCTCAGATACCCAGTCCAGACTCAGTTGCTGAAGCGCATCGGAACCAGCAGATACCGGTAATCCATCGATTCGTCGGAATCCTGCTCCTGCTGGCCGTTGAATTCCACCGGCTTCACCGCTGTCGTCATCTTCATGCGCACGAATGGTTCGGCGATTGCGCTCAATCCCTCAATCAGGTAGGACGGATTGAACGCAACGGTGATGTCATCGCCGTCAAAATCGACATCGAGCACATCGCTCGCCTGATTTTCGTCGGCGACACCGGCGCTCAGCGTCAACTCGCTACCGGAGAACGCCATGCGGATCGGTGCGTTGCGCTCTGCTACCAGCGACACACGCTTGATCGAGTTGATCAGCTGTTGTTTGTCGATGACCGCCTGAATCGGATATTCGTCGGCGAACAACCGGTCGATTGCAGGGAACTCACCGTCGATCAGCTGGGAAGTGGACACCCGGCCGGCGTTTTCAAAGCCGATGAGTGAGGGGTTGTCCTGGCTGAAGTTGATGGTGACATTTTGGCTTTCGTTCAACGTTTTGGCGATGTCGCGCAACAGCGAACCGCGCAGCAAGGTGTTGGTCGAGACATCCGGATTCTCCGGCGACCAAGTGAACGTCGCACGGGACAGACGGAACCGGTCGGTCGAGGTCATGACGACCTTGTCGCCTTCGAACTGCATGAATACGCCGGTCAGTACCGGCCGAGTTTCTTCGCGTGAAACGGCCACGCACGCCTGATCCACCGCCTGATGGAAGGTTTCCCCGTCAACTTTGCCCAAAATCGGTGGAACGACCGGTAGATCGGGATATTCGCTTTCCGGCATGAGCTGCATGGTGAACTTGCTTTTGCCCGAAGTGATAATCAGCGTTGAGTTTTCGGTGGCTAGATATGTCTTCTCGGAAGGCAACGACCTGGTAATGTCCGCGAGAATCTTGCCCTGGACCACGGTACTGCCTGATTCATCGACGCCAGCTTCGATGTGATCGCGCGCCGAAATCTCAAAGTTGAATGCAGACAGTTGGAGCGTTCCGTCAATGGCCTCCAGCTTGATGCCTGCAAGGATAGGGCTTGCTGGACGTGCATCGATGACCCGCGTGGTCCATGCGACAGCGTCCGCAAGCGAGGTCGTGTTCACTTCGACTTTCATGCTTCCTCGTTTCGATTGGTGTTCTGTGGCTATTCTAGCCGGACTTTCCGGCCAGATTCGTTCGTGCGAAGCATGCGCCATAATGATGCCGATGATGATACGTAAGAGAACAATAGCCTTCGTAATAATTCCGGTGGATAGTGTGGATAAGTGTATGTAGGCCTACAGCGGCAAGACTTCGCAATCACCTGCCGAATGTGGATAACTCCTGAATACTCTGTGCATAACCCTGAGAGTTATCCACAGCGAGAAGGTCGCCGAAAAGTTATCCACATCGGAAGCTGAATCATCCACGAGTTATCCACAGCTTTTCTGAGGTTGCCCACGAGTTATTCGCATGGTTTACCCACAATTGTGAATAACGTGGTGGATAACTTTTTTCTGATTTCTCCACAGTCCCGGTGTGTCGTATCCACCACGGTGGATGATTTGGAAAAGAGGAAAATCCTGCTGTGAGCGTCGTTGTCTCGCATGGAACGTGGGATCGGACGCAAGACGTCACCCTGATAGGACTGCCCGTAAGGCGCATTTCAAACCGGCACGCGTCCCGGGCACAGCTTGGTTGACCGGGCGGGGGCAGGGCTTATTGTTCGGCGGAATGATGCTTGAGACGAACAGTCAACTCCATGACGTAGTTGTACGTCTCCTGCTTTTCTTTCATCTCGTCGCTGATACGCGTGTAGGCGTGCATCACCGTCGTATGGTCGCGCCCTCCGAATACCTCGCCGATATCGACCAGGCTCATGCTGGTCATCTCACGGGCGAGATACATGGCGATCTGCCGCGCCAGCGCGATGTTCTTCGTGCGTGCGCGCCCCACGAGATCGTCAAAGGTCAGGTGGAAGTACTTCGCTACTTGGGTGATGATATCGGTGGGTTTGATCTCCACATCCGTTGAGAAGAAGTCCTGCAGGGTCTGCTCGGCAAGCGCACGAGTCACCGGCTGGTTATTCAGTGACGCCACTGCGGAGACTCGTGTCAGCGCGCCTTCCAGCTCGCGGATGTTCTCAGTGAACCGTTCGGCGATGAGATCGAGCACATCGTTCGGTATTTTCATATGGTTCATCGAGGCGATCATGCGCAGAATCGCGATGCGGGTCTCCAGATCCGGCGGTTTGACATCCACGGTCAGGCCGGATTCGAATCGTGAAATCAGGCGGGCCTCGAAGCCTTTGAGGTTCTTCGGCGCCACATCGGATGCAATTACGATGCGCTTGTTCGCCTGATACAACGTGTTGAAGGTATGGAAGAAGCTGTCGAGTGTAGCTTCCTTGCCGCCGAGGAACTGGATATCGTCGATGAGCAGGACGTCGACTTCACGGTAACGTCGGTTGAAATCGGCGATTTGGCCTTGGGACTGATTCGGGTTCTGCAGTGCTTCGATGAATTCGTTGGTGAATTCCTCGCTGGTGACGTACCGCACTTTGAGCGTGGGGTCCTTGATCAGCGCGTAATTGCCGATGGCGTTGAGCAAATGGGTTTTGCCCAATCCGGAGCCGCCATAGATACACAACGGGTTGAAATCCTTGCCAGATCCCTCTGCCACCGCCATGGCGACGGTACGCGCGAAACGGTTGGAATCGCCTGGAACGAAGGTTTCGAAGGTCGCGTTCTTGTTGAGATGGGTTTCCGGATCGAGGGCGGGTCGATGCTGGTCGATGTTGAAATTCTCCCGATTCGGTACGCCGGAGGGCACGGTTGCCGGGATTTCGGGCTGATTCGGGCTGGGCGCCGGTGCTTGGTGCTGGGCGGCAGTAGACGGCATGGCCGCTGCAGAACCCGGTTGGTCTGCGCCATAGTGCACTGGTTGTTGCTCGTATATCGCGGCGCCGGTCGGCTGCCCCATTTGTTGCGGCTGGGCTGCCGGCTGCTGATATCCGGGGGCATACGGGCCATATGCATCGGCGCCTTGTTGTTCGTTGAATCCGGATGATTGCTGATATTGGCCGGGCATCTGGCCGCGGTCCTGATGCATCGTCGTCTCGGACTGCACCGGATGCGTGGCCTGGTGAGGCATCATCGCGGGTTGCTGGAACTCGGCGAATTGGGGTTGCGAAGCCTGTCCCGATCCCCATGCCGGGGTCTGCTGGACGGAAGGTTGTTGCGCGGCCGACTGCTGCTGCCCGGTTGGGACATTGGTGTGGCCGGCGTAAGAGATTTCCCCTTGGGCGTCGGGCCTCGGCGTGGCGTCGGGCATGGTGATGTCCGGCTGCGGGGCGAGCGGCTCGGGGTGCGGCTCAATCTTGAACGCCGGGAACATGTCCATTCCGGTGCACAATTTGAGCGCTTTGAGCAGAGGCTGGTTGAGGTCGGTCTGCAACGCCTTCTGCGTCGCGGCGTTGGTGACCGTGAGCACGATGGTGGTACCGAACACGGCTTCGGGAATGACACCTTCGAACCATCCCTTGTCCCGTGCGGTCAATGATGCATCATGCTTGAGCACGGCGAGCACATCCGACCAGATATGCACGGCCTGGGTCGCCGGATCTTGCGAGCTGTTCGCCATGCGGCCATCCTTTCGTGCATACCTCGTGTTCCCGTCCGTATATGAGAACAATACCGTAGTGTATGTTTACACCGAATCCGGGAAGTTATCCACAGCCTTGCGTGTTGAAATTGCTGAAATGTGAATAACATCAGTGTAATTTGTGGATAACTTTCCCCTCGGTTTCGTTGTGATTGCAACGTTTTTCGGGAATTGTGGGGATTGATTCGCCGGTTGGTAAGCGATGTGGAAAACTCCGAAGAATTATCCACATGCTGTGTCGTGTTGACGAATGGGTAGGGGTGAGAGTAGTTTAGTAGAGCTTGACTCATGAGGAGCCGTGCTTTTGCATGGCTGAAAAACCGGGAGCGTAAATTATGAAGAGGACATTCCAGCCCAATAACCGCCGTCGTCACATGAAGCACGGGTTCCGCGCACGTATGCGTACCCGTTCTGGCCGCGCCGTCATCAACCGTCGTCGCGCCAAGGGCCGCAAGACCCTGTCTGCCTGAACCGGCGAACTGAGCAGTGGAGCGGCTTACAAGTCACCGTGACTTCGTCACCGTGCTGAAACGTCGCCGAAAAGTCAGCGACCATGACATCGTCGTGCACTATCTGGTGCGCGACGATTCACATTCATGCGCCCAATTGGGCGCTATCAGCACCCCAAACGCCCAGTCCGCCGAGACGGCCGGGCGTACGGATTCCACTGGCTCAACGCTTGGAACGCCATCGCACCGACGTCTTGGGCTCGCCGTATCCAAATCGGTGGGGCACGCCGTAACCCGCAACAAGGTAAAACGCAGGTTCCGCGTCTTGGCACGGAATCACGAGCAAGTATTGCCCGAACATTGCGATATCGTCATGCGGGCGAAACCATCAGCCGCGCACGCGCCATTTGAATCCCTTGACCGCCAAGTCGAGCGATTGTTCGCGTCCGTCGGCGCACGGGCGGCCCAAGGTAAGTAAGCGGTCGATATGTCAACTGCAACGCAAGCCGCGATTCGGGCCATCCGCTGGTATCAGAGGAATATCTCTGCGAATACGCCGGCACGGTGCAGGTACTATCCGACGTGCTCGAACTATGCCTTGCAAGCCATTCGACGCTTCGGCATAGTG
Organism: Bifidobacterium sp. LCP19S3_E9; assembly: GCF_052121135.1. Classification (NCBI taxonomy): domain Bacteria; kingdom Bacillati; phylum Actinomycetota; class Actinomycetes; order Bifidobacteriales; family Bifidobacteriaceae; genus Bifidobacterium; species Bifidobacterium sp. LCP19S3_E9. The sequence goes on along the minus strand of NZ_JBQKEV010000011.1, from coordinate 57,376 downwards.
CGTGGCGGAACACTGGCATTGTTGCGTCTGCTGCGATGTCGCCCCTGGAGTCGCGGTGGTATTGACGACGTTCCGCAGCGTTTCTCGCTGTTCTATCGATATTCCTGGTCGAAGGCCCATGAGGAGCCGCGACTGACGCCACTGGCCTCGCACACGAAGGAGATGGCCTGATCGATGAATACCAATACTGATCAGTTCTTGCTTGACAGCGGCTTTTGGGGTTGGCTGTACAAGCTGTTGACCCCGGTCGAATGGCTGATGACCCAGATCATGGCCATCTTCCACAAGTTCCTGACACTGCTAGGTATGCCCGCCGTCGGTGTTTCTTGGGTGCTCTCCATCATCTTCTTGGTGATTGTGGTGCATGCGTGCATTCTGCCGATTTTCATCAAGCAGATGCGTTCGATGCGCAAGATGCAGGCGCTCCAGCCGAAAATGCAGCGCATCCAGAACAAGTACAAGGGCAAGAACGACCAGGCCAGCAAGGACGCCATGAGCCGCGAGCTCATGAAGCTCTATCAGGACAACGACGCCAACCCCGCCGGCTCCTGCCTGCCGATGCTCATCCAGGGCCCGGTATTCATGTGCATGTTCTATGTGCTCTCCGCCATCGAATACATCGCCAAGGGCAAGCGCGCCCCGCTCGGCGCCTTTGACAAGGCCACTGCGCAGCAGTTCTCCGACAGCTCGAACTTCGGTGTGAACATCACCACGCGCTTCATGCACGCCGATACGCATGCGAAGATTGTCATCGGCATCTTCATCGCGCTCATGTGCTTCTTTATGTGGCTCATGCAGTTCTATAACATGCGGCGCAACCTGCCCCGAGCTTCGATGCAGGGCCAGCAATACCGCATGCAGCAGGCGATGACCTGGATGTTCCCCATCATGTACATTTTCTCCGGTTTGAACTTCCCGTTCGCCGTGCTGATTTACTGGCTTACCAACAACGTGTGCAACTTCCTGCGGTCGTTGTGGCAGATTTACACCTTCCCAACTCCGGGGTCGCCCGCTGCGGAAGACAAGGAAATCCGCGATCACAAGCGTGAGAACGCCCGTCGTAAGCGCGCCGGTGAGCCGTCGCTCGAGGAAGAGCAGCTGCAGAAGGCCAAGGACGAGGCCGCTCGTCGCGAGACCGAAGGGTTCCAGCGCAGGCAGCCGAAGCGCAAGAAGAAGAAATAATCCCATGGTGGCGCCGGTATGTCAGGCTATACCGACGCCACCTGTGTGTTGACGGCATGGTATCAGCCGCGACGCCGGGTGTAATCCCCGCAGGAGCCTGAACCCCCGACATGAAGACGGATACGCCGAACAACATTTGTGATGCGCTCAGATGCGGCGAATTTCCGTCCATCCATTAGACTTGACCTATACAGCCGACAAGGAGTACCACATGGCACAGGATGATGAAAAGACGATCGACCAGCTCAATGAGGAAGCTGATATCGCCGCGGATTATCTTGAAGGCCTTCTCGACATCGCCGATTATGACGGTGATATCGAGATGGGCATTCGCAACAACCGACCCGTTGTACAGATTGTTGCCGATGATGACGACGACATCAAGCATCTGGTTGGCAAGAACGGCGAGGTGGTGGACGCCCTGCAGCAGCTGTCCCGGCTTGCGGTGCAGCAGAAGACGGGTGAGCGATCACATCTTATTGTGGATGTTGACGGATTCCTCAAGCACAAGCGTCAGCACCTGCGCGATATTGCGCTTGATGCCATCGACGAAGTGCGCGAGACCGGCGAGCCTGTCGATTTGAAGCCGATGAATTCCTTCGAACGCAAGGTGGTCCATGATCTGGTCCGCGAAGAGGGGCTGCGCTCCCGTTCGCACGGCGAGGAACCGAACCGTCATGTCACCATTTATCTCAAGGCTTCCGCTGTCGATGATGATCAGCATTACGATGACGAATATGATGACGAAGCTGATGAAACTGGTGACGTCGAAGCCTGATTTCAGTCATTTCAGCTCGTCTGGTGATGGGCTTTGATGCTGAATGCGGTTGTGTGAATGCGTGGATGCTGAGTGCTGCGTGTTTGCACAACCGCATTCTCTTTGAAACGGATGATGGTTGACTTCGGTGATTGGCCGCGTGGAGAGGTGTTGCTGGTGTTTGGAATGGTTGTGCGGTTGGTTGCTGTTGTTTGCTATTGGTTGTGGATGGGTTTGGTACAACCGGTTGCCGCGAATCGCGGCCGATCGTGGATATGCGGCCGATTCCGGCCGATTGTGTTCGGCTCCAACTGAATAAAAGCTGATAAATAGCTGTATATGTATCATCCGGTGATTCGAGTACATTGAAATCATTACAGAAGGACGTACATTCATGATTGAACAAGAACAGACACCTCAAGATGCGGTTGTTGACGAGCTTGATGGTTCCCCACTGCCGCAGCGGATTCTGGGCGACGCCTACCCGGTGTTGCAACGCTTCCATGACAAGCTCATGGCTGAAGGTGAGCCCCGCGGTTTGATTGGGCCTCGGGATGTTCATATTGTCTGGGAACGCCATATTCTGAACTCGGCCGCTGTGGTGCCCTTCATTCGTAAGGTTACTTCGCATGATGCCAAGAAGCGGGTCGCTGATATCGGCAGTGGTGGCGGTTTTCCTGGCATTGTCGCAGCCGCATGCCTGCCTGACCGCGAGTTCACTCTTATTGAGCCTATGGAGCGTCGTGTCGAGTGGCTCGAGGAGTGCGTGCAGCAGCTCGGACTTGAGAATGTCAAGATTGTGCGCGCGCGGTCAGAGGAGATCATCAACCAGATTCGAAAGCATGATATCGAACCGTTTGCCGCGGTTACTTGCCGGGCGGTTGCACCGATGACCAAGCTTTCCGGTTGGACCCTGCCGTTGCTGAAGCCGCACGGCCAACTCATCGCTTTGAAAGGTCGTTCCGCACAGGTCGAACTTGATAAGGCGGAGAAGATGATTCGAAAATTCCACGGCGGTCATGCCCGTGTGTGTCTCGCGCCTGTGGGGGAGGGGCTTGAACCGACACATGTGGTGTTGGTGGACAAGATGTAGACAGCGCGCTGTGTTCGGTTTGAGATTTTTCGCAGCATAGCCAGAAGCTGTTGAACCCCGGAATTCCTGCGGTTTTGGTGTTGTGTACTCGCTGGATTGATACTTGGGCTATTACTGTGGATGCCGCTGATTACACATCCCACCGATAGAGTGATGATACCGGGAACGGGGTGATGTTGGTGGAATGTTTCACGTGAAACATTCCACCAACATCGTGTTGGGCAAGGCTCGATGTTGGAATCAGCCGTGGTTGAGTACCGATGATAGTGCGGGTGGTATGCCTGCGAATTTTGTGAGTTGACGATTACGAAGTCAACGTAATGCCTTTGGCTTCGTGTTTTCTCATCCAATGTGTCCTTCGAGGGAACAGAATCCCGTCTCAACGGCAGAGGTGTTCGTCCTGTTTGCCAGTATGCCAATTGCGGTGACACCGTTGTCTGCATCTGTGCTTCGTTGTTTGAGTGTCGGCGTATTGTTCTTGGTTCCGGTTTGTTGTGATACCTGCAACCACGACGGAGCACGGATCCCGGAGAATCAATCATGAACGGTGAACGTTTTATCACATTACGACTTCTCTACTCCGCAGGCTCCAGCACATCATAAGTGCACGTTGTTTCCTTCACATCATGTGTTGGTTTGTCCGTTGCGTTTGAATTCCTGATTCCAGGTGATGTGTCCTGACCGTGTCTGGTCTGTGTTTCAATGATCTAGCGACTCGATCATGTCAGCATTGGCAACAGCCTTATACCTGTTGGTGGATTGCCATATATTTGTTTTCCAACTGTCGGTGTTGCTCTTCGTGCTGGATTCGATTGTTGAGCTACTGATATCACTGACTTGCCGTGGGTTTTCATTGGAAAGGATACTGTGGTTCCGCATGACCACGGGTTGTCGGCTGTGGGGCTGATGTTTCACGTGAAACATCAACAGGCTTGAAGAACGGTGACTATAGATGTTTCGCCGATTAGATCCACACCCATTCAAATGTCGAAAGTCTTGAAACTGAATTACTTGCGCTGGGATAGTTGGGAATGACATCACCGGTGGCATTGAACACAGCTTGCGTCGGTCTGTAGAACATGTCTGGTACTGATAACGCTGATGGGTTCTTCAGTAGTGTCCGGAAGTTACCGCCTGTTGCTGGTTTCCAAATTCATCAGCGTTTGTGGGTGTTTTTGTTAGTATCATGTTTCCAGTTCTCATATTGCAGGTGTATTGAGAACAGTATCCGCCATGGATCAGCGGCTTGCCCTATAGGGTGACGTAGTCACTCTATTATTGGCGGGAAATGTGCTAATAATGATAGCGTCGTCGAGATCTGGTACCCATTTAACAAAGAGTGAGGGGAGTGATACAGAGAGTCTAGGTTGCCACTGTTTAGTAATACGTAGCGATGTGCGCCATCTGACAGGCGAATTTCAAATCTACGATGATGTTTCACGGGAACATCGAATGTTGAGTGAGTGTTCTTGATTGCATTCTGTTCCCCTCCTACATATAGATGCAGCGGGGCGTGATTCTGTTTGGATAGACCCTCTCGATGTGATCAACGTAGGCAGGTGACGATTACTCAAAGCTCACCGTTTGCAGGACCGTTGGATCGGAATGTTTCACGTGAAACATCGTTCCATCAATTGTGCGCATGAGCTGGTTCGTCGAATAGTGCGAGGCAGGACGTATGGAATCAATCGTTGTGCTCATCATGCTGTTGCGCTCCAACCGGAGTTGTGTGCTGTGGTGTGATGAATCGCTTACACATGAATCCCGGTAGATCGGTGGTGTCGTGTGGTCTGTTGACATCGTATATCGCAGTGAGGGGGAAATTTAGAATCCAGAACAAGCGCGCCCGTGCTTGGTGTGCGTATGAAGGAAACAGCTGCATCACGTCGGAGATGCAGGAATACTTCCGGGGCAGGAAAGCTATCAAAACACAATTTGACATCGATAAAGGCATGTTAGATGCCCAGCAACGTAGTCAAGTACATCATGTTGTTCCTATATGCTGAGGTGACATGGCAAGATTGATTCGCTTTGGACAACACAATCAGCGCTGAATTGTGTGGATGATAATAGCCACTCACCCGCACCGTCGCAACATTCTTGTCAATGTTTCACGTGAAACATTGACATCTATAGATTGATTATCGGATGTAATACGGATAGGGCAAATCAAGGTCTGGCACCACTCATTCCCGCCTCAAGAAACTAGGTTATCCACATTTTCATGTCGCAAAAAAGTTATCCACAACAATCGTGTTTACCTTCGGGAAATGCTGTTTCCGTGATTTCCTGCGGTTTTGTGGCGAGATGAAACTAGGTTATCCACAGAGTTGTACAATGTTGTCCACATTTATCCACAATGTGGTGGATATCTTGCCGGGCATGTCCAGTGCAATGGGGAAACTGGAACAACTGTATATCAAGGAGGAGCTTTGTCGACGGCTGCACAACGTTCAACAGGTCCAGAGCAAGGGGGTCGGTCCATGAATTCCGCCTCGGATATCATCCGTCGCATATTTGGTGATCAAGCGGATTCGCTCGGCAGTGAAATCGCAGAGGAAACCACCAGATATCAAGCTCTCCATATGGTGACGTTCCCCAAGCCGGCATCAACGCGGCGTATTGCTGTGGCCAATCAGAAAGGTGGCGTCGGCAAGACCACGACCACGGTGAATCTTGCTGCTGCTCTTGCTGATAGTGGAGCGAGGGTACTTGTTCTGGATATGGATCCTCAGGGCAATGCGTCTACTGCATTGGGTGCGCACCACATTTCAGGCGAACCCTCGATTTATGACGTCATCGAGGGGCGTACGACTATTCGTGAAGCGATTCAGCAATGCCCGTCATTTGATCATATGGATGTCGTCCCGGCGTCTATTGATTTGAGCGGCGCGGAGCTTGAAATTGCCGATCTCGGCGACAGGACCGATTTGCTCAAGCATGCCTTGGATAAGTATCTAGAATCATGCGATGAGCCCTACGACTATGTGTTCGTCGATTGTCCGCCAAGCTTGGGCCTGCTGGTAATCAATGCGATGTGCGCTGTAACGGAAGTGCTGATTCCTATCCAGGCTGAGTATTATGCGCTCGAAGGTCTGGGACAGCTCATCAACACCATCGGTTTGGTACAGGAGCATTACAATCCTGTGCTGCTGGTGTCCACCATGTTGGTGACGATGTTTGACAAGCGTACGATTCTGAGCCGTCAAGTTTATGATGAAGTGAAGAGCCATTATCCCAATATCGTGCTTGACACGACGATTCCTCGTTCGGTCAAGATCTCAGAGGCACCGAGTTTTCAGCAGACGGTGATTGCATATGACCCGCATGGCATGGGGGCGATTGCCTATGGGGAAGCGGCTCTTGAAATTGCGAGGAGATCTCCGGCGGTCTTGGCAACTTTGGAAGCAAAACGAGGTGAGCACTGAATGGCAACGAAGTCACGTCTGGGCAAAGGGCTTGGAGCATTGTTCCCTGCATTGCCTGGAGATCCGAATGAGTCCAAACAACACGCCGCTGAGCCGAATCATCCTGCCGCAGTTGAGGCTGGTGCCAGTACATCGGTCAAGCATGATAAGGCATCTTCTCGTGCATCGCAGCGTGAGAGCAAGCTTGCGCAGAATCGGACACCTGCGCATGATACGGCTTCGGTAGAGACACGAACGCAACATCAGAGGAAGCATGACGATGTTTCACGTGAAACATCTGCAACATCTGAAACATCGACTCATACTGCATCTGCCAATACCAAGCAGCATGCGCATGGGCAATCACGTTTGCAGCATCGGATGAGCATTCCGTCGCTCGAAGAAATGACCCATCCGAGCGATGTGTTCTTCGGAGCAATGCAATCAACGGAAACGCCTGTAGAGAAGCGCGCTGCAGGCGAGAGTAAGGTTCAGCAGAATCACGCGACTGACGCTAAGTCTGTCGCCAATGAGAGAGCGTCCTCTGCTCGTTCGACCGAAGCGATTGCCGATGTCGACAATGGAAATGGTTCTACGGATGACGATGTTTCACGTGAAACATCGGCAGATACTGATAGCCGGAACGAAGAACTGAAACCGGTGCAGGGTGGTTATCTGGCCGAGTTAAAGCTGGATGACATCGGTCCAAACAAAGAACAGCCGCGAACCATCTTTGATGAGGATGAGTTGCGGGAGCTTGCCGAATCAATCCGCGAGGTGGGTGTATTGCAGCCGATTGTGGTGCGTAAGCGGCCGCAAGCGCAACTCGTGGAATCGACATCGCATCAGGCGGATGCCGACGATACCAACGATGTGATGCGTCGGCCATATGAACTGATTATGGGAGAGCGCAGGTGGAGAGCCTCGCAGCTTGCTGGACTGGAGACCATTCCGGCGATTGTCAAGACGACATCCGACAACGAGATGCTTCGTGACGCGTTGCTTGAGAATCTGCACCGAGTCGCCTTGAATCCTCTTGAAGAGGCGGCTGCATATCAACAGATGATTGATGAGTTTGGACTGACCCAGGCACAGTTGTCGAAGTCCGTGTCAAAGTCCAGGCCACAGATTGCGAATACCTTACGGTTGCTGAATCTTCCGGCCTCAGTCCAGAAGAAAGTCGCCGCGGGTGTATTGTCTGCAGGGCATGCGCGGGCCTTGCTTGGGTTGTCCAATGAAGAAGATATGGACAAGCTTGCCAACAGAATCATCGCTGAGGGTCTTTCCGTACGCAGCACTGAGGAAATCGTCGCGTTGAAGACCATGGCGGGGGAGAAACCTAAGAAGGAGAACAAGAAAGTCGCGAACCCGTGGGCTGATTCTCCGATTCGGCAGCACCTTGAACAGCGCTTGGACACCAAGGTGACAATCAAGGGTAATCAGAAGAAAGGGCGGATCGAGATTACATTCTCGTCGCCAGATGATATGCAACGGATTCTGGACATTCTGATGCCGCAGCAGCAGGAGGGGAATGCGTCTGCAGCCGCTGATGGGGAATCTGACTGGGTGTGATGCGAGGCGGATTTTCTGGACTCTTGAGCTGAAAACGCGGTGTGGCCGCAATCCAAGGTTTCCCCGGATTTCTGGTTTGCAGCAGGAATCCGGGGATTCTGTTGTTCACTAGGTGATGGTGACTGCACTGTGTGTGGCCGTGCTTGAATTCAGTCGGGAATCTGCCATGATACGGCGTGTCGGGTTGTATCACCGGATTTTAGGTATTCAGAACAATCAGATTACTTTATGGTAACTTTCAGCATTGAATGCTATTCAATCGGCGTTGTGCTGTGGTATATCACGGGATACGGGCTGGTACGGGTACGTGACAATCTCAGCTGGCGATAGCTGACGACAGTCGGATTGTGGGCGCCGCTGCCGGCAATCAGTGGAAGTGAGGGAATGTCTCTGCCGATGATGGCGGAATCCGTTCGTATTGTAAAGACCAACAACCCGGTTACGTCGGGGCCACAGCGTAACCGGGTTGAGTGGATGTACAAACCGTCTATGCTGAGGCGGTGTTGAGTGTAACCAGTTTGAGTTGATATACAAACTATCTACGTTAGGGGCGTGCTGAGCGTAACGAGTTTGAGAGATCACACAATCTGGTGACGCTGGCAAGGCGCGTTGTGTAACCAGATTGGGTGGGTGTACAAACTGGTTACGCTGGCAAGGCTGTTTTCGTAGACAGTTAGTAGTGAGATGGTGGTGGGGAATAGCGGTATGCTGGGGCGAATACCTGCCGAATATCTCAGGCTTGTTCGACGAGGTAGGCTTGCGCGTCGAGGGCTGCGCGGCAACCCATGCCGGCTGCCGAAATGGCTTGCCGGTAGACGCCATCCACCACATCACCCGCTGCAAACACGCCAGGCACACTGGTACGAGTCGAAGAACCGTCAACAGTGATATACCCATGCTCATCAAGTTGAAGGGCACCGTGAAGGAATCCAGTGGCGGGTGTGTGCCCGATTGCGACGAAAACACCGTTGGCCGGGATTTCAGTCGTATCGCCGGTCACTGTATCGCGAATCGTCACGGAGTGGGCGCCCGACTCATCATCGCCGTTCACACGCTCCACCACGGCGTTCATCCGGAAATCAACTTTCGGGTTCTTTTCCGCCCGGTCAACCAGAATGCGCGAGGCTCGGAATGTGTCACGCCGATGGATCACCGTCACCGAAGAACCGAAACGGCTCAGGAAATCAGCCTCGGTCAGCGCACTGTCACCACCGCCGACCACGACGATGGGCTTGCCGCGGAAGAAGAATCCGTCGCAGGTGGCACAGTACGAAACACCGCGGCCGGAGTATTCGGCTTCGCCCGGTACCCCGAGTTTGCGTACCTGCGAGCCGGTGGCCACGATTACAGCACGGGCGGTATACGTATCCCCGCCGTCCAGTACAACATGCTTGGAATCGCCCTGCACATCTGCGCTGACCACGTCGTCATAGACGATTTCGGCGCCGAAACGCTCAGCTTGCTTGCGCATGGCATCCATGAGATCGGGGCCCATGATGCCGTCCGGGAACCCGGGGAAGTTCTCCACTTCAGTGGTATTGACCAGCTGTCCGCCGGGCGTGAGCGCCCCGGCAATGACCACCGGACGATACCCGGCGCGGCCAAGATAAATGGCCGCAGTGTAGCCGGCAGGCCCGGAACCGATGATGATCACGTCTGTTGTCTGTTCACTCATGCGTCCTAACCTAGCACGTCCAGACGGCCATGATTGTGCTGTCAGCACAGTGGCGAGACATCCTGCAACGGAGTAACGCAGGACCGCAGTCGCGGCAGCGGCATCGACAACCGCCTGAAAACAAACCGGGGCGGCCGTCCGCAACAATGCGCAGACAACCGCCCCGGAGAAAGCCCAGCAGCCGTGAAAACTGCCGCAAGAACTGCCGTGAAGGCAGCCGTTAATACAGCTGAACCGATTTGATGTACAACTGGTTGCCGGGCAGACTATCCCGCGGCACCCACATGAGGAAGTCCTGGCTCTTCACCGTCTTCGTAAGCTTGACGTCGGTCGTTCCGCTCGCGTCGAAGGAGAACTGAGCGACCTGCTCGCCCTGCGTCGGATCCGCGGTTGTATTGGCATACAGGTAGCCAGTGCCGCCGGAAGACCTGATCGACACTACGAAGCGGTACACGCTTTCCGGCTCGCTCAGATGCATGTAATAGCCGTAGCCATCCTGACCGCCGGGCTTGGTGAGGAACTCCTGTTTATCAATCGAATACGGGGTGTTATTCTCCGGAACCTTGGGCGTCGGCACGGCGGAAGCGTCCTTGTCCTCGGTGATGACGCTCGACTTGCCGGATGAGCCCGACGATGATGCATCGCCGGTAGGCGTGCTGCTACCGAACGGCACCTTGTCGAGATTCTGGGACGGCCATGCACTCGACTGCTTCGTGACACCGAGTGTGGTGCCGCCGGAAAGGCTATGCAGGGCAAGTCCTGCGGCCGCCGCAACCACCACAATGACGACGACGATTGCCACAACCTTCGTGCTGAACCGGCCAAACAATTTCTCGTCCGCCACATCGTCCTGGGTGACCGGATTGTAGTCTTCGTGCGTCTCCTTCTCCGGTTCCACAGTCGGCGCGAAGCTCGGCGGGCGGCTCACTGGAGTGTTGGCAGCGAGAATCTGCGTCTGTTCGTTCTCCAAGGCGCGTCGTGATTCGTCACCGGGGGGAACCGGCACCCCGTTCGCATCGTATACAGGAATCCTGCTCGTGGATTCATTCACCGACGGCGGTTGCAAACGATGGGCGTTCTTGGCCGCCTTGCGGGCGAAATCGAATCGCATCGTCGCCTGGGTGTCGGTATACGGGCCGGACGCCGCGTTGAAGTTCGGGAAAATCGCGTTATCCGGGTCGGGAACGGACGGAGCCATGATATTGGCCACTTCCGCAGCGGCGATGTCATGGAAGTCGTAGTCGGTGCTGTCAGTGACTTCAGGATGGGGAATGGTCTGCCTGTTGGGGTTGCGAGGAACCGCCTGGCTGTTCTTCATCCATTCGGCCGATTCCTGCTGCATCGCCTGCTGAATGGCCTGCTGGCGGGCGGCAAGAGCTTCGGCATGGTCGGTGTTGTTACTGCCGGCGTCGGGAATCGCGGCGGACGCACCCGGCAAGACACTCGCCTGGGCGGCTTGCGCATACGAATGCTGTTCGAAGGACGAGGACAGATCCTGCGGGAAATCAAGAATATGCCCAGGGTCAGGTGTTTTCAACGCTGCGTTGGCAATGGAGCATTCTGCATCGATACTTGGCAGGGCGATATCACTGTTCTGCAAGTGCGACAACGGTTCCCAGTCGCCGAGTAGCGCGGTGAGTTCGGCAAGTGACTCCATAGGGATGACACTGCCGTTCCCGTCGGATTCCAGGCCACGATGGCAGATGAGACGGAATTCGCCGGGCACGTCCGGGCCGAGCTTGGACAAATCGAATTGGGTATCCACCGATGAAGGGGTGCGGGTGATCAGGGCATACAACACGGCGGCGAGTTGGCGGGTCGCCAGACGCTCGGCCCCGAGCCCTTCCGGGGCATGTGACGTGTCGGCGAGCATCGGGCTCAGCGTCGCATCGGCGAGCTGGACCCCGTTCGCGGTCAGACGGATGGTATCGGTGTTCAGCGCGTAGTGCGACAGCCCGTCCACCAGGAGCTGACGCATCGCAGATGCGGTTTCGCCGAGAATCGACCGCATGGCCGCATGACTGAGGGTTCCTGACGCCGGTCCGTGGAAGTAATCGGTCAGCGACAAACCGTTATCCACAGCGGTGATGATAATCGACACGTCACCGCGATGCTGGAGTTGAAGGACCTGTGTGAAACGACGGTTGCGCGACAGGGCTAGGGATGACGCGATCGCGTCGACTTTGGCGATCGCATCGGCGTCGGTGACGATGTACAGCTGGCAATCACGCGCGAGGACACGGTCATTTGCCTTCCACGCTTGCAGGCCGGGTTCGTCACGCAACAGTGACACCAACGTATACCGGTTGATAACGGTATCTCCCAGTTGAGGCTTCATAGTTCCTTCGGCTCCATAACGAGAAATTCGCGTGCTCGCGGGTGATGTAGTAGTAGTCATTCTAACGACTGGAGTGGTCGAAACGGCGGTGGGTACTGCCGTGTCTTCCGCAGAATCGGCTTGCGGGCCGGTTCTTGGCCTGTCAGGGGCGCGATTGCCCGGATTGCTTGGTTCGTCCGGATTATCGGGATTGTCTGGTTCGTCCGGCTCTCCGGAGGTGGCCCGATTGTCGGCGGTTTCGGTAGTGTCGGTGGAATCCGCGGATTCGTCGGCAGTGTCGCCGGCAGGCTGATCGCCATCGACATTCGCCGCATTGCCAGACCGTCGGGAGGCGACCCGTGCCTTGAGCGACGACAACATCGTGACCAGTTCCTCGGTGTGCATACCCCACAAGGCGCCCACATAGATCGTAATCACCACAATGCCGATGACGACGCACACGCCGACGGATTGCAACCAGTTCATATGCCCGCCGGAAGGGGTGAGTTCCGCGCCCAGCAGATGTTCCACGGGTCCGCGCAGCCATAGACCGACAATCGCCGCGGCTACCGCTGCGGCAGTGGCCTTGATATAAGACAAGGCGATACGACGGCCGTCCAAGCGGTTCTCGAAGCGTTTGCGCAGCATCCACACCAGCAGGGGGAAGGACAGTGCATAGGCTAGCGTAACGGCGACACCGCGCATCAGCGTCCAATCCAGAGGAGAAAGCACCTTGGTGGTAATCAGCAGGGTGAGCATCTGAATGCTGAGCTGGACAGCCATGAATATGAACGGGGATCGCCCGTCCTCGAAGGCGTAGAAGGTGCGTTGGATGATCAGATAGGAGCTTGACAACGGCAGTGACAGTGACAGCGCAATCATCGGCCCTGACATCAGCTGTGCTTCGCCCACGCTAATCGAAGGCAGCAAGGCGAGCGAAATCGGGACGGACAACACGACGAATATCGCGGAGAAGAAGCTCATGAGCAGGGTGACATTGCGCAGCGCATCGCTCAAATCATCGCGGGCGGTGTTTAAATCATTATCAGCGACTGCTCGGGAAACCCTCGGAAACACTGCGGTCGCCACTGACACCGCAATCAACGAATACGGAAGAATGTAAATCGTGAACGCATTCTGGTAGGTGGCATTACCGGCGACCAGCGTCTCATCAATGCCGAACAGCTGATGCGCACGCAGTGGGGCGTTCGTGGTGATACGGGTCGAAATGATGGTCAGCAGCTGGTCGATGCCGACAATCCCCAGACTCCACGCGGCCACCGAACCCATCGAGCGCAAACCGATACCGTGGATACCCCAACGCCAGCGGTACCGCAACCCCAGTTTGAACAAGGGCAGGAACAATACCAGTGCCTGGACGGCCACGCCCAGCGTCCACGTGCCGGCGGTCAGCATGATTTTGTCCGTGGTCCAGAAGCTCAGCGGCTGCTTATCGGCCTTGCCGAACATCACAATGAACAGCGTGAATCCGGCACAGCTGACGATATTCGCCGCGACCGAACTCCACGCGTACATGCCGAAATGGTTTTTCGCCGCCAGAATCTGGCCGAGTACGGTATATAGGCCGTAGAAGAAGATCTGCGGCATGCACCACAGCGCGAATGCATTGGTCAGCGCGAGCATGTCCTTGCCGCCGTTCGCGTACAGATGCGTGAACGCGGGGGTGGTGGCGGTCAGCAGCATCATTGCGATTGTGATGCCCGCCAGTAGCGCGATGGCGAAGGTGATGAGCTTGTTGAGCCGGTCCTCGGCATCATCCTCTTTGAGCGTGCGCACAATCTGGGGGACGAGCACCGCGTTGAAAATGCCTCCCGAAATCAGCGTGAAAATCACCTGCGGGATCATCGAGCCGGCCTGATACGCGTTCGCAGCCATGCCGGTGGTGCCGACAGCTGCCGCGAGCAGAATCGTACGGATTTGGCCGGTCAGTCGGGAAGCCGCCGTGCCGACGGCCATCACGAAGGAATTATGTCCAACCGAGGAACTCATTCGTCAGGATCTTTCTTCCGATGGAATTGACGCCACAGGCCTACCACGCCGAGCAGAAAAGCCACCCCGATGAACGCGATGCCGGTCTTGTCACTGATTTGCAGAGAACTGGTGATGGTCGTCGTCTGTGCCGACGAGAACGTGGAGCCCTGACGGTCCAGAAGCGTCAGATGCACCGTGGTGGAACCCGAAGTCGCCACGCGGATGGCGAAGGTGACCTGCGCCTCGCCATGGGCGGGAACCGTGACATCCGCGTACCGGCTGGTCACAATCTCCATGGAGTCGGTCAGCGAAGACACACGAACACGCACCGGATACGGGTTCGCGTTCGTCACTGTGACTGGCATGCTTGCCGTCTCGCTGACCACGGTGACCATATCGGTCGGGGTAATGGACACGTTGTTCAGCAATGTGGTCGACAAACCGGTCGCGGCATCGCCCATACGCTGGATGACCGCCGCATTGCCGGATAGCGCAAGCAATCCCATACGCGATTGCAGGGAATTCAGGCATGTCATCCATGAGGAAGGGCCTTTTGCGTTGTTTTCGGCGACCTTCGAGGCGTCATGTCGTGCCAGTGATTGCTCGTCACCGCTGTTGGACGTACTTGCGGTTGCGCTTGCGGAAGGCGACGACGACGGATTGGAATACAGGACATGTTCCTTGAACTGGTTCAGACTCCTCACGCTGGCCGTGAACGTCGACAACGCGGCCTCAAGACGTTTGCGTGACGCTGCGGTGATGCCGGAGCTCTGAGGCACGATGTCGGACGTCTCGTCGCCGCTGAGATAAGCGTCCGAAGCGATGAGGGTGTTCAGGTCTGTGAGATTGAGCCATGTGGATTGTTCGACGGCGCTCATCAGGGTGTCGATCAGCGTGGTCGATGCCCCGGGTTTGAGACACACCAGCAGGTTGCGGGATGTATAAGGCTGTTCCATCTGGTAGAACGCGCTTTGCGCGACAAACCGCGACAGGCGTCCCGCATCGCTTGTCTCGCTGTCCGCCTCGCTGCTGGTCGCCTTGCCTTGGGCGAGACCGCTCAGCTCCTGCTGGGCGGTGAGAACCGTCACATCGCCGGAATCCGTGGGAACAACGTATTTGCCCGTGTGGACCGTCCCGGAGGTGTTGGCGTCATAGCCGGAGGTGGCGATAACCGTCGAATAGCCCTGTTGACGCGCGATATTCAACGCCTGACGGGTCCAGCGGCCACTGCCTTGCCACGCGATGATGGTATGTGTCGCATTCGTGTTGCCGACCGCCGAACGGTAGGTGGCCATGCTTGCGGAGGCATCCCAATCAGAGGATTTGACGCCGGCGGACTGATAGGCGTCAGGCGTGTCCAGCGCCGCGTACCCGGTGATGTCGAACATGCCTGGCTGGGCGATTGCTGATGTCTGTGTGGGGATGGACATGGATTGCAAATACATGGGGTCGGCGACAATCTGCAGCTTGGCGTGCTTGGCGACGAGCTGGGATTCGGCGCGTTCGCGTTTCGCCGCGTCGGTCCCCGTGAAAATCGCGTCTGCCACCGAAGATGAGTTCAGCCGTGAGCGCTCCGCGTTGACGATATTGGACACGATGGTCGTATTGCTCTGCCAGGAGGTTGAGCTCAGTGGTTGGACAACTGTGATGTTCATCGCCGGCGTGTCGGCCGTTTTCAGTCCGTCGGTCGAACGGGTCAGGAAGGTGTGCAGGGAGGCGCTGGCCGAGCCGGATGCCGACGCATAGGAGATGCGCACCGGCTTGGGCCCCCAACTGGTGATTGAGGCCAACTGTTCGGCGGATGCGTCCACATCGACGTTCACTGTCGCGGTGCCGTGGGCGGCGATATTGCCAACATCGATCTGGGACAGCTGGCTGGTCATGGGGATACGCGACTGGCCTTGCGCCCAATCCTGGATATCGGTGCGCGAAACGAAGGTGTACAGTGCGTTCGCGGCGACCGTCAACGTGCCGTCACCGGTGGCTACGCTCGACGTATTCTGCAAGGTGAGTTGCAGATGATAGCCGGATGAGGCAGTGACCACCGGGGTCGCGCTGTCGATGCTCATCAAGATTGAGGAGTCGCTCTGCCGTTGCGTGGTGCGCGAGGTGGTTTTCGAAGTGGTTGTAGAGGTGGGCTTGGTTGATGTGCTGGCGGCGTTTGCCACGCTCGCATCTGCGGCAGCATACCCGAACATCGAAGGCACGACGACGGCGAGGATACAGACGACCAGCAGGCGCAGCAGACGCTGCATCCGCGCCGACTGGATGCCATGATGTGCGGGGTAGTTCAACGTTATGCCTGCCTGTTCAGTTTCCTGGCGTAGAGCCATGCGATCTTGCGTTCATTAGGATAGCTGAGCACATTGTCCAGATCCTCGAACTTCACCCAGATCGCGTCCTCCGCCTCATGGTCGGGGTCGCCGGTTACCGTCAGCTCACCGCTGATTCGACGAAGCGCATAATGGTGCACCAGCTTGTGCACGCGTTGGTTGGTTCCGGTGAACCAGTAGTCGATTGTGGCGATGGAATCAACCACCTCACCGAGGATCCCCGTTTCCTCATGCACTTCACGGACCGCGGTCTCCTGCGGCGTTTCGCCCTTCTCGATATGCCCCTTCGGCAGACACCATTCCAGATGCCCGCTGCGTGAATGCCGGGCGATGATCGCGACACGGCCGAGTTCGTCGAACACGAGTCCGCCAGCGGAGTACTCCCTGACGACCGGAAGTTCCTGCGCGTCCAGGGAGGCGAACGTTGCGGGCGTGTCACCGGTCCTGCGGTGAGGCATCAAGGCAGGAGTAGGGGTTCCCGGCTCCATATCCTGGTATTGCACGGGTTTTTCCGATTGGGACGTGTACATCAGCGTGTCGGGCGACGGGCCCATTTGGGTATGCTTATCCGCAGCATTGGCGAGCATGCGCGCAAAGTCTGCGGGAGTAATCATATCTTCCACCTTACTCAAACCAATGTGCAGGTGGAGTAACGGTATGCTTGGAGGCGTAGGAAGTGCTGAATCGAAAGGGCGCGCGTTGAATTTCGAAGTCTGGCCAGAAGCGATAGAGCTGGGTCATATGTTCGCGGATGAAGGCTATGAGCTGGCTCTCGTGGGAGGTCCGGTACGTGACCTGCTGTTGCATCGCAAATCCCACGACCTTGATTTCTGCTCGTCGGCCAGGCCTGAGCAGTTTGAACATATCCTGCGGGCATGGGGACACGACGGTTTCTGGGATATGGGCCGCAAATTCGGCACGCTTGGCGCCATGCGCCGCCGGCCTGACGGCACGCCGGTACAGGTCGAGGTGACCACGTACCGAAGCGACACGTATGATCCGGATTCGCGCAAACCGGAAGTCAATTACGGCGATTCGCTGGAAGGGGATCTGTCGCGGCGCGATTTCACGGTGAACGCCATGGCGTTGCGCGTACCGGATCTGGAGTTCGTCGATCCGTTCGGCGGCGCGAACGACTTGGCCAAGGGCGTGTTGCGCACGCCCGTCGATCCGCGTCAATCCTTTGATGACGATCCGTTGCGCATGATGCGCGCGATTCGTTTCGTCGCCCAGCTGGGATTTAGCATCGAGCCGGAGACCGCGCAGGCGATCACCGAAATGACCGAGCGTATCCGCATCGTCTCCGCCGAGCGCGTACGCGACGAACTGGTCAAAATGCTGCTGTCGACCCGGCCGCGCGCCGGAGTGGAGGCGCTGGTGGAATCCGGGCTCGCCGATATCGTGCTGCCGGAGATTCCCGCGTTGAAGCTGGAAATCGACGAACATCACCGGCATAAGGATGTTTTTGAGCACACGATGATCGTACTCGACCGTGCGGTTGCGCTGGAAACTGGCCCGGACGGCCCGGTCCCGGCCCCCGACCTCGAGTTGCGGCTCGCAGCGCTGCTGCATGACATCGGCAAGCCGGCGACCCGTAAGTTCGAAGACCACGGCAAGGTCAGCTTCCATCATCATGACGCCGTCGGCGCAAAATTGACGCGCAAACGCCTGCGCGCCCTGCATTTCGATCATCACATCGTCCAAGATGTGAGCGAACTGGTGAACATGCATCTGCGTTTCCATGGGTATGTCGACGAACCGTGGACCGATTCCGCGGTCCGCCGCTACGTGCGTGACGCCGGGCCGCTTTATGAGCGTCTCAACCGTTTGACCCGCGCTGACGCGACCACGCAGAACAAGCGCAAGGCCCAGATGTTCTCCGACGCCATGGACGAAATGGAACAGCGGGTCCGCGACCTCAAACAGCGTGAGGACATCGAGGCGATTCGCCCTGAGCTTGACGGCAACGAAATCATGCAGCTGCTGGGTCTCGAGCCCGGGCCCCAAGTGGGCGTTGCCTACCAGCACATGCTGGAATACCGGTTGGATAACGGTCCGGTCGGTCATGAAGCGGCGGTCGAAGAACTCAAACGTTGGGCCGCCGCGCAGAACGCTTGAGGTGATGTGAGAACGGGCGTGGCAACGCTGGAAAGAATGCGTGTCATCATGTGTGATGCCGTGTCATGCTGTGACACGCCGTGCCCGTGCCGTGACACGCCGTGTTATTCCCCAGCATGACACGCCCGGGCCTTTTCCCGTACCTGGACTTTCTCCGTGCCCAGATCTATTTCCACAAATTGGTTACGCTGAGCGTATCCCCATCGTAACCAATTTGTGAAAGTGAGGGAGTGGAGAAAGCGGGTGCCGACTGGTGTGTGTGGTCAGTGTATGCGTCAGTTCACTGCGTCATGGGCTAGGGCCTTGGGCAGATTCGTCATCTTGCTGCTATCGAGGCAGCCGCTGACATCGGTGATTTTCGCGCCCTTGCCCAGCACCTTCGACTTGGTTTTGAGATTGTCGAAGGTGGCGCCGAGCACCACGTCGATGAGCTTGTCCTGACGGTTGTCCATCTTCATAACTGCATCAGTGAAGTTGTCGTTGAGCGTGTACGCTTCGTTGATGGTGTTCTTGCCGTAATAGATGATGGTCCGCTTGACGTCGGTCTTCTGGTAGTTCGATACGTTCTCCACGGTGAATCCGCGATTGGTGAGTGCTTCGCCGACAGCGCGCGCGAACCCCGAATGCTGT
Organism: Bifidobacterium sp. LCP19S3_E9; assembly: GCF_052121135.1. Taxonomy (NCBI): domain Bacteria; kingdom Bacillati; phylum Actinomycetota; class Actinomycetes; order Bifidobacteriales; family Bifidobacteriaceae; genus Bifidobacterium; species Bifidobacterium sp. LCP19S3_E9. Next base: position 38,300 of record NZ_JBQKEV010000011.1, on the reverse strand, counting down.
GTGCCGTTGAGCACGCGGACGTGGACGGTCGAGTTGTCAACGTATTTCGCTGTTCCTGATGAATCCGGCACGGCGCAGGCGGCGGAGACGCCATAATTCGGCAGCGTCTCGGCGGTTGACACCGAGCCCAGACCGAATACATGGAACGAGAACAGCAGGGCGATGATCAACGCAATCACCATGCCCATGATGGTGAAAGTAAACACCGCGGTCTGACGGTGGCGCACATAGGCTTTGCGCGCCGCGCGTTCATCATAGATTCCGGTCATAGCATCCTCTTCGTTCCTGTATCCATCCCACTCTACCGGCAATCGCTGACTCCACGGACGACATGGATCCGCGGCACGGCCGGTGCCTGTGCTTCGATGATTCGATCGACGGCATTGCCTGCACGCCACGACTCGGCGACTGCCGACAGCGCGCGGGAATTCGGCACGAAAGCGACGACGGAAGGTCCTGAACCGGATACGAATGCATGGGTCGCTCCGGCTGCGATCGCCAAGTCAATTGCCGTGCCGCTGCGTGGATGAAGCTGCACCGCAGCATACTGCAAATCGTTGGCTGGCTTGACGTCGCCGGTATTGTGCCGCCCGTCGCCGATACGGTCGAACTCGGCATACACACGGGGTGTGCTGAGCTGCGAATCGTACGCACCGACGAGCACCAAACCCGCGAATCCTTGATTGCGCAGCTGCATCGCGGATTCGCTGTCCGGCGGTATCGAGGTGATGCGCTCGCCGAATCCGGTACCGTGCGCATATCCGCCGGTCAGGCAGAACGGCATGTCGGCGCCCAGTGTTGCTGCGACCTGCTGTAAGTGGCCGATCGGCCAATGCAGATCCCACAGCGTGTCGAGCGCCAGCAGGGTCGCCGCGGCGTCCGCCGAGCCTCCGGCCAAACCGGCAGCGACGGGGATGCGCTTGACGATATGCACGTCGACATCGGGGTGATGTCCGCTCACCTGTGCCAACGCGTTGACCGCGCGCACGGCATGGTTGTGGCTGTTGTCGCCGTTGCCTGCGAGGTCGGCAAGGTCAGCAAGATGCTCCCCGTCCATCGACAGCCGTACACCGCCGCCGGGTTGCGTGGGGGACACGGTGACCGTGTCGTAGACGCCGAGCGCGCAGTAGATGGTGTCAAGCTCGTGCCGTCCGCCCCAATCCGCATGTTTCGCGCCCACATGCAGGGTGATATTGGTCTTCGCAGGGCAATCCACGCTCACCTTCATGCTGATGCCCGCTCTCCGACGATGCTGGTGTGCGCGGTGCGCGCGACCGTAAGGCGTGTGAATTCTTCAATGGTCAAGGTCTCGCCGCGGCGGGTCGGATCGATGCCGGATGCTGTGAAGGCCTCCGGGGAAACCATGTGTTTGAGGGCGGCGTGCAAGGTCTTGCGCCGCTGCCCGAAGGCGGCATCGACCAGTGCGAAGACATCGTCGCGTGCGACCCCCAGGCTGGAGGCCTCCGGCAGCTGCCCACCGGGGTATCGCGTGAAGGTCACCAGCGCGGAATCGACGTTCGGAGCCGGCCAGAACACGTTGCGGCCAATCATCGCCGAACGCTGTGCGATGCCGTACCATGCGAGTTTGACGCTGGGGGTGCCGTAAATCTTGCTTCCCGGCTTTGCGGCGAGCCGGTCGGCGACCTCTTTTTGCACCATGACCGTGAAGCGGTCCAGTTGCGGGAAGCGTTCAAGCAGAGTCAGGATGATCGGCGTGGCCACGTTGTATGGGAGGTTCGCGACCAGCGTGATGTGCGGGGCTGTTGACAGCTCAGGCGTGTCCTCGGGGGTGATGGTCAGCGCGTCGTGGTTGATTACATGCAATCGGTCCGCGGCTTGCGGCATGAACTCCATGACGGTGTTGGGAAGGCGTTGTGCGAGGGGTGGGTCGATTTCAATCGCAGTAACATCGGTTCCGGCTTCCAGCAGCGCCAATGTGAGCGATCCGAGCCCCGGGCCGACCTCCAACACGGTGTCGCCGGCCGAAACGCCGGATTCGTGGACAATTTTTCGGACGGTGCCCGGGTCGATGACGAAATTCTGCCCGAATTTCTTGGTCGGGTGGATGCCCGCCTCGGCGGCGATACGGCGGATATCCGCGGCTCCGAGCAGGTGCCCGGCATGTTCCGGGGCGTTGTTCTTCCGATTGTCCGCCGTCTGCGGGGGTGTTGTGGTGTTCATTCGTGCTTCTTGTCGAGTTCGGTTGCGTGGTGGTCGGTGGAGGGAATCGATCAGTACCAGTTGAAATCTTTCCAATGCTGCCAGGCGACGGAGGGTTTGCCGTAACGGATGGTGATGTAATACAGGCCCCAGTCGATCTGGACCGCGCCGTCATCCTTCCAGTTTGCCCCGAATTGAGCCATTTTGCTGCCCGGCAGGGATTGGGGGATGCCGTAGGCGCCCGATGTGGGGTTGCCGGCGGACCAGCGCCAACCGGATTCCTTGGTCCACAGGTTCACCAGGCTTGTCCACTCGTCGCCGGTCCAACCGCGTTGTGCAGCGGCGCCGGCGGCATAGGTCTGGGCTTGCTGGACGGTCGGGTGCCATAGTCTGGAACCTGCCGCCGAAGAGCTGCCGCTGCCGGACGAGCTGCCGCTGGATGATCCGCCGGTCGATGCGGTGCTGCTTGGGCTGGGGCTTGGTTTGGACGTCGCGTTCTGGCTTGGGGACGGCTTCGGTGTTGTTGTGGGCTTCGACGGCGATGGTGACGGTAAAGCACTGGATGAAGCGCTGCCCGTGGAGGACGGCGAGGACGACGCCGAGCCGGATGGTGACGATGAGCCTGATGATGACGACGAGGAATCCGAGCTACCGGAACCGGAATCGGAATCGCCGGAATCGCTGGAATTCGAACCGCCTGCCGCCGCCGATCCGCTGTCCGAACTGCCGGAATCCGTAGAATCGCTGGACTGCTCCGGTCCTACGGCGATGATCTGCATGACCGGAACCGCCGTGGTCTGCGACGAGGTCAATGTCTCACTTTCCTTGGCGCCATCCACATACGTGACGTCATACGTGTCAACTTTGGCGCCGTTCTGTCCAGCCTGTTGGATGACGGTCTGCCCAGGCTGCAGGCTGTTGTCGACGACCGTTTGCGTGTCGAAGGGAATGGTTTCCGTGCGGGTTTCGGTCTGATGCTTGACGCGTTGCACGCGCAGGATGGTTGTCCCGTTGTCCCGCTCGACGCTCACGCGGTCTTCCTTGCCGAGCGTGATGCCCTTGGAATCAAGGATTGACGCAGCCGTCAGTTTGCCGTTCGGCGCGATGGACGTGGTGCCGTCCGCTATGACGGTGACCGGGCCGGCCTCGTTGATGACCAGGCCGCCAGTGAGCTGGTTGTAGACGTTCTTGATGTCGACGGTCACTTTCGAAGCGGCCTGTTCGTTCTGCTCGAAGAAGCCGAGCAGCTGGTCCATGCTTGTGGCGACTGTCCAGAACGGAACCTCGGTGCCGTCGATGTTGATGGTCGTCTCGTATGCCGAGCGGATGGTGACCACATCATGGTCTTTGAGCGCGCCTTTCGAGGTGGACTCGATGATGTCATGGGATTTGATGGTGATGCCGCGTTCGCTGAGCAAGCGATCCACCGAGGAGGCATACGTGGTGATTGTCGTGGTCTGTCCGTTGATGGAGAGGGCGACGGTTTTTCTCGCGCCGACAGTGAATGTGCACACTGAGGCGAGTACGACCGCGATCGAGCAGCATGCCACTCTGATGCGACGCAGTATCACCGTGCGTTGTGGAGTCCAACGACGCGCCATGCCATCACCTTCCGAAATCGTAGAACGGGTTGCCTGTCTGGCAGAGCCTCTGGCTTGCATTGTAGCGACTTGCCTGGGCGCGGCGGGGTATTCGGCGCAGCTCGCAACATTCTCCCACATTCGCAGGGTTCGCTGCCTGCGGTTGCTCGGCTGCTTGGGGGGGGGGCTCGTGGCGGTTGTGGTGTTGGGGTGTTGGAATGCTGAAGTGTCGGTAGAAGATTGTGGTTCTGTTTCTGCCGACGCCGAGAACCTCGTCAGCGTCGGCAGAGGGTTCTGGATCGGACGCGCTGGCGGGCTTGCCTTGCCGTCGGACGAGTGTCTTGGTTCTTCGCTTCACAAACTGGTGACGTTGGGGCGGTCCTGGCGTAACGAGTTCGTGGAGAAAGGGGAGAGGGCGGAACTGGTTGATGTGCATTGCCGCACTGTCCGATGCGTATCCGGCTGTCTGATGCGGATGTTGGCCGATAATTCCATGGTCCGGCCTCGCCCGAAGGCTCCCGTGGCCGGTTTCGCGGAATTCGTATGCGCTGGAAAAAACAAGTCCGCCCCACAGCGGGCGGACTTGGAAGAGAAAGGGGGGCCGAAGAGAAGGGGATGGTCCGGCCCCCCTCAAGGTGAAGCTGGTTGGGGGGACGCTCCACCTTTGTGTTGCCAAGGGTCGTAGTTGGGGGGAAGGCCCTTGGCTTACTTACTCGCAGTAAGACTCAACGTGGTGCCACCATTATAGCACAACAATACTGTACCACGTTTCGAGCCTCCTGTCGGGATCGAACCGACGACCTGCCGCTTACAAGGCGGCCGCTCTGGCCATCTGAGCTAAGGAGGCGTTCGCGCGTCAGCGGCAACCGTAGTGTTGTCGCGTCCTGAGCGCACAAGGAACTAGCATACCAGTGCTGACGAACATCGACTCACCATAGGGTCGGAACCGTGTCGTGGGGGCGGTGTCAGCATCAAGGAAAGCAACGTCTGCAAATGTGAATGATATGTGAAGTTGTTGATATATTCGCTCGGGGCGAACATGGGGTGGATCCCAGAATGAACATCACAGGGGTCATCTCCGCGAATTCAGCACGAGCGTAGCGAACCGTGTTGTGTTGCAGCCCTTGCGCCGCCGTACCTGCAACCCCCGCGTCGCCAGGCATGACAAAAGCCCCGGCCATAACGACCGGGGCGTGAATCTGCGGCGCATACAGCCGCGACGCCGATTCCGTTACTTGCCGGTGTCGATGGCCTTCGGCTTGCCAGAGCCAATCGACGGCATGACGCCACTCTTGCCGACCTGGCTTTCCTTCAGCCCGATGGAGGTGAGAATCGCGTCCTTGATCGACATATTGTACTGGCCGACCTTCACCAAATCCAGATACGTGCCGTTGATGGTGACGGTAGGCGTGGTCATGTAGCCGGCGTAATTGCCCGAGACGTTCTCAAGCTCCGGCCGCATGCTCGTGTAGGTGTCCGAAGCCTTGAGCCAGGCGGTGTAGGTATTCGAGAACGCCTTGGAGGCTACTACGGTCGAAACCCCGGCCTTCTCCGCCTGCTCCTGCAGCTTCTTGTCGCTCACCGGGACATAGGAGTCGGCTTCGTCGGGCTGGAAATCCTCGTCGTAGATATTTTCGATGTACTTGAGCAGATGCTCCGGGTTGTCGTCGTGCTCCACGATGTACACTGCGGCGTTGGCGGCGCGCGAAGAGTAGTTGTCTGAGGAGCTTGCGTCACGCGAGGTCATCAGATGGAATTCAAGATTGACCTGTCCCGCGTCGAACATCGACGCAAGAGTCGAATCAATCTGCCGGTGCATCGACCCGCAGCCCGGGCAGATCGGATCCATGTACAGCGCGATGGTGGGGGCGTCGCTAATTGTCTTGTTGTATCCGTTCTTCGAGAACAGGAATCCACCGGTGGAATTCGCCTTTGACGGCTTGGTCTTCACCGCGTTCATCGCCTTTTTCGCGGCGGCGACGGACGTGGGCGAAGCAGAGCCGGAGGATGTGGATGTCGAGGACGGATGCGTGTTGCGATAGACCGTGACGCCGATGACTGCCACCAACGCCACGACCACGAGAACCACGATTGCGCCAATCAGCGTCTGCTGTTTGCGCTCGTGTTCCGCCTGGGCGGCCTGCTCCTTCAGACGCGCTTCTTCCTCAGCCCGGCGTTCCGCACGGGTACGGCGTTTGGCGTTCCTCTTGTCATTCTGGGGCATGATTGTCCTTTCTGGTATGCACGATTCCGCGACCGCGGCATCCATGACCGCTCACTGTCGGATAGTCTAATCGAGGACGGCGAGAACGGCCGGCAAAGTCCCGGATTCTTGCGGTTCCGGCAATCATCACAGGCCTATCACATGTGCATGTAGTCAGTGACCATCAACGGTACCCAATTGATTGTACCAGTCATCAGCATCGCCACCACAGCGGCGACCACCAGCATCAGCCATATCACGAGCAGCGTTGTCTGTCGGCCGCCCGCGCCCTTGCGTTCCGGCGCGTCGTTTTGGCCGGTCTCGCTGTTGCCTTCAGCCGGGAGAGCGCTTCCCGTGTCGCGGGGAAGACCGCGCAATGCGCCTGAGCCCAATCGGATTGCGGTGGCCCCAGGCGCGAACACGCCGACAAGCCATCCGATGGCGGCGGCGCCTGCCAGGACGCAGCCGCTGACCGACAGCGGATGGCCGGCGAGCAACACGAACGGAACGACCCAGCCGTTGGCATGCCATGGCGCCGGGAATGTCGGCAAATGTAAGGCGAGTGCGGCGATGATGACCACCAGTGTGGCGATGATGCCGGCCAGTAGGGCGCGGGGGATGGCCAGCGCCAGTCCTTTGACGATATGCCACGGCATGGTTGCCACACGCAACGCGCCATCGCCGCGCTTGCGTGTCCCGCCGCGTTTGCTTTCGCGGTCGAGCTGCGAACCGGTATTCAGACCGATAGCGATGAGCAGCCAGATCAGCACGCCGGCGAGAATCCATGCGATGAGCGGCATCGCCGCCGCGGTGATGGCGACCGGAACGGTCAGCGCAGCGAGCGGGAGCGTTCCGCGCTTGAGATACTGTGCACGCTTGATATCGGCGGGATTTGGCTGATTCTGGGTTCCTGGCACCGCCGCTTGCGTTGCCGGCAGGACCGGTTGCCCGGCCGCCTGCCCGGTTTCGGCTCCATCTTCCGGGAGAATGGACGGTGGCATCGTCCCGTTCGCGGTGTTGGCGGTATTGGTGGCGTAGGGGGCGCCGGCGGCATCGGGGGGCAGGCGCGTGGGATCGTCATGCGGCATCACTGCGGTCGCGGTGATCGGAACTGGTGCGGCAACAGTAGGCTGGTCGCCGATCACCATGGTGCGATCCGAGGCGTTGGAAGAACTGGCGGTATCTGCAAATTTCGCGGAATTCATATCGGCGCGGGCATCAGCGTCGTCGTCGGGATCAACCGTAGTAACGACATCAGTGGCATCATCGTCGGCATCGGTTCCGCGGTCACCGCCGATATCAACGGATTCTGGGCCGTTTTCCTCAGGGCTGTCGTCGTCCCAGCCGTCGCCGGTATCAGCCACCCACAACGACCTCGGATTGTCGGCTTGCATGGCGGCGTCCCCGGTGCGCTTGGCATTCGCCGCATTGCCCCCGTCAAAAGGGAGCATCGCGCCCCCGTCTTCAGAGCGCTCGCTGTCGTCTGCAGGGGGAAACACAACCGTCTGCCCGTCCACCATCTGGTCTTGCGCATCATCCCAAGCGGCCGGATTCAACGCATCCGCGGCGATGGTGTGCAGCAGCTGCTTCGGCGTGCACCTGTGATCGGGGTCCGGGTCGAGAGCAGACCGGAATGCGGCGGCCGTGCGCGCAGGAAGTCCGGAAAGATTCGCATTGCCGTGCGCCTCGCGCTCCAGCACCGCCATCATCGGCTTCGTGCCGAACACCGGCTGGCCGGTCGCAGCGAACGCCAGCACCGAGGCAGTCGACCACCAGTCCGTCGCCTCGCTTGATTCAGCGCCGTCAATGATTTCCGGGGCGATGAACCCGGGTGTGCCCATCACCAGCCCGGTCCGCGTGACATGGCTTTCCCCTTCGCCCATCGCGATGCCGAAATCCACCAGAATCGGCCCGCTCGCCGCTACCATCACATTCGTCGGCTTGATGTCGCGATGTACGATCCCCGCCGCGTGCACCGCCTCGACCGCGTCAATCAGCTTGCGTGACAGACGCTCCAGATCGTCGCCCACATACCGGCCGTTGGCGGCGACATCCTCGCGCAAGTTCCTGCCCTCGATCAGCTCCGTGACAATGAACGCGACCGCATCATCCAATTCCATATCCACAATCGAGCACACGCCGGGATGTTTGATGCGCCGCAACGCCATCGCCTCGCGGCGCAGGCGCTCGCGGGCGGTCGCGTGGTCGCGGGCGGCCTGGCCGGTCGTCTCACCGTCATCAACCAGGGAATCGCGCAGGATCTTCATCGCGTATTCCTGCCCGCCGTCGTCCTTCACGCGCCAAACCGACCCCATCGCACCACTGCCGAGCCGGGAAATCAGCGTGTAGCCGCCGATTTCCTCGCCTGCTTCGAGATTCAACGCGTTCAAATCGCTCATAGCCCCAATCCTAGTGATACCAAGGTGCAAGCGTGCCGGACCCGCCATGACACGTCAGCAGGTCATGCACGGGAAGCGTGCAGATTATGCACCAGAAATGACAGGATGGGGCGTAGAGACACGACAGGACATATTTTCTGATGCAATGGCATCAAGGCATGTTGGACCGCTCCCGAAGACGGGCGACACATCGGTGTGAGGCGCGGAAGCAGCATCGACACGGTCGAGACATGCACCACAAACAAGGAGGAGACGACCATGTTACAGATCAACATGGCAGATGTTGTCGCCATCATCAACTCGCTGGTGCCGTATCTGGTCACCGCAGGCGTGTTGCTGCTGCCGGAAAGCTTGCCGTCCAATGCATGAATGATAACCGTATGCCGTATGGATTCGACACGCATCACGTCGTTGAGGCTGAGATGCAGTTTTCGCGAGCCTGCACCGACGAGCAGCGAGTTCTCGGAACGCCGGCGGACCATCCCGATGCAGATTGTTTGCATGGAACGTCCCCTGTTTTCGGCCCGGCACAACACGTCAAACGACACACCCCTGCCGATGTCAAATCATCGTGTATACTGGGCAATGGCTCAAAGAAGAGGACCTTCAATGGACCGGAACAAGTAAACGCCGAAGCTTGCAGTTTCCGAAGCCGGATGCTACGAGTGAACGCACCAAACCCTCTCACTACGGATCGTGAGGCACGTACCTGCCTCTGAAAGGATGAACATTATGGCAGAAGTCGTATTCGACCACGTCACGCGTATCTACCCGGGCAATGACAAGCCCTCGGTTGATGATCTCAATCTTGATATCAAGGATGGCGAGTTCCTCGTGCTCGTCGGTCCGTCTGGCTGCGGCAAGTCCACAACGCTGCGTATGCTCGCCGGCCTTGAGGAAGTCAACAAGGGTCGCATCTTCATCGGTGGCAAGGACGTCACCACCATGCAGCCGAAGGATCGCGACATCGCAATGGTGTTCCAGAACTACGCGCTGTACCCGCACATGACCGTCGCCGACAACATGGGCTTCGCCCTGAAGATCGCCGGCACCCCGAAGGAAGAGATTCGCAAGCGTGTTGAAGAAGCCGCGAAGATCCTCGACCTGACCGAGTTCCTTGACCGCAAGCCGAAGGCCCTGTCCGGTGGCCAGCGTCAGCGTGTCGCCATGGGCCGCGCCATTGTGCGTAAGCCGAAGGTCTTCCTCATGGATGAGCCGCTGTCCAACTTGGACGCGAAGCTCCGTGTGCAGACCCGTACGCAGATCGCTGCACTGCAGCGTCAGCTCGGTGTTACCACCCTGTACGTGACCCACGACCAGACCGAGGCCCTGACGATGGGCGACCGCATCGCCGTCATCAAGCTCGGCAAGCTCCAGCAGGTCGGCGCCCCGACCGAGCTGTACGATCGCCCGGCGAACGTGTTCGTGGCAGGCTTCATCGGCTCCCCGTCGATGAACCTCAACACCCACCCGGTGGTCAACGGCAAGGCGAAGATCGGCGACGATACGCTCGACCTGCCGGCCGAGGCCGTCAACAAGCTCACCCCGGAGGATGGCGGCAAGATCGTCGTCGGCTTCCGCCCGGAGGATGGCTCCCTGGCTGCGCCGGATGAACCGAACGCCTTCTCCCTCAAAGTCGTCAACGTCGAGGATCTCGGCTCCGACGGCTACATCTACGGCAACATCATCACCGATGGCTCGGTCGCCGAGACCACCACACTGATGTCCGACCAGAACAAGCTCACCACGATTCGTGTGAACCCGCGTGTGCTTCCGCGCGTCGGCGAGATCGTCAAGATCAAGATCGACCCGTCGAAGATGCACCTGTTCGCACCGTCGACCGAGCTGCGTCTGAACTAGGAACTTGGCGGGAGCAATCCCGTCAACCAGTAACGCGAGGCTTCTCTTCCTCTCTTTCGGCCTCGTTGGAAAAGCCCCGCATAGCTGCGGGGCTTTTCTGTTGGAAAGGGTAGCATGAGGAACATGGAAACGAACGACCAGTCACAGCTTGACCCGCGCGCGGTGAACGCGACATCCGTCAAGGCGGAAGACGGCAACGAGGAGTCGAAGGAACCTGAGACGCTGAATATTACGGCGGCGAGCTCGAACCCGAAGATGTTCACCCTGCCGTGGAACCAGCCGTTGGCCATGTGGCCGGACGATCTGCTGGTCAACCTGCCGCGAGGCATCTCCCGGCACGTCGTCCGCTTCGTGCGCGTCGGCGATGACGTCTACGCGATGAAGGAGATTACGCGCAGCGTGGCGGAACGGGAGTATGAGCTGCTCAGGCGACTGCGCAAGCTCGATCTGCCTACGGTCACGCCGATCGCCGTCGTCACCGGGCGCCACGACAAGGACGGCAACCCGCTCGAAGCCATGCTGGTGACCGAGCATCTGAAATACTCGCTGCCGTACCGCGCGCTGTTCGCGAGGAACCTGCGCACCGACACCGCGGAACGGCTGATTGACGCCCTCGCCGTGCTTATGGTCCGGCTGCATCTGGCCGGCTTCTACTGGGGCGATGTCTCGCTGTCCAACGTGCTGTTCCTGCGTGACGCCGACGCGTACTCGGCGTTCCTTGTGGACGCCGAAACCGGCGATTTGCATGCGAATCTCACCGAAGGTCAGCGCGAATACGATATCGACCTGGCGCGCACGAATATCATCGGCGAGCTGATGGATTTGAGCTCCGGCAAGCTGCTCCCGGGCGATGTGGACGAAGTCGAAGTCGGCAACCGTCTGGTGGACCGCTACCATTCGCTGTGGAGCGCGCTCACCGACGTCGATACCTTCAATCCGGACGAAATGTGGAAGATCGAGAAGCGTGTAAACAAGCTCAACGAACTCGGTTTCGATGTCGATGAGCTTGAGGTGAAAACCGCCGCCGACGGCACCCATGTGCTGGTGCGGCCGCGCGTGGTCGACGCCGGGTACGCGTCCCGCAAGCTCATGCGCCTCACCGGTCTTGACGTGCAGGAGAACCAGGCCCGTCGTCTGCTCAACGACCTTGACACGTATCGCGCGTCCACATGGCGGCAGAACGAGGATCTTGAAGTGGTGGCGACCGACTGGATGCGCGAGGTCTACGAGCCGACCGTGCGCATGATTCCGCCGGAATACCGTTCGCAGATCGAACCGGCGCAGTTCTTCCACGAGGTGCTGGACCACCGGTGGTTCCTCGCCGAGCATGCCGGCCATGATATCCCGATGGCGGAAGCCGTGCAAAGCTATGTCAAGAACGTGCTCCCGCAGTACAAGCTCGATAAGAAGGCGATGAAGGATATCAACGCCGATGCCGATTCCGGTGTGATCGACGACGAGTTCACCTACTCCGATGATTCCGCGGCCGGTCGTGGTGCGGATCATGAGGATGACGGATATAATCCGGAGGACGACCCCGACGCCGCGGTCTGGAGTCACTGACAGGCCGACTCGTAATACAAACTGGGTACGCCGAGACTTTTCCCGGCGTACCCAGTTTGCGTATGGAGTTGTTTCTTGGCGTCTGTTTACTTGGCGGCCGCTTGCGCCTGCTGCTGAGCCGCCTCGCGACGGGCGCGCGCCACCGCGTACAGGCTGATGCCCGCGGCGACCGAAGCGTTCAACGACTCCACCTGGCTGTCGATTGGAATACCGGCGATGGCATCGCACGATTCACGCACGAGCCGGCTGATGCCCTTGCCTTCGGAGCCGAGCACGACCACAAGCGGATCGGTCTCGAACCCGGTCTCGCCGACGAGCGCATCCCCGCCGCCGTCAAGCCCGACAACGTAGTATCCGCGCTCTTTCAGTGCCTCAATCGCCTTGGTCAGGTTCACGACGCGCGCAACCGGCAGATGGGCCGCAGCGCCGGCCGACACCTTCCAGGCCGCGGCCGTGACGGAAGCGGAACGGCGTTCCGGCAGAATCACGCCATTTGCGCCGAACGCCGCCGCGGAACGGATCACCGCGCCAAGATTCTGCGGGTCGGTCACGCCATCCAAAGCAATGAACAGCGGGCGAGCCGCAATACGCATCTGCGGGGAATCGACCTGCTCCATGGCCTTCGCGCGCTTCTCGGCCTTGTCGGCCAGATCGCGCAGCGACGCGTATTCGTAGGGCTGCACTTTGAGGATGATGCCCTGATGGTTGCCGGAATGCGCGATGTGATCCATCTCCAGGCGGTCGGCCTCCAGCAGGTGGAGTCCTTGTGCTGTGGCGATTTTGATGATCTCGCGCGTGCGGTCATCATGCTCGATATGCGAGGCGATATACAGCTGAGTGCTCGGCACGCCTACGCGCAACGCCTCGAGGACGGAGTTGCGGCCGATGACCAGATCGGCGCCGTCGGACGTGTACTTGGCGGCCCGACGCCGTGCGGCGAGACGCGGATCGGCGGCTTTGCGGCGGTCCGCAGTCTGCTTCGCCTTGTATGCCTTGTGATAGACGCGATTCTCTGCCTTCGGGGTCGGACCCTTGCCTCGAAGCGCGTTACGATGTTTTCCGCCCGAACCCTTGGTCGGGCCTTTCTTGTTAGCCATACCTCTCATTATCTCATGGCCGATGGAGCAATCGCCGGTCAGGGCGGCCTGGGCAGAGGCCGGAGTGTTGTCGGAAAATCGTGGATTTCAGCGTTTCGTGAACGCCTCGGTAGGGGGCCTCTTTGTAGAATATAAGTATTGCGCCGCAGGCAATCGCCCGGCGCCCATAACCGCGCAGCCTTGCCGTGTCGGCATCGTCAGTAGACGCAGCAGACACGAGGGTTGACTACTCCGCGGCTGACTGAGGAGACCATCATGGTTGATCACCAGCTCGATCAATCCCCATCCCATGCCCCCCAGACGCGACCAGCCGAAGCCGGTGACCTGCATGCATCCGCGATTCTTGACACCGATCCGTCGCTCACCGACGCATCGGATGTCGCCAAAGCCCTGCATGTCGATCCCGCTGTCGGGCTGAGCTCGCAGGAGGCGAAACGCCGCAAGGAAAAGTTCGGCCCGAATCAACTGGCCAGCGCACCGCCGGTGCCCAAATGGAAGAAGTTCCTCACCCAGTTCCGCGACCCGCTGGTCTATCTGCTGCTCGTCGCGACGGCCATATCGCTGGTCGCATGGTTCATCGAACGGGCGAACGCGCAGCCCGGCTCATCCACCGAGGCGCTCCCGTTCGACGCCATCGTCATCGTGCTGATCCTCATCGTCAACGCGGTGCTCGGCTACATCCAGGAAGCAAAAGCAGAACAGGCGGTGGCGGCGCTCGCCAGTATGACCGCCCCACAGACCTCCGTGTTGCGTGACGGTCAGGTGATGCGCATCGACACGTCGGACGTCGTGCCGGGCGATATCCTCATCCTCGGCGAAGGCGATTCTGTCTCCGCTGACGGCAGACTGCTCGCCGCTGCATCCCTGCGTATCGCGGAGGCAAGCCTGACCGGCGAATCCGTGCCGGTCGCGAAGAAGCCCGAGACCCTTGACAGCGCCAAAGCGCTGGGCGACCGCATGAACATGGTGTTCAACGGCACATCCGTCACCCAAGGCACCGGGCGTGCCATTGTCACTGGCACCGGCATGGATACGCAGGTCGGCAAAATCGCCGATATGTTGTCGCGTACGGAAGACGAGCAGACCCCGCTGCAGAAGGAAATGGCACACGTTTCCAAGGTGCTGGGTATCGCCGTGTGCATCATTGCCGCGGTGGTACTCGCCGCGCTCGCACTGATGGAAGGCTTCCACGGCGTCGATGACGTCATCGAATCCTTGCTGCTTGCCGTGTCGCTTGCGGTCGCCGCAGTGCCAGAAGGCCTTGCTGCAATCCTCACCGTGGTGCTGGCGCTCGGCGTCCAGCGCATGGCCAAGCATCACGCCATCGTCAAGAAGCTGTCGTCCGTTGAGACGCTCGGTTCCGCTTCGGTAATTTGCTCTGATAAGACCGGCACGCTCACCCGCAACGAGATGACCGTCGAACGGGTGGTCACGCCGAGCGGCGAAGTGCAGTTGACCGGAACCGGGTACGCTCCCGAAGGCCGGATGATCGCCGTTGGTGCCGCTGATGGCGATTTGGAAGTGCCTGCCGATATTCGTGCGGAGGTCTATGCCACGCTGGGTGCCGGTGCCATGGCGAACGACGGCGAACTGCGGGAAGGTGACAAGCCCGGCACGTGGGATATCGTGGGCGACCCGACCGAGGTGTCGTTGATCGTCGCTGCACGCAAGACCAAAACCGACCGCCGGTTCGAGAACTTCCAGCGTGTCGGTGAGGTACCATTCACCTCGGAACGCAAGCGCATGTCCATCGTCGCCAAGGACAACGCGGACTCCGGCAAGCTCACCGTATTCGCCAAGGGCGCCCCGGACGTGCTGCTCGGCTACTGCACCCGCATCGCCGTAGGTGGCGCGGTCCGTCCGATCACCGAAGGCGACCGGCAGGAAATCCTGCACCAGGTCGAACGGCTGTCGAACGAGGCCTACCGCACACTCGGCGAGGCCTACCGTCCGCTTGACACGGTTTCCATCGCGGATGTTCCGGGCATGATTTCCAATGCGGCCGGCGAAGTGCTTGATATCGCCGACCAGAGCGATGCACTGGAACGTGACATGATTTGGACCGGTATGGTCGGTATCATCGACCCGCCGCGTACCGAAGTGCGCGACAGCGTCGCAGAAGCACACCGCGCGGGCATCCGCACGGTTATGATCACCGGCGACCATCCGCTGACTGCCGCGCGTATCGCCACCGATCTCGGCATCATCGACAACGGCGGCAAGGCCCTGACCGGCGACCAGCTCGACGCCATGGACCAGCAGGCCTTCGACAAGGCGACATCTGAAGTGTCCGTGTACGCGCGCGTCGCCCCGGAGCACAAGCTCAAGATTGTCGACTCCTTGCAGCGGCAAGGCAATATCGTGGCGATGACCGGCGACGGCGTCAACGATGCCCCTGCGGTCAAGACCGCGGATATTGGCGTGGCTATGGGCATTACCGGTACCGAAGTGACCAAAGAATCCGCCAAGATGATTCTGGCGGACGACAATTTCTCCACCATCGTGGCAGCTGTGCGTGAAGGTCGTGGCATCTTCGACAACATCCGCAAGTTCTTGCGCTACCTGCTCAGTTCGAACGTTGGTGAGGTGTTCACTGTGTTCTTCGGCGTGGTTCTTGCCGGTTTCCTCGGCATCACCCAGCCGGGTTCGGCGGGTGTCACCGTGCCGCTGCTGGCGACACAACTGCTGTGGATCAACCTGCTTACGGATGCCGCGCCGGCGCTTGCGATGGGTGTCGATCCGCAGACCGAGGACGTGATGAACCGCAAGCCGCGCAAACTCACCGACCGGGTGATTGACCGTTCCATGTGGGGTGACATCGTGTTCATCGGCGTCATCATGGCTGCGGTCACACTGATCGGCATGGATATGCATTTGTCCGGCGGCTTGTTCACCGACCGTTCCGTCAACGCCATCGGGCATGACGCGCAGATGGTGGAGGCGCGCACGATGGGCTTCACCATCCTTGTGTTCGCGCAGCTGTTCAACGCGCTCGCTTCGCGTTCGGCGCGCCAGTCCGCGTTCGTCGGCCTGTTCTCCAACGGCTTGCTGTGGGGTGCTATCGCGCTGTCCATCGTTCTGCAGCTTGCGGTGATTTACCTGCCGTTCCTCAACACGGCGTTCGGCACCACCCCGCTCAGCGGCGGCGCCTGGCTGGAATGCGTCGGATTGGCCGCCATCGTGCTGGTCGCATCCGAATTGCGCAAGCTGGTGCTTCGCGCAGTGGAACGCGGCAAGGAATCCGCGAAATGATGCGGCATCAGCCCAGACGGCCAGATGCCGGGTTCGGGTGCGAATGCCGCCAGAATGCGGCAAAGCCCTGATCAGCACTGACAGCGTCCGAGACGCGTTGTGAGGCAGGATTCGCTGATGAATGTGGGACGTCGTGCGGCAATGGCCGGTTTTCCGGTCGCCGCACGACGTCCTCGGATATTGCCGGGTGACTCGGCGTATCTGCGCCCGGCGTCTCATATGGTGAAACGATGGTGACAGCAACCCGCTGAGTGCCGCCCGGCTGTCGGGCGATGAACGATAATTGCTGTTGCGTGTATTGCGTATGTATGGCTGAAACGTGAATGAGGGCATGATGACAGACGACGGAAAGGCGTTACCCATCGATTCCGGGACTTCTGCGGCTTCAGAGGCCTTGGGAATGCCGAAAACCACAGGAAACGAGATTGCCCGATCACGGCAGGCCATGGCGAAGGCATCTAGCACGTCGGGGGAGGATGCATTCCGCCAGAACAACGACAATTTCAATGCTGATGACGACTATGCTGATGACGATCCGTGGCAGGACCCTCTTCATCCTTGGAATGGCCTGTATGACCGCGCCCAGGCGTCCCCGCAGCCGGATGGCGATGTGATGGCAAAATTGCAACGCGAGGCCGATGGGTCATCGTTGTCGCCGCAGGCGTCGGCGGTGTATGCGGTTGGAATGTCACCTGTCGAGCGGCAGGAGGCGACGGCTGGCTCCTCGCAACAGTCTGTGCATTCGGAGCAAACGCAGGCGGGTGCCGCCAACGCTGCTGGTGCCGGTTCCGACTTCGGCGAGCGATCGAATCTGCGAAATAACCCGGCCGATAGCGACCGCGATAGTGACAATTACCCTGGTCATGCGGGCGAACCAGCGGTGCATGAACATGAATTCCGCGCCGGCGAAGGGCGTGACCCGCACGCTTTGGCGGCACCCAAGCCCAAGCGCCAACGCAAGCCGATTGCCGCGGAACGCTGGATTGCCGGCGGCGCGGCGCTGAGCTCACTGTTGTCCCTCGCCGCGGCCTCGTGCGCGGCATTGCGTGCGGTCGCTCCCGGCAAGCTGTCTCAACTGGCGGTATTGCCCGTATCCGCTTACACCGCGATTGGCTGCGTGTTCGCGGTTCTGGCCATCATTCTCGTCGTCGCCGCCCGCGTGGCGGATTCGAAACGGCGCAAGGGCGGTCATGCGGGTACTGCCGCCATCGTGCTGACCGCCTTGGCTGGCGTGTTGATCGCCAGCGCACTGGTGGTCGGCAACTTCTTCCCTGACGGCATCATTAAGGCGTCTGGACGCGATAACGCTCCCGTGAACAGTACGTCACGCATGGAATCCGGCATCGAGGAAGCAACCGAGCGGTGCTCCGACGGCTGGCAGACGATGGATGTCAGCGGTTACCCCGGCATGAGCGCGGTGGCGGTATGCAAGACCACGCGGATGGCGTTCGTCACCTTCGACAGCGCGTCGGCCGCATCCATGTACCGCAGCGCAATCACGTCGAAGATCTCGTCCACGCTGGACAGCTACTCCACCGACTCGCGCGCCCAGGGCGAATGGCGTATTCTCAGCGGCGAACGCTGGATCGCCTTCGGCCAGAAATCCGACATCGAAGCCCTGCACGACCAGTGGGGCGGCGCCATCAGCGCCGTGCAGTGAGCGTTGTCTCCCGGATATGATGCCGCCAACGGATAGTCGCGGACAATTCGCGGGTATATTGGGCGATATGAGTGAATCTTCGCAGCTGGTGGGTCGTGAATCGAACGTAGTGCCGGGGCGGTTCGGCGAACCGATGCAGGTGCGTGAAGCCCAATGGTCGCGCGGAGGCGGCAACGCGCAGCCCAATCGTCCGATGCTGCTGTGCCTGCACGGCTGGGGGTCGAACGAGCAGGATCTGGCGGATATGATGCGCTACGTGGCTCCCTACAACGATTTCGTGTCGCTGCGTGCGCCGCTCGTCTTGCAGGAGGAGCGAGAGTCGATTCCGGGTGCCTACACGTGGTTCCACGATTGCGTGCCGACCGGCGAAGATCTCGACCGTGACGCCTTCGCCGCCGCCAACGCGATTGACGCGTGGGTGTCGGAGCATATCCCCGCAGAACGTGACGTGGTGCCGATCGGCTTCTCCCAAGGCGGATTGCTTGCGATTCACTTGCTGCGCGTACATCCGGAACGGTACCGTGCCTCGATTTCGCTGTCCGGTTTCCTCGCCCCAGCGCAGGTTCCGGGCACCGCTCCCGCGGATGACCGACTCGCCGACCTGCAGATCCCGACCTTCTTCGGTTACGGTCAGGCCGACACCGTGATTCCCGCGTATGAGATCCACGCGATGTCCGCCTGGCTGGAGGAGCACACCTGGCTGACGGAGAAAAGCTACCGCGGGCTTGATCACGCGGTGAGCCTGCAGGAGTTCAACGACCTGCGCCAGTGGCTGATGCTGCACAACATCACGTCCGGCATGCTGTGAACGGTGCGTGCTGGCGCGGGATCGTGGGCGCTCGGCGAACGGGCCACTGTGCCATGCGACGAGCGCCGTTATGTGAGGATTGGCTCACACACCGGAGTCCGCATCCACCTGCATCACATACACGTTGCGACGCAGCTGCCTCAACTGGGCGCGATTAATCCGCCCGTCCTCGAACAGGTCCTGGATGATGCCCAGCTCGATCGCGTAACTGTCGCGCTTGACATCCTCCACCTCGTTGATGGTCTCCGCGCTGCGCTCCATATTCGGCCGATTGCGCAGGGAAGCCTCGGCACGCTGATAATCAAGGATCAGCGCCGAACAATCCTCGGTATTGTAGGTGCCCGCATGCATCTGCTCATACAGCTTGCCGATTACCACATGAATCGCCTCAAGCTGGGTGCCGCGAACGGCAGCGTAGATTTCATCCTCGCTCATCAGCGGTGCCGTGCGCAGAATTTTGCCGTAAATCCGCCGCGCCAACAGGGATACCCGGCGTTGCAGCGCGCGGAACCGGCCGCGAATCTGCGATACCGCCTGCGAATTTCTTGACCCTGCTGTCGCATGGCGCAACGTGGTCATCAACTGGTCGAGCATGCGCTCGCAGGCTTCGATATGCAGGTCGCGCTGGTGTGTTGCCGCCGGGGTTGCGGGTTCCTCGTTTTTCAGGTCGATGATTCGCTGCTTGAGGAAGTCTTTCTCCCATTGCAATGCCTCGATTTGCAGGGCTTCGAAGCCTTGCGGGTCGGCGCTGCCGATGTGGTGCTTGAGCCGGGTGATGCGCTTGGTGTATGAGTCGATGACCGCGAGCACCGCCCGTCGGTTCTCCGGAGTGACGCGGCGGGCGAGCTCCTCCACGGTCTGGCGCAGCACTTCCACGGTGATGTCGTCCATCTCCTTGGTGCTGTGCAGGTGGGTGGGCGCGAGCAGCGGCAGCAGGAAGTTCGCCAGCAGCAGCGTCACGATGATGACGCCGGCGGCCACGAATATCAGTTCGTCGCGCATCGGGAAATCAGCGCCTGCGGCGATGGTGTACGGGATGGTGAACATCAGAGACAGGGTGATGGTGCCTTTCGGCCCGCCGAAGGTCATGATCGCGGCGGAACGCCACCGTTCCGGGGTCATCCGCCGCCGTTGCCCGGTGCGCTGGTCGCGGGCGATGCGCAACATGGCGGCCACCCACACGAACCGCATTACGACCACTACGGTGGACACCAGCACGATGATTCCCAGCAGCATGGTGTTGCTTTCTGTGGGGTCGGCCCATGTGGTGCCCAGCACGTCCGGCAGCATCATGCCCAGCATGATGAACACGGAACCGTTCAACGCGAACGACAGCACCGCCCACACGCTGGAGGACACAATGTTAGTGCGGGCGACATTCGGGCCGACCCCACTGCGGTCATAGCGTGCAATGAGTCCGGCCGCGACCACGGTCAGAATGCCGGATACGCCGATCGCTTCGGCGCCCAAATACAGCAGGAACGGCAGGAACAGTTCCATCAAGATGCGTGACGTGGTGGTTTCCCAGCCGAAGGATCGCATCAATCCGAACAGCCAGTTGGCGAACACGCCGAACATCAAGCCGAGCACAGTTCCGCCAAAGAACGAGACCGCGAACTCCCCGGCGGCCGCCCCGATGGAGAATGTGCCGGTGATTGCGGCGAGAATCGAAAACTGGAAGCCGACAATGCCGGAAGCGTCATTGAACAAGGATTCGCCTTTAAGGATCCCACGCTGCCGTTCACTCAGCGTGGCTTCATGGCTCAAGGACGCTACGGCTACCGCGTCAGTCGGACCGAGGGCCGCACCCAACGCAAAGGCGGCCGCAAGCGGTACGGCGGGCCACGCGGCATGGGTCACATAGCCTACGGCGACCATGGTGGCGATTGCCAGGCCGATGGCCAGCGACAGCGATAGTTTCAGGTTCTTCAGCAATGCTGTTTTATCGATGCTGCGTGCCTCAAGATAGAGTAGCGGAGCGATGAACAGCACCATGAACAGTTCCGGATCCAACGTAGCGTCCGGAAAGAACGGCAGTCGCGAAGCCAGCGCACCGAGCACAATCTGCACGAGCGGCGTGGACACTTTGGGAATGAACCGGCTGAGGAACGAAGACACCACAACCGCGCCGACAATGCACAGGACGAGGGTCAGTTCCGTCATGATGCCGCCTTCCTTGG
The DNA here is from genome assembly GCF_052121135.1 of Bifidobacterium sp. LCP19S3_E9. Classification (NCBI taxonomy): domain Bacteria; kingdom Bacillati; phylum Actinomycetota; class Actinomycetes; order Bifidobacteriales; family Bifidobacteriaceae; genus Bifidobacterium; species Bifidobacterium sp. LCP19S3_E9. The sequence continues at coordinate 17,538 of NZ_JBQKEV010000011.1, read as the reverse complement.
ACTGGTAAGCAGTGGGCATGGGCTGTGGTGCGTTGCGTTGCCGTTTGGGGTTGCCGCATGGCACGCACGAATACTTCCAGCGTACCGGGCACAGATGAATTCTGTTCGCTGCGTGCTGAGGAATAGTTGTGGACTGACTGTAGGCAGACCGTGCGCTGATTGCGTATCAACTGGAGATAGGCGGCACGCAGATTGGACAGGTGGCTAGTGCGCGAAGCTTGCCGCTAGACTGGCTGATATGGCGGAAACGGGAAGTCATGCAACGGTAAGCGAGACGCTGGACGGGTCGATGCGGCTGGCGCTGGGTCTTGCGCGCGAGGCTGCGCGTGAGGGGGAGGTGCCGGTCGGGGCGGTGGTCATCGGCGCTGACGGCGCTGTCATTGGTCGTGGCCGCAACCTGCGCGAGCGCGGCGGCGACCCGTTGGCCCACGCCGAGGTCGAGGCAATGCGTCAAGCCGCTAAGACCTTGGGGAACTGGAATCTTGCCGATTGCACACTGGTTGTCACCTTGGAACCATGTCCGATGTGTGCCGGAGCGTGCCTGCAAACCCATATCGGGCGTATCGTGTTCGGTGCGTGGGATGCCAAATTGGGCGCATGCGGTTCAGTGTGGGATATCCCGCGCGATCCGCATGTCGGCTCATTCCCTGAAGTGTATGGGGGAGTATGCGAGGACGAGTGCGCACGTCTGCTTGCGGATTTCTTCAGCCTCAGGCGGTGAATTGGACCGTCTCGGCTGAGATATCACGTCATGTCACATGCGTGCACCTCAAACGCACGCATGTGACATGACGTGCGAAGTCACACCCGCACGGCCTCGAACAGCACGGCTTGCGCGGGGTGCAGGCTCGGTGGACGCAGACCGTAGGTTTCAAGCGCGACCGCAGGCAATGTCACACCGTCGGCGGTCCACCAGCCGAGTGCGGACTGACCGTTGCCGATGCCGTCGGCGCCGAGATCAAGGCTGACCGACAGCGGCTTGACCTGGTACACGGCATCCGCGTCGAGTCCGGGAAGATCGACCGGCGCCGCCGGGTAGGTCTGCGATGTGGTCAGCTGCGTGAAACGGTACACGGCGTGTGAGCGGTCGGCGCTGACGATGCCGTCCAGGCGCACTGCCGGATCCGCAGTATCCGCATGCACTGCCGTCCCGGTTTCGAACATAGCGCGATGCTCCTTGTATGCGCGCACCCACGCGGCCAGTTTGTCCAGGTCCTCCTGCGACTCCTTGAGCAGATTCCATTCGATGCCCATATGCCCGAAGAACGCCATATCCATACGCAGGTCTTGGCTGGTCGCACGGTGTGTCGAATGCGCCGGGCTGGCGCCCACATGCTCACCGATCATCTCGGGCGGCACCAACAATGACGTATAGCGCTGGATATCGGCGCGTTCCACGGGATCGACGCAGTCGGATGCCCAGATGCGGTCGGCGTAGCGTAGGATGCCCAGATCGACGCGACCGCCACCGGACGAGCAGCTTTCGATTTCGAGCCCGGGATGCGCGAGTTTCAGATCACGGAAAATCCGGTATACGGCAAGCGTCTGCTCATGCACCGCCGGTTTGCCGGTACGCGGCGACACCGCTTCGGTAACGAGCTTGTTGTGGTCCCACTTGATGTAGTCGATGCCCAGTTCGCCGACCAGATGATTCATCGCGCCGAACACGTAGTCATACGCATCCGGATTGGTCAGATCGACGACTTGCTGGGAGCGGCCCTGCATCGGCAGGCGGCCGGGGGTGGGGCGCAGAACCCAGTCCGGGTGGTTGCGGAACATGTCGGAATCCGGGTTGACCATCTCCGGCTCGAACCACAGGCCGAACTCCATGCCCTTGCTGTGCACGTAGTCGGCCAAGGCCTTGAGGCTTTTTGCGCCGTCGGGCCACACGTCCTGTGAGACCTGCCAGTCGCCGAGGCCGGCGGTGTCATCGCGCCGGGCGCCGAACCAGCCGTCATCCACGACGAACCGCTCCACACCGCTGTCCACGGCCTTGTCCGCGAGTCGGACAAGCGTGTCATAATCATGCTGGAAATAGACGGCCTCCCACGTGTTGAGGATGACCGGACGCGGCTTATTGGCGAGATTCGGGTGCTGCGCACGCACGAACTCGTGGAAGCGGTGGGCGACCTCGTTCAGCCCAGTGCCGAACGCGCCATACACCCACGGTGTGGTGTACTGGCCGCCATGCTCCAGTGTGATTTCGCCGCCGAACAGCTTCTCGCCGCCGCCAATCACACCCTGCGTGTAGGGCAGACGTTCCGCGGACAGCACGCTATTGCCGCTCCAACCCACATGCACGGAATACACGTCGCCGTGCTCGAAGCCGAATCCGGGGGCGCCGGCGGTCAGAAGCAGGGATGCGTCGAAATCAGGGCGCCCGGCCATCGAAAGCTTTTCGAAGCGGCCGACGGTGAGCGGCTGGCGCTGCGGTGAGCGCTCACGCAGATGGTGGCCGGTGGTGGTGAGGATTTCCACCGCCTGTTGAGGCATCGGATACCCGAGTTCAACACCGTTGACGTCCAAGATGCCGTCCCCGAGATTGGTGATGGTGGCAGATTGGCGGATTAGGCCGGAATCGGTCAGTTCGCAGGTCCACTGCAGAGCGACCTGCTGGTCGGCGTCCTGTGCGTCGACGCTGATGATGGAGGCACCCTCGTTGTCTCCTGCGGCAGGGCTGATAGCGGTGACGGCGAAGTTGCAGAACAGTTCGCGCCCGTCACGGCGGATATCGATGCGTTGCGCGCCGATCCACGATTCAGACTGCGTGGGCAGAATGCTCGGCCATGCGGTGTTGTCCAATGCGCCGGACACGCGTTGCGGTTTGAGTGCGTCATACAGGTGCACGAGGGTTTCCGGGTGCGTCAGTGGGCGCCCCCAATGGACGAACCGGGGGAGGGCCTTGCCTGGGAAAATCAGTGCGAACGCCACGTTGGCAGCGGCGTTCTCCGTGTACACCGCAGTCAGGTCAGTGCCGTCGTTCGCTGTTCCGGGGATGATGGTGATGCGCGTCATTGCACTCCTTTGGTCGTAGGGTCTGTCGTTGTCCTTCGCTGTGCCGGAGCCGGCGCGTGTATGCTGGCCGCGCCGCTCCTGCATTGTTAGTTGTATGGTATGTGCTCGCGTTTTCCTTGTCTCAGGACGCGTGTCGTGTGCATTGCGCAAGAAAAACAGGATTTTCGCGAACGCTGAAGAAACGCTAACGATGAAGAAATGCAGGTGTCAGGAGATTGACATGGAACGAGGACGTTGCGCGGCTGTCGGGCGCGCTACAGTTGGTGCCGACCGTGTCGCATTCATGCGCGCGAGAAGGCAGGAAAGCGGGAAAGGGCACCTATGGCGTATTCCGGCACACAGGATCATGATGCACTCGGGGGCAGTCTTGTTCGTCGTGTGGTGGTGCTGGCGATGGTGGGTGTGCTGTCGGGCCTGATGTCCGGCCTATTCGGCATCGGCGGCGGAACGATCATCGTACCGGCATTGGTCTGGCTAGGGTTGACACAACGCCATGCGGTTGCCACCTCGCTCGCCGCAATCATTCCGACCGCCATCGCCGGCGTGATTTCGTACGCGCAATCCGGACATGTGGACTGGATCGCCGCGCTGCTGCTCGCCTGCGGCACAATCGTCGGATCGCAGCTTGGCAGCTGGCTGCTCTCACGATTGCCAGAAATGGTGTTGCGCTGGGCGTTCGCCACGTTCCTGGTCTTTGTGATTGTCTCACAGATTGTCGGGACGCCGTCGCGTGACGGCACGATTCACATGACATTTCTGACCGGTGTTCTGCTGATGCTGCTCGGCGTGTTCGTGGGCACATTGTCTGGCCTGCTTGGCATCGGTGGCGGGGCGATTGTCGTACCGGCCTTGTCGCTGGCGTTCGGCGCGAGCGACCTGGTGGCCCGCGGCTCGTCACTGCTCATGATGATTCCGAATGCCATCGCAGGCAGCGTCGCGAATGTCCGGCGCGGCCTGGTCAACCTGCGTGACGGCCTGATCATCGGCGTGGTCGCGGCATGCCTGACGCCCGCCGGCACGTGGATCGCCGGCTCGATCAGCGCTCGTATGGGAGCCAATCTGTTCGCCATCTATCTGTGCGTGATTTGCGTGCGTTCCGTCTGGGCCGCCGTGAACGTGACCCCAGCCTTGGCAAAGCGCCTCCCGCGCCGCGAATCCTGGCGTTGATAGCGGTGCCACAGACGACGTTTGCCATCCACGCTTACCGTCCGGCCCGCTCCACCAGCCTCGCCAGCTGCACCCGGTTCATGCTCAGGCGTTCGCTGGCGCTGGACAAATGCGCTTTTACTGTGCGTTCGGATATGAACATCCGTTCGGCGATTTCCTGATTGCTCATGCCTTGCGCGGCCAGGATTACGGTTTCCCGCTCCCGCTCGGGCAAGCTGTCGAGCATGCGTTTCGCTCCGTCCTCGCGGGCATTGAACCGTGCGCTCGCCATATCGTCCAGTAGCTGGCGTTGCGCGGCCTGATTGAATTGCGGCTCGCCTAGGCATACGGCGATGATGCGTTCGATGATGGTTTGCGGTGCGTCGGTTTTGGAAATGAAGCCTTCCGCACCCATTTCCACGGCGCGTTCCACCGTGCGTTGCGGGCTGAGCGAGGTGAGGATCAATACGTGCGTGCCCGGGCTGACGCGTCGCACGCGGTCGGTGGCTTCGATCCCGTCCATGGCGGGCATGTCGATGTCCATAAGGACGACGTCTGGATGGTCGCGTTCGGTGGCGGCAACGGCCTGCATGCCGTCCGCGCACGTGTCGAGGACGCGGATTCGACCGTGGGAATAGTCCTGCAGAATCAACGCCATGGTCTGGCAAATCATGGGGTCGTCGTCGGCGATGACCACGGTGATCGGGGCATCGTCGCCCGCCACCGTATCATCAGGTTGTTCGATCTTCTCTTGCGTCCGCACGGCTCCATGATACCGGAGACGCTGATGCCGGCGATCTTGCCGTTCAGTGTGCGGTGTCTGTTACCGGGGGTCTGCCTCGGACGCCTGCCGCCGGGCATCTGCCGAGGGAAGTGCCACATCAAGGTGGAAGACGCCGCGCTGGTCGGTTCCCCATGTACACGTACCGCCGGATGCCACCACGCGTTGGCGGATGCCGCGCAAGCCGTTGCCGCCTGCTGGTGTGCTGCCCGGCTCGTTGCCGGCTGTGTTTTCGATGCCAGTGCCGTTCGTGTTTCCGTTCCTGTTGTCGGCGGTATCTCCCTGCGCCTGCATGCCGGTCGGATTGCTGATATGCACGCCAATGCCGCGTTCGGCAGAGCAGGTGACCTCCAGCTCGATGGGCTGTCCGGGGGCGTGCCGTCGCGCATTGGTGAATCCCTCTTGGACTGTGCGATAGGCGATTTTGGCGATATCCGGGTGGATAGCGCCCATGTCCTGGATGTCAATCCAAGTGTCGATGTGCGCGCCCGCTGCTTTCGCCTCGGCGATCAAGCTGCTTAATGACTCGCGCGACAGTGATGTGGCATCGTCCGGTCCGAGCGTTTGCCGGGCTTTGTTAGGGTTGTGCAGCAGGTCGATGATGCTGTGCGCTTCGTCCAGCGCCCCCGCCGCCTGCTTGCGGATATCTTCGGCGCGTTGCGCGATGTCGTGTAGTTGCTGGTCGGTGATATTGCCGGCTTCAAGCGCCCCGCATTGCACTTGCAGGGCAGAGGCGTTGACCGCTATGAGCGACAGGCTGTGTGCAAGCGTGTCATGCGCCTCCGTGGCGATGGCATCCGCCAGTTGCTGATCAGCAAGGTCGGATTGCAGCATCTGCGCGCGATTCTGCTGTTGCGCTGCCTGCCGTTGGGCTCGCCGCGCGCGTGAAGTGTTGCGGTTCGCCACGCCGACAATTACCGCGATGGCGATGGATATCACGGCGAGAATCAAGCCTGACCACAGCATGCTTGGTTGGCTTGCCGCGTGGACGACGTGTCCTTGATCGTTGGTGCTGGACAACATGGTGCCGATGATGGAGTATTCGGCTGGCATCAAGGCATCGCGCAGGCGGGAGATGACGGTTGCCGCGCTGCTGAGCGCGATGAGTCCGTAGATGCGGCGATCCGGGTCGCGACGAGCAATCAGCGCGCTTTGTGCCATAAGTGTGGTGAGCGGGCTGATTGGCAGGCAGATGGTTATTATCGCGGTGATCAGGCAAACGAATTCCGGTTTCTTGTCGCGGTTGCGCAGCAGGAAGGGTAGTGCGGCGCCGGCGGCCAGCCCGATCAACGACCAGAACATGCCGATATCGTTGTGCCATGCGGACATACCTTCGTAGATGAACGCCGGTTGCACGATTCCGCAGACAATCGCACATGCGAGCATCACCGTTGTGATGGTGATGCGGCGGGTTTTCCCGTTGCCCGATGCGCCGGTATCGGTTCTTCCGGCTTGTTGGCGGGGCGTCGTGTACGGGTGTTGCAACATATACGGTTGCGGTTGCTGAGGCTGCGCCGGTTGCGCTGGTTGCTGAAACCGCCGGGGTTGCTGTGTCGTGTACGGCTGCCGGTACTGGTATGCACCTTGGAACGTGCCCTGTGATAGGCAGCCGCCGTAACCATATGGTGATTGATGCCCGACTGGTGCGGATGGCATAGCACGAGGTGTCTGAGGGGTTCCTGCTGTCCCCAATGACCCGATGGTCCCCGCACCCATCTGCTTGTCGGGTTCGCCGCCCGGATGCCCTCCTGCTTCGCTCATGCCGTCCACTGTACTCAGTGAATTGTCGCGCCGCCATTGTCCTTTCGGACATATCGGCACGGCCCGTCGTACACTTTCCGCTTCTCTTCCCAGCCCGTAGCGTGGGGATTGTCCTGATCGGAAGAGAAAAGCGAGGATGACATGGACGACAACCAACAGTATGGGACTCAGCCGTACGGCAGCCCCCAGACCGTATATTCACCGCAGCCGCAAGCTGCACCCACGATGCCGGCGACTCCCGGGGCGCTCCCGCCGAACACCGTGTACCCGCAGCCTGTGCCAGGCGGCGACCCGGATGATGACGGTCCGCGCAAGCTGAGTGCCAGCGCGGTCGCAGGTCTGGTCCTCGGCATTATTGGTATCATCTTCAGTTTTATCCCGATTATCAACAATGTCGCGTTCATTCTCGGCATCATCGGTTTGGTGCTCGGCATTATCGGTTTGGTCGCGACCAAGCGGGGCGGCAAGCGTCGCGGCAGGGGACTTGCGATTGCCGCGGTCATCTTGACGGTTCTCGCGATGGTGGTCACACTGGTGATGCAGCAGGCGACAGGCAAGGCGCTCGATGATGCGCTCGGCACGTCTTCCACCACATCCCAGTCTGCCTCGTCTGGCGCGAAGAAGGACAGTGGTGATTCATCTTCCTCCGCGGCGGCGTCTGGGGCGCAGGATACCGAGGGCGATCTTGGCAAGCTTCATGTCAAGATCGTGTCTGCCGCCAAGTCCGGGGCCGACTATAACGGCCAGCCGACCGTGCTGGTGACCTACGAGTGGACGAATAACACCGACAAGAACCAAGTGTTCTCGGTGGCAACGTCGGCGAAGGCCTTCCAAAACGGCAAGGAGCTTGACATGGCGATCTATACGGAAGCGCCGGCCGGCTATGATTCCAACGCCAGCCTTCAGGAGATTCAGCCCGGTGCCACCCAGCAGGTGAGCGTTGGCTACGTGCTTCAGGATGATTCGCCTGTGGATGTTGAAGTGAGTGGCACCCTTGACTTCTCGGGCGCCAAGGTCTCGCACACGTACCAGTTGCAGTAGCTGATACGGGCGGTTGCCGAGTGTGGTTCGGGGCTGTGCGGCCGGCGGCATGTCGGTTGTGCGGCCCCGTCTTGATGTGAGGATTCGCTCACAAACCGGCCACCACCAACGCCCCGAGAGGTGATTCGGGGTTGTCCGAGTATCACTTTGTGAGGATTCGCTCACAAACCGGCGGGTGAATGGCGCTGAATCGGACAATCCGGTACGTTTGGGCGTCTTGATGGGAGGATTGGCTCGCAAACTGCGCGGCAGGGCGTCGCGGGTTGCTGGTTCGGCAGTCTGAGATGCTCACTTTGTGAGGATTGGCTCACAAAGTGCGTGGTAGAGCGCAGATTCCGCCTGTTTGGTCGTCCTATACAACCCGTTATGTGAGCGAATCCTCACACAACAGGTTGTATAGGACGAGCAGGGAATGATTGGGGGTGGGAAAGAGAGAGGCATTGAGGGCTCACGCTGTCATGTTCCACTCACCCGATATACCGCGCGATCGCCCGTGCGGCCGCGGCTTTCGCCCAGCTTTCCCAAGAGAAGTCGAGAATTTCGAAGTCGACGGTCGCCGCCTGGCTGGGGCGATACCAGTTGATGCCGCTGCGAATCGATTCTTGGTTCATTTTCGCGAGGAATGATGATTCCCCACTGATCAGCACTTTCGACGGCATGGCGAAGTTCGCGACCGTGGATACCAGCACGCCGAGCCGGAAGCACAGGCGGTTGAGTAGCTGCCGTGCCTGCGCGGTCCCTTCCTGTGCGTCGGCGGCGAATTGGTCGAAGGTGACCATATGTCCCACCATGTCTGAATACTCTTCGGCCAGAGAATCATTGGTCAGGCATTGCGAGCAGCCGGTGTGACCCGCGTAACAGCGTGGCCCTTCGGGGTCCACGAGGATATGCCCGGCCAGCCCATAGCTTTTATCAGGGTAGTCCACAGGCATGCCGTCCTCGGCGAGCGAGTACCCGACGCCCGCACCTATCGTGACCACAGCGAACCGTCGCACGCCGATGCCGGCGCCGAACCAGCTTTCATACAGCAACAGCGAATCGAGGTCGTTAAACACCGCTGTGGGCAGCCCGCCCGCCTGCTCAATCGCCCCGGCGGCATCGACCCGCCCGTCCCAATGCAGGAAGGGAGCGTACGTCACATACCGGTCGTCTTCCGCATGCCCGCCGAAGCTCAGCCCTACGGCAACCGGGCTTGGCGTGACGTCTGAACGGTATTTGCGGATCGCCGTGCCGATGGTCGCGGCGACATCCTGCGGCTTGGTGGATTCAAGCGTCACCGTGCGGCATGGACCGACCGGCCGGCACAGCGCGTTCACAGCCACAATACTCACCTCGGAGCCGTGGATATTGATGCCGAGGAAAGTGCGCTCGCCGGCGCGCAACCGCAGATTGGTCTGCGGGCGGCCACGTTTTTCGCGTGATTCTTTCGGTATGAAGCCTTGCGGGAGTCTGCCTTGTTCTGTGGTGTCACCGGGAAGTTCCTCGATGACACCTTCGTAGATCAGGTCGCTGGTGATGCGCGACAACGCCCCTTGTGACAGTCCGAGAAGTTGAGCCAGGGTCGTGCGCGCGATGGGCCCGTATTGTGCGATGGCGCGGGTCACCCGATGGGTTTGCGGGGAGCCGGTGAACCATTGGACGTCCGTTGTCTGCCCGTTGTCATCGTCTGATTCCGCGGATTTCCGCGCATCTGTCGCATATGCTGTCATCGCCGCTCCTTGCTGATGTGCCGTCGCCGGCGTGCGAGGATACAACCCTGTTCTCATTGCCTCGCATCTGGTATCTTGTATTTTCTTTCTCAATACATAAAAATACCGTGTTTTTCTTTCCTTATGCAAGAGGCGCGCGGGACTGGGAATGAAATCCATGTCCACGTATACTTAGAAACACAAACAAAGCCGCGGCGAGGACGCTGCGGCACGGAAGAGGCAAAGGAGTCTTCATGAAGACGGATTCCCATTCAGGACGCGGAACGCTCAGGTCGGTACTTCGCCGTGCCCTCACCGTGGCATGCGTTGCGGTGATGGGGCTCGGTGCCGCCGGGTGTGGAGCGTCGAACGCGCAGACGGTGACGTTGGATTTCTTCCAGTTCAAGTCCGAGGCCGCTGACCAGTTCAAGAAGATGGTTCAGGAGTTCGAGAAGGAGAATCCGAACATCCGCATCAACATCAATAATTCCGCGAACGCGCAGACTGATTTGCGCACCCGGTTCGTAAAGAACCGTGTTCCGGATGTCATCACGTTTAACGGCGATATCAGCTTCGGCATGTTCGCCGCCTCCGGCGTGTTCCATGATTTCACTGACGATCCGATTGTTGACGAACTCAACCCTGGTATGGTCCAAATCGCCAAGAACTTGGTACAGACCACCGACCCGGCGAAGAAGCGCCTCTATGGCCTGCCGTTCTCCGGCAACGCATCCGGCTACATCTACAACAAGACGCTGTGGCGTAAGGCCGGTGTTGATCCGAACAATCCGCCCAAGACCTGGAACGAATTTATTGCCATGCTGAAGAAATTCAAGGCTGCGGGTATCAACCCGGTGCAAGCCAGTGTCGCGGACGCGTGGACCACCCAGGCGCCGCTCGCCTCGCTCGCCGGTACGCTCGTCCCGGAATCCGAGTACACGAAACTGAAGGAAGGCAAGACCGACTTCAAGACGATCTGGACCGAAACCGCGAAGAAGGAAGTCGAAATGTACTCCTATTCGACGTCCGACAAGGGTGTCACCTATCAGGAGGCCACCCAGAACTTCGCGAAGGGCACGGCGGCGATTATCCCGCTCGGCACGTATGCGATCCCGCAGATTACGATGATCAACCCCGATATCGACCTCGGGTTCGCGCAGATGCCGGCCAGCAACAACGTCAAGGAGCAGAAGCTCACCGCAGGCGATGACGTGATGCTCACAATGGGCGCCAACACCAAGCACCCGAAGGAAGCCATGAAGTTCATCAAGTTCCTGATGAGCAAGAAGCAGCTGAACGCCTACGCGAAGGCCCAGTCCGCTATTTCCCCGCTCAAGGACACCTACTTCGGCAACAAGGCGCTGGAAGGCGTCCGCCCGTTCTTCGAAAGCAACGACGTGGTTGACTTCTGCGACCACTACATCCCGTCGTCCATCAACATCGGCGGCTACCTGCAGACCATGGTGATCAGCGGCAACGTCCCCCGCTTCATCAACTCGATGCAGAAGGAATGGGACAAGGTCCAAGCTCGCACGGTCGAGTAAGTCGAGTAATCGGACACGGAGAAAGGAAATAGCATGTCTGCAACAGTCGTATCGTCGAAGCAGCCGGCGGCGTCGGACAAGCCGGCAAAGAAGCGCAAGACCGCGTTCTCCAAGCGCAAGGTCGACCGCGCCTACTACTGGATGACCGTCCCCGCGGCGATTATCTTCGCGGTGTTCCTGTATGTCCCGTTCATTCGCGGCATCGGCTACTCGTTCACGAACTCACAAGGCTACGGCAACTTCAAATGGGTCGGCCTGCGCAACTACCAGGCGTTGTTCAGCGATGACCGCGTCGGCCACGCCTACCTGTTCACCTTCTTCATCGCCATCATCATCACGGTGCTGATCAACCTGATCTCGATGTTCCTGGCGGTGCTGCTGAACAGCAAGATCGCGTTCAAGAACGGATTCCGCGCGATCTTCTTCATCCCGTACATTCTGGGCACGCTGGTCATCGGCTACGTGTTCAAGTACATCTTCATGACGCCGCTTCCCGCGCTTGGCAAGGCGCTGGGTATCGGCTGGCTGTCCGAATCGATGCTGACCAGCGAACAGTACGCATGGGTCCCTGTGGTGTTCCTCGCCGTGTGGCAGGGCGTCGCCTACTCCACGCTGCTGTACATCGCCGGTTTGCAGACCATTGACGACGAAATCTACGAGGCCGCGTCGATTGATGGCGTGAATGCGTGGCAGAAGTTCTGGAAGATTACCTTCCCGCTGATTGGACCGTTCGTGACCATCAATCTCGTGCTGTCGCTCAAGAACGCGCTGGGCACCTTCGACCAGGTGGTCGCGTTGACGGAAGGCGGCCCGAATTCCTCCACCGAAACCGTGACCTACCTCATCTGGAAGGGTGGCCTGACCGGCGGTGAATACGCCTATCAGACAGCCAATGCGGTGATCTTCTTCATCGTCCTCGCGATTGTCGCGTTCATCCAGCTCGGATTCTCGAGAAGCAAGGAGCAGATCTGACAGCCGTGCGCTGAAGCCCGACTGACAGAGGGGAAAGGAACATCATGAAAGACAAGACATTCCACAAGGATCATCGGATTAATTGGTGGCTGACCGCACTGACCGTGGTGCTGTCGCTGACCGTGCTGGTCCCGCTGTATTTCACCATCGTCACGGCGTTGAAGACACCGGCCGAGGCGGGCACCTTCAGCCTGCCGACATCCTGGCAGTGGCATAATTTCGCAGATGCTTCGGCGAAGGTCGATTATCCGCGGGCAGCGCTGAATTCCGCGATCATCACGGTGGCCGCGGTGGTGCTCACGCTGCTGACGAACACCTTCGTGGCGTACGCCGTCGCCCGCAACATGGACAAGCGCTTCTTCCGCTTCCTGTACTACTTCTTCATCGCCGCGATGTTCGTGCCGTTCCCGGTGGTGATGCTGCCGATCGCCAAGCAGATGGGCGCCTGGCATCTGGACAACCAGTTCGGTCTGATTCTGCTGTACATGACGCTCGGCCTGGGCACGAACCTGTTCATTGCGACCGGTTTCATCCGCTCGATTCCGCCGTCGCTTGAAGAGGCGGCGCGTGTGGACGGCGCGAGCACGTGGAAGATCTTCTGGAAGATCATCTTCCCGCTGATGAGCCCGATCAACGCGACGATCGGCATCCTGACCGCGCTGTGGGCCTGGAACGACTTCCTGCTGCCGCTGATTGTGCTGACGGACCAGTCCAACCAGACGATTCCGCTCGCCCAGTACGTGTTCAGCTCGCAGTTCGCGACCAACTACCCGATGGCGTTCTCCAGCTACCTGATGGCGATGGCCCCGATTCTGATCGTCTACGTCTTCGCCCAGCGCTGGGTTGTCAGCGGCGTGATGAGGGGCGCCGTGAAGTAACGGAAAGCCCAGGGGGGGGGGGTAAGGGAAGCCTGCCGCCTTCCTACTCTCCCCATCCACTTCCATCCATCTGTTCTCTCCCGCCGAGGGGCCTGTGATGCACATTCACAGGCCCCTCGGTCTGTTTTTCCTCGCCCGATGCAACCACCCAGTCGCATGCCGGCCGTTTACTGGCCCTCGCCGTCGTTACCGACCTATCTGCCCACTGTGTGACTACCCAGTTGCACAGCTGCCGAGTGTAGCTGGTTTCCTGTGTCTTGCTTGGGCTATCTGCCCGCCGTGCAACCGCCTGGTCGCCAACCGCGTGATTCCGCCTGCGACCCCGCCCGAATATCTTTCCCCACGCACCCGGCACGCCAGCAATAGGAATGAAAACGTGTGCATCGTACGATAATTCCAGCAAAACAACACCAGACAGCAAAGGAGCTTGCCATGACCAATTTCAATCGTCCGGCCCTTCCCGCCGGTGTCCGCACGAATGGGGCGTCCACCAGCCCGTGGTGGGCGAACGCCGTGGTGTACCAGATTTACCCGCGTAGCTTCCAAGACACCGATGGCGATGGCCTCGGCGATATCAAGGGCATCACCCGCCGCTTGGATTACCTCGCCGACCTGGGCGTTGACGTGCTGTGGCTGAGCCCGGTCTACAAGTCCCCGCAGGACGACAACGGTTACGATATCGCGGATTACCAGAGCATCGATCCGATGTTCGGCACGCTTGACGATATGGATGAACTGCTCGCGCAAGCACATCAGCGTGGCCTGAAAATCGTGATGGATCTGGTCGTCAACCATACTTCCGACGAGCACGCGTGGTTCCAAGCGAGCCGCGACAAGAACGACCCGCACGCCGACTGGTATTGGTGGCGTCCCGCCCGTCCCGGCCATGAGCCGGGCACGCCGGGTGCCGAACCGAACCGTTGGGGCTCGTATTTTGGCGGTTCCGCATGGCAGTATGACCCCAAGCGCGGCGAGTATTTCTTCCACCAGTATTCCCCGAAGCAGCCTGACCTCAACTGGGAGAACCCGCAGGTGCGTCAGGCGGTCTACCAGATGATGAACTGGTGGCTCGACCGTGGTATCGACGGTTTCCGTATGGACGTCATCACGCAGATTTCCAAGCGCGTCGACCCCAACGGCAAGCTTCCGGGCGAACCTGGCAGCCAGATTGAGGATTATCCCGCCGGCCCCGACGGCTACTCGTCCCCGTTCCCGTTCTGCTCCGATGGTCCGCGCCTCGACGAGTTCCTTAAGGAAATGCATCGTGAGGTGTTCGACGGCCGTGAAGGATATCTCACTGTTGGCGAGGCGCCGGGTGTGGCTGCGCAGCGCAACGAGCAGATTACTGATCCTGCCGCCCGTGAACTGGATATGCTGTTCATGTTCGACCACGTGGATATCGATTGTGAGAACGGCACGAAGTGGAACCCAACCCCGTTGGATGTCCCGAAGTTGAAGCGCACACTCGCAGCTCAGCAGGATGCTGTCGCGAAGAAGGGATGGGTGAGCCTGTTCTTCGACAACCACGACCAGCCGCGCGTCGTGTCCCGTTGGGGCGATGACTCCACGGAGGAGAACCGTGTCCACTCCGCTAAAGCGCTGGCGATGCTGCTGCACATGCATCGCGGTACCCCCTACATTTACGAGGGTGAGGAGCTTGGCATGACGAACGCGCATTTCACCCGGCTCGACCAGTATCGCGACCTTGAATCCCTGAACATGTTCCACCAGCGTGTCGAGCAGGCGCATATCCAGTCCGCCGAATCGATGATGGACGCGCTCGCCAAGCGCAGCCGTGACAACGCCCGCACACCGATGCAATGGGACGATTCGACTTACGCCGGGTTCACCGCCGCCGACGCCCCCAAAGAACCGTGGATCAGCGTCAATCCGAACCATACGACGGTCAACGCGCAAGCCCAGCAGGATGATCCGGATTCGGTGTTCTCCTTCTTCAAGCAGCTGATCGCACTGCGCCACGACGACCCGGTCGTATCCGCAGGCGACTGGCGTCTGCTCGACGAATCCGACCCGCAGGTGTACGCGTTCACGCGCTCGCTGGGCGATGAGCGGCTGCTGGTCGCCGTGAACCTGTCCGGGAAAGACGCCCGCATTCCGGATGACACCGCAGCCTCGCTCGCCGCAGCCGCTAACCAGTCGCCCGACATCGTGCTGACATCCTATGATCCGCAGCATTCCGCCGATTCACTGGCTGCACGCACGCTGTCCCCGTGGGAGGCGGTGACGGTCCGGCTGTAAGCCGGGTCCAGCCCGGGAGGGTTTGTGGCTGCCGCGTGGGAACCCGTTCGCCACTCATGCGGCAGCCAGCGGCCTACTCCAATGTGCGAGACGCGGCGACATGCTTGTGCCTCGACCGTCCTACAATATCGATCATGGAACAAAACGAGGTTCTCAAAGCACTGCAGCGCGATCATGCCGCTGAATTGAAGAAGGCCGCCCAGCGGCTCAAAGGCACGGCCAAGCACACGGAGGTTATTGCCTCCCCGGTGCTGTCCGACATGACCGGACACCAGATTCTTCTCAAGCCGGAGAACCTGCAAGTTACCGGTTCCTTCAAGATTCGCGGCGCCTACAACAAGATCGCCTCCCTGTCCGAGGACCAGCTGGCTCGCGGCATCGTCACCGCATCCGCCGGCAACCATGCGCAGGGTGTCGCCTACGCCGCCCGCGAGCGTGGCGCAAAAGCCACCATCTGCATGCCAACCATCACCCCGCCACTCAAGGTTGACGCCACCAAAGCCTACGGCGCCGACGTCGTCCTGCACGGTGATGTGTTCGACGAAGCCGCCGCGTACGCCCAGAAGCTGAGCGACGAGCAGGGCATGATCTACGTGCCGCCCTTCGACGATTACGAGGTCATCTGCGGCCAAGGCACCATCGCCATGGAAATCCTCGAAGATGTCCCGAATGTCACCGATATCGTCGTGCCGCTCGGCGGTGGCGGTCTGGGCGCCGGCGTGGCGCTCGCCGTCAAGACCTTCAAGCCCGAAGTCCGCGTGATTGGCGCGATTCCTGAGGGTTCTCCGGCGTTCAAGAATTCGTTCGCCGCCGGCCGCGTGGTTCCCGCCGACAAGGTGGTCACCTCGGCGGAAGGCGTTGCCGTCAAGCGCCCGGGCGACCTGACTTTCGCACTGCTCAACGAATTCCTGGACGACCTAATCACCGTGTCCGAACGTGATATCAACGAGATGATCCTCCTGATGCTCGAGAAGCACAAGCTCGTCGTCGAAGCCGCAGGTGCGGTGTCGCTCGCCGCATTGGAACATCTGAACCTGCGTTCGCGCAAGTTCGCGTCCGCTCCCGGTCCGCATGTCGTCGTCCCGATCATGTCGGGCGGCAACATCGATACCGTCACCATCGGCGCGGTCATTCAGAAGGGCATGATTGCCCGCGGCCGCATCATGAACTTCGAGGTCGAGCTGCCAGATCTGCCGGGACAGCTGCTCAAGGTCGCTCAAGTGCTGGCCGAGCAGCGTGCCAACGTGATCGCCCTCGACCACGACCAGTTCAAGGCGTCCGGTCATTACACGAATGCAGTCGCCCTCGGGGTCACCGTCGAAACGAACGGCCCCGACCACATCGACCGCGTACTCGAAGCGTTGAAGCAGGCCGGTTTCGACCCCAAGCGCATCTACTGACGGTCCGCCATCTGCCTCTGTATGGCAACGGCCCCGGAACCTTGGATTCTCAAGGTTCCGGGGCCGTTATGCTTCGCCCGTTGCCGTGGTTGCTTGCCGCGCGGCGCAAACGCAAGTTTCAGTGCTTACTGCTCATCCGCCTGCGCTTCGGCGATGGTTTCGTCCACGAGTTTCGGCAGCGCGACGGCGATATCCTCATGAATCAGCCGCGTGGCGATGTTGTCGTACTGCGTTTTGCCCATATTCATGATGGTGACGGGCACGCCGGCCTGTGCGGCGACCGGGGCGAGTGATGCCGCCGGGAACACTTCAAGTGTCGAACCGATCACCCAGAACTCGTCGGCCTGAGACACCAGCCGCATCGATTTCTCCATCGCCCCGTCCGGCAGCATCTCACCGAAATACACGACATCCGTCTTGATAATGCCGTTGCACGGCATGTCGCCCTGGTACTTGAGCCGGCGATGGCAGTGCGGGTCCGGTTCCTCGTCAAGGCGCGCCATAATGTCTGCGGTGTCGTATTTTGCGTGGCACTTCATGCAGTGGGACGTGCCGATGGTTCCGTGCAGGTTCACGATGATATCCGGCGAATTTCCAGCCTTCTCGTGCAGCGCATCAAAGTTCTGCGTAGCAAGGAGCGTCAGGAGCCCCGCCTTCTCAAGTTTGACGAGTGCCTTGTGTGCGGCGCCAGGCTGGGCGTTCCACACGGGGGATTCTTTCTGCCAACGCCACGAATATTCGCGATCCTTCTGATTGGTGAGGAACGCGTCGATGTCGTAGACCTTGGTCTGCTCGGGGTGTTTGGTCCACACGCCGTCGGGCCCGCGGAAATCTGGGATGCCGGCTGATGTCGAGATGCCGGCGCCGGTCAATACTGCGATCTTTTTGCTCATACCTCAGGAATACCACGCTGTGATGTCCGTTTGTGGTGGGTTTGTTGTGGTGTGGTGTGTGGTGTTTTCGACACGCCGGTGTTTGCTTGTGTTTTGTAGGGTTTGTTGGGTGGTGGTTGGGTGGTTGGTTTGCGTGGGTGGTGTTGGTGGTGTATGTTGT